>NZ_CM178725.1:1459883-1767267 GCF_058680895.1 Caulobacter sp. GSs2 | reverse complement strand
TCGGAGACCGAAAGATCGGTCTCCTGCGACAGGGTCAGGGCCGCCGATTTTGACAGCACCAGATGGCTTTCGACCCCCAGGTCGCGACAGGCGTCCAGGGCGCGGATGCCGTAGATAACGCCCGAAGCGCCGGATATTCCGATGATCAGTCGGGGCTTGTCCGCGGTCTTGGAAGAGTCCGTCATGGTGAATTTTCGTCCGACACGGGAGGAAGGTGGGCCAAGTCAAGCGGGGCCGCGTGCAACCATATGTGATCTGACAGCCGGGCGCAGCGGGTGTTCACTCGTCTTCTCAACAGCAAGGAGCCGACAGCCATGGCCATCGAATCCCGTATCCGCGAACTTGGGTCCCGTCACGAGAACCTCGATCGCTCGATCCAGGAAGAGACCAAGCGCCCCGCCAGCGATGCGACCCGACTTAGGGAGCTCAAGCGGCAGAAGCTGAGGCTGAAGGAAGAGATAGAGGGGCTGAGATCACAGCTCCATTGAAGCTGCTGAATTAGAAAAGGCCCATTCCGTGATCGCGGAATGGGCCTCTTTCATTTTGATCGCCAGAACGCCTCAGTCTTCGTCGTCGTCCTCGTCCTCATCGTCGGCCACATAGGTCGACTTGCCGAACACGTCCTCGGCCTTGGGCTCGGCGCGCGACTTGCGGTAATCGGCCTCTTCGTCCTCCTCGGGAGTCTCGACGACGCCGGTCTCCGAAGCGGGACGCAGGGTGGGATCTTCCGGCAGGATGCCCTTCTTGAGGTCGTCCTTGGCCTTCTTTTCGGCGGCCTTCTTGACCAGGGCGTCCAGCTCCAGCTGGCCGACCAGGCCCAGGGTCACGGGATCGACCGGCTTGATGTTGGCGGCGTTCCAGTGCGAGCGCTGGCGCACCTGGTCGATGGTCGACTTGGTGGTGCCCAGGAGCTTGGAGATCTGGGCGTCGGTCACTTCGGGGTGGTGGCGCAGGAACCAGGCGATGGCGTCAGGGCGGTCCTGACGGCGCGACACGGGCGTGTAGCGCGGGGCCTTCTTCTGCGGCTTCAGCAGCTCGGCGTGACGGCTGACCTGGGCCTTCATGCGATAGGCGTCGTTGGCCTGGGCCTTGTCCAGCTCTTCGCGGGTCAGCTGGCCATTGCCGATCGGATCGGCGCCGCGGATGTCGCGCGCCACTTCGCCGTCGGCGATGCCGCGCACTTCCAGCGGGTGCAGATTACAGAAATCGGCGATCTGCTCGAAGCTCAGCGACGTATTGTCCACGAGCCAGACGGCCGTCGCCTTGGGCATCAGGATGTCGGACATGCGGTCCTCCAGAAATGACGGCGCCCGACCTTGCGGCCGGGCGGGATGTTCAACGGGGGAGCTATAATCCGGTTCTGGGCGAAAGGGAACGGGGCATGGTGAAGACCGGCCGTCGCGCGGTGTCGCGGCCCCGGTTCGGCGTGTCAGGTGTGGCGCTGGTCATCCAGAAAGCGGGACAGCTGATCGACCAGGGTGCGCGACCCGGCGCCGTCGGAGACCGCCGCCGCCAGCTCCAGGCCGGCGCCGAAGTCGGTAATGGCCTGGAAGCCAAAGCCGCCGCCCGAGCCGCGCATATTGTGCCCCAGGAGGGTCACGGGCTGGAAGTCGGCCCGGTCCAGGGCGTCGCGCATCGTGATGACGTCCTGGCGGCAACTGTCCAGATAGCTGGGGATCAGCGCGGCCAGCCGGGCGCTGGGGCGCCACAATCGTGATTCCGGCCCGGACGCCGCCGACTCTGACCGGGGGCTCGCGACCGCCGAATAGTCCCGGATCGCCTGCAACAGCACGTCCTGCTTGATGGGCTTGGTCAGATAGGCAGTGCACCCCGCCGCCAGACAGGTCTCGCGGTCACCCTTCAGGGCCGAGGCGGTCAGGGCGATGATCGGGGTCGGTGGCCGGTCATTCGACTTTTCCCACGCCCGGAGGGTGCGGGTGGCGGTCAGGCCGTCCATCACCGGCATCTGCCGGTCCATCAGCACCAGGTCATAGTGACCGGCCTTGAACATCTCGCAGGCGATCAGGCCGGTCTCGGCTACATCGACCAGGTAGGGCGTGTTTTCCAGATAGGCCAGGGCGATGGTGCAGTTGTCGGGCGAGTCCTCGGCCATCAGGATGCGCAGGCTGGGCAGGGGCGTGTCGGGGCCATGGCCCACGGGGGCGCTGACCGGCCGGTTGGCCGCCGCCCACACCTCGAAGGGCACCGAGAAGGCAAAGACGCTGCCCTGGCCCAGCGTGCTGGTCACGCCGATCCTGCCGCCCATGAGCTCGACCAGCCGCTTGGAGATCGTCAGCCCCAGGCCCGAACCGCCAAAGCGCCGGGTCGTCGAACTGTCGGCCTGGGTGAAGCGCTCGAACACCCGGGAGAGCTTGTCGCTGGCGATGCCGATGCCGGTGTCGGCCACCGAGAAGCGCAGGGCGGTCGGAGCGGTGCTGTCGGCGTCGCGGTCGACCTTCAGCGAGACCTCGCCCGCGGCGGTGAACTTGATGGCATTGCCCAGCAGGTTGAGCAGCACCTGGCGCAGGCGGGTGGGGTCGCCCACCAGGTCGTTGCTGACGCCCGGCGCGATCTCGCAGATCAGGGTCAGGCCCTTCTCCTGGGCCCTGGGGGCGACCATCTCGATGGACTTTTCCAGGTGGTCGCTCAGTGAGAAGCCGGTCTGTTCCAGATCCAGCTGCGAGGCCTCGACCTTCGACAGGTCGAGAATATCGTTGATCAGGTTGAGCAGATTGTCGCCCGCGCGGCGGAAGATCTGGACGTACTTGTCCTGCTCCGGGGTCAGCTCGGTCTTGGCCAGCAGGTCGGCGATGCCCATCACCGCGTTCATCGGCGTGCGGATCTCGTGGCTCATGCTGGCCAGGAAGTCGGACTTGGTGCGGCTGGCGCTCTCGGCGTCGGCCTTGGCCTGTTGCAGCTCGGCCTCGACCCGCTTGCGCTCGGTGACGTCGCGGGCGGCGGCGAACACGCCCTGCAGCGTCCGCTTGCGATCATAGAAGGTGGTGGCGTTGTAGGAGACGACCGTTTGCTTGCCGTCGCGGGCGCGGGCGGTCAGTTCGTAGTCGGTGACCGATTTCTCGGCCAGAACCCGCTTGATGCCGGCCTCGGCGCGCTCGGGATCGGTGAAGCAGTCCTTGAACGGTGCGCCGATCAGTTCATCGCGCGTGCAGCCCGTCAGCGCTTCCATCTGCTTGTTGACGTCGGTGATGATGCCCGAGGGGTCGGTGGTCATCAGGGCGTCGATGTTGGATTCGATCAGGGAGCGGGTGTAAAACTGCTGGTCCCGCAGCCGCTGGTCGGACTTTTTCTGTTCCTCTTCCACCAGCTTGCGGGCGGTGTTGTCGGTGCCGATCAGCAGATAGCCGATGATGCCGTCCTGGTCGTCGCGCAGGGCCGTGACCGAGACCACGGCGGGAAAACGGGTGCCGTCCTTGCGGATATAGGTCAGCTCATAGATGTCCTCGATCCCGCGCGAGGCCTTGAAGACCAGGGCTTCGAAGCCCGGCTCGATCGGGGTGGCCAGCTCGGCGCTCAGCGCCCGGGCCCGGGCGATCAGTTCCTGGGGGTCGGAGATGTCGGCCGGCGTGATGGTGTTCATCACCTCGGCGGCCGTGTAGCCCAGCATGCGCTCGGCCCCGACATTGAAGATCTGGATCACGCCCTTGGCGTCGGTGGCGATGCTGGAAAAGTTGGCGCTGTTGAAGATGGCGCTCTGCAGGGCGCCGGCCTTGACGATGGATTCTTCGGTCTGACCGGGCGTCGGGGCCGTCGTCGAGCTGGCTATGGCGCTTCCCAATTCATGCAGCAGGCGTGGCGCTGAAGTCTCACGCGCCAACGAAGTCTGGATAGGTCTAGTGCAACAGCTTGCCGACCGAGGCTTCCAGCTGCTCTGGCGAATAGGGCTTCTGAAGAAAATGGCCGCCGCCGACGAACTGCTCGGACATGTCGGCCGTAAGCGGACTTCCGGACGTGTAGAGAACCCGCAGGCCCGGCCGTAGCTCCAGGGCCTGGTTGGCGATGTCGTAGCCGCCAGGGGCAGGGCGCCGAGCCGTATGTCGACGAACAGCATGTCGATGCCGCCGGGCGCCGACAGGTGCGCCAGCGCGCCGGCCAGGTCCTCGGCCATCAGCGGCCGATGTCCCAGATCCTCGATGGCCCATTCCGCCGCCTGACGGATGAACATTTCATCTTCGACGACAAGAATAATAGCCATCAGGTCGACACAAATTCCGGCTGCAGGATTAAATCTTGTCCTCGATTTCGACGCTAGTCGGCGGTTTCGAGGCGTTTCAGACGAGAATTTTTGCCGAGGAAATATTCAATTTCATTCGGAGGCATTTCGCATACCATCGATCACGGCGCCGCTTCGCATGCGAAATTATTATTTGTGTCCGGCCGTAAACCTGAGAAGACTTTTCTAGGCCACCAGCACAACCTTCCCAACATGCTCCCCAGCTTCAAGATGTGCGTGGGCCTTGCCCGCCGCCTCCAGCGGGAAGGTCGCGTCGACGATCGGCTTCAGCTTGCCTGCCGCGATCCACGGCCAGACGACGCGTTCGATCTCTGCGGCCAGGCGAGCCTTTTCGTCGGCCGAGCGGGGGCGCAGGGTCGAGCCCGTGATCGTCGCGCGCTTCTGCATGATCTGCATGATTGGCACGTCCAGCACCGGGCCGGCCAGGGCGGCGATATAGACGATGCGGCCGCCGACATTGAGGGCGTGCAGATTCTTGTCGAAATAGCTGGCCCCGACCATGTCGAGCACCACATCGACGCCGCCGGCCTCGCGGGCGATTTCGGCGAAGTCCTCGGTCTTGGTGTCGACGGCGATGTCGGCGCCCAGCTCCAGGGCCTTGGCCTTCTTGTCGGCCCCGCGTCCGGTCGCGATGACCCGGGCCCCGGCCGCCTTGGCCATGGCGATGGCGGTTGTTCCGATTCCGGACGTTCCGCCATGGACCAGCAGGGTTTCGCCGGCCTTGAGCGCGCCATGCTCGAACACATTCGCGTAAACGGTGAAAACCGTCTCGGGCAGGGCGGCGGCGTGGACCATGTCGAAGCCGTCGGGAACGGGCAGGGCGTGGCGGGCGTCGACCACGGCATATTGCGCATAGCCGCCACCGCCCAGCAGGGCGCAGACCTTGTCGCCGATCTTCCAGCGGCCCGACGCTACCATGACTTCGCCCGCGACCTCCAGGCCCAGGGTGACCGGCGCGCCCGGCGGGGGTGGATAATAGCCCAGACGCTGGATGATGTCGGGGCGATTTACCCCGGCCGCCGCGACCTTGATCAGGATCTCTCCGGCGCGCGGAACGGGCCGCTCCAGCGTGGTGGGAACCAGCGCATCGGCGGGCCCCTTGCCGCCTTCGATGGCGATCGCGGTCATCGCATCCGACATGGTCTCTGATCCCTCAAGCTTGCCTTGCGTCCTAGGTAGGCGTCAGATGAACGAACGAAAAGGACGTTCATAGGTCTAGGGAGCCAGTCGATGTTCGAGGAACCCGTCGAGCCGCGCGCTTTCAGCGGTCGCGCCCTGAATGAGACGACGCACGAAGACCTTGAAATCTATGGGGTCGCCGAGCTGGAGGAGCGCATCGACGCCCTCCAGGCCGAGATCACCCGCACAAAGGCCCAGTTGGACAAGAAGCGCGCTGGACGCGACGCGGCCAATGCGCTGTTTGGTCGCCTCGACTAGGGATTCATTTACCCTAATCAATGTCTAAAGGCGGCAAGCCGCCTTCGCTGCGTATGCGTCGAGGTTCGAAGGGGGCAGGTCGCGAAACGGGACGGCGTCGGTTGGCACGGGGGTTGCAGTCCCTGCTCCAAGCGAGACGTTCTCGCGGCCTTTCGAAGGGGCATTGAGTACCTATGACCGATCTGAACGCATCCGCGTCGACACCCTGGCGCGCGGGGGTCATCCAGGACTTCGCGAAATCGGAGCTGTTTGACCGCACGTTCGAGGAAGGCATGATGCTGGTCGAGGAGACGGCTGGCTATCTCGACGGCGCGGGCCGGCATGACAGCAAGATCCTCTCGCGCAACGCCGCCCTGGCCTACGCCACCGAAAGCATGCGTCTGACCACCCGCCTGATGCAGGTGGCCTCCTGGCTGCTGGTGCAGCGCGCGGTCAAGGAAGGCGAGATGGCCCCCGAGGCTGCCTGCGCTGAAAGCTATCGCCTGGCCGAGGAAGTCGCCGTGGTCGGCGCGGCGGTCGAGGAACTGCCCTACGGCCTGGTCAACCTGCTGCAGCGCTCCGAGCGCCTGTATGAGCGCGTGCGCCATCTGGACAAGCGCATGTATGTCGAGATCGCCCTCGAAGACGCGCCCCGCCCGGTTCAGGCCCAGTTCGACCGCCTCACGGCGGCGTTCGGGGGCAGTTGATCCACCCCATCCCGCGCAACAAAAAGCCCGCCATCTCGACCGAGATGGCGGGCTTTTTTGACGCCTGAACACCAGACACAGAAAAAGCCGGTCCGCGAGCGCGGGACCGGCCTTTCGTCGCCCTTGCGGCGAGCGTGCTTACTTCTTGGTGAAGCCAGCGAACTTGGCGTTGAAGCGCGAGACGCGGCCGCCACGGTCCAGCATGTGGGCGTTGCCGCCGGTCCAGGCCGGGTGAACGCGCGGATCGATATCCAGCGCCAGCACGGAGCCTTCTTTCCCGTAGGTCGAACGGGTCGGATAGGTGGTGCCATCGGTCATGGTGACGGTGATGAAGTGATAGTCGGGGTGAATGTCTTGTTTCATCGGGCGGTCCAACCGACTGGCGGTGTGAAAGTTGGTGAGCGGACGCCCTTGCGGGTGGCCCTCGAAGAGGCGCGGCTATAAAGAACACGCGCGAATTTGGCAAGGGACAGTTGATGACCGACGTACACGGCGGGGATATTTCGGTCGAGGGACGCCCCGGCGCCGGCGCCGAACTGGCTCAGGGCATGGCCGAGGCGGCCGCCCGGCGGCCCCGCCGCAAGGACATCCGTCCCCTGGCCCATCTGCTGCCCTTCGTGCGCCGCCACATCGGCGACGCCCTGGCTGCGGGCTTCTTCCTGCTGTTCTCCACCAGCGCCACCCTGGGCCTGACCGCCGCCTTCAAGACCGTTATCGACAAGGGATTTGCGACCGGCGCGGCCTCGGCCGTCAACGGCGCCTTCATCGGCCTGGGGGTTGTGGCCCTGGTGCTGGCCGTCGCCACCTCGCTGCGGTTCTTCTTTGTCACCCGGCTGGGCGAGCGGGTCGTCGCCGACCTGCGCCGGGCGCTCTATGGCCACACCCTGACCCTGGATCCGGCCTATTTCCTCAAAACCCGCACCGGCGAGGTTTTGTCGCGCCTGACCACCGACGTCACCATCATCGAGCAGCTGGTCGGCACCTCGGCCTCGGTGGCGGTGCGCAACATTCTGAGCCTAGTGGGCGGGCTGGGCTACATGGCCGTGGTCAGCCCCAAGCTGGCGGGCTTCATCGTGCTGATGGTGCCGGTGATCCTGGCCCCGATGTTCCTGATGGGTCGCAAGGTGCGCAAGCTGTCGGTGACGGCCCAGGACCGCTTCGCCGACGCCGTGGGCTATGCCGGCGAGAGCCTGGACGCGCTGGACACCGTTCAGGCCTTCGGGCGCGAAAAGGCTTCGGACAGCCGCTTCGGCGAGGCGGTCGAGATGGCCTATCAGGCCTCGGTGCGGCGCATCACCGCCCGGGCCGGCATGACCGCCGTGGTCATCGTCCTGGCCTTTGGCGGCATCACCCTGCTGCTGTGGTCGGGCGCGCACCTGGTTTTGTCGGGCGAGATGACGCCGGGCACCCTGGCCCAGTTCGCCCTGCTGGCCATCATGGCCGCCGGCTCGATCGGCGCCCTGGGCGAGGTCTGGGGCGACGTTCAGAAGGCCGCCGGGGCCATGGAGCGTATCGCCGAGCTGCTGAGCTCGCAGCCCGGCATCGCCGCGCCGGAGAAGCCCAGGACCCTGCCGGTTCCCGCCACCGGCGCTGTGGCCTTCGACAACGTCACCTTCGCCTATCCCGGCCGTCCTGACCTGCCGGCCCTGCGAGGCTTTGATTTGACCGTCAGGCCCGGCGAGACCGTCGCCCTGGTCGGACCCTCAGGGGCGGGCAAGAGCACCGTCCTGCGCCTGCTCCTGCGCTTCTACGACCCCCAGGAGGGCGTCATCCGCCTCGACGGCGTGGATCTGCGCGACGCCGACCCGGTGGAGGTGCGTCAGCGCATGGCCCTGGTGGCCCAAGACTCGCCGCTGTTCTCGGGCTCGGCGCTGGACAACATCCGCTTTGGCCGCGAGGACGCCACCGAAGCGCAAGCCCGCGAAGCCGCCGCCGCCGCCCAGGCGACCGGCTTCCTGGAAGCCCTGCCGCAGGGTTTCGACACCCCGGTCGGCGAGCGCGCCAAGACCCTGTCGGGCGGCCAGCGCCAGCGCCTGGCCATCGCCCGGGCCCTGGTCCGCCAAGCGCCCATCCTGCTGCTCGACGAGGCCACCAGCGCGCTGGACGCCGAAAACGAGCGCCTGGTCCAGCAGGCCCTGCACGAGGCCATGAGCGGCCGCACCACCCTGGTCATCGCCCACCGCCTGGCCACTGTGCTCAAGGCCGACCGCATCGTGGTCATGGAAGACGGCCGGGTGGTCGAACAGGGCACGCACGCCGAGCTTTCGGCGCGCGGCGGGCTGTATTCGCGGCTGGCGAAACTGCAGTTCGGGGTGGAGGCGGCTTGATCTGCCTTCTCCCCTTGCGGGAGAAGGTGGCCGCGATAGCGGCCGGATGAGGGGTCTAAGGTCAGATCCGCCGCGATAGGGTCGTCGATGACTGCGCGACCCCTCATCCGTCGACCTGCGGTCACCACCTTCTCCCGCAAGGGGAGAAGGGCCTCGCCCACTACCTCGCCAGATCCGCCGGCGTCGTCGGCTCGCTGATCACGGCCTCCATCGCCTTCCAGCGCGCGTCCTGGCTCGGCCCCGCGCGCTCGACATGCGCCCGGACCATGTCCTGGCCGAGGTTGTAGTTGATCACGTAGGAGCGATAGGTCTCGATGAAGCTCAGGCGCTTTTCGGCGCGGGCCACCGAGCTGAGACCGTACTTGGCGAGCGCCGCGATGGCGGTGGGTTTATCCATGCGACCCGACAGATAGGCGTCGGCGATGGTGTTTTCGCTGCTGGCCAGATCGGCCTTGGCGGTCATCAGGGCGTCATAGGCGTCGGCGGTCGCGGGATCCAGGCCCGCCAGCGGATAGAGCTGCTCGCGCTCGAACTTGACCTTCTCGCGGCCGGGGAACGCCAGACTGATGCCGTAATTGGCCGAGCCCTCGGCGATCAGCGATTGGGGCGAGTACAGCGGGTAGACCGAGAACTCGACCCAGCCCTTGCCCTTGGTCAGCTTGTCTTCCAGCTGGGCGTTCAGCACATGGTGACCGGGATAGCCCTCGTGGCAGCCCAGATCGACGGCGCGGCTGATGGCGACGGGCAGGTCGGTGTTGATCTCGATCAGGCTGTGCGCCCCGCCCTTGTACCAGTTGTAGCCGCTCCATGGCTTGCCGGTGACGAAGGCCAGGTCGAACTTCTCACCCTTGGGCAGGGCGATGTGCGCCTCGGTGCGCGCCTTGCAGGCGGCGATGCCGGCCTTCATCACCGCGTCCAGCCTGTCGGCCGGGATCACGTACTGGCTCTGGAAGGCGTCGATGCGAGCGGCCAGGTCGCCCTCGCCGGGGACCAGACGGTCGACGCGGGCCAGGATCGGGTCATAGTCCGACAGCGGCTTCAGCGGCGGACGCACGCCGAACAGGCCCTGCGCCTCGTCCTGGAAGCTGAACTTTTGGCCCTCCAGCATGGCCAGGCGGGTTTCGGCCGCCTTCAGCTGGCCCAGCATGAACGCCTTGCGGCGGCGCTCGTCGGGGGTGAGGGCGGCGTCATCGACGGCCCGCGTCGCGGCGGTCAGGCGGAGGGCCTCGGCCTTTAGGGCCGGCACGGCGCGCGGATGGGCCTTGGCGGCGTCGGCCCAGGCCTTGGGGCCGTAATAGGCGTCGACATAGCCGGGCTCGCGCTCGCCGGCCTCCAGCGTCAGGGCCACGAAATCCCTGGCGATGACGTCCAGCTTTGGACCGCCAACAGAGGCGGCGAGGGCGGGCGCCGAAGCGCCCAGCAGCAAGGCGGCGGCAAGGACGGCCAGACGGGTGTTCATGAGAGGCCTCAACGCGACAAGGCGCTCAGGCTGCACCCGCGAGCGTCAGAGGGTCAAGCGCGCGCGGCGACCGCCAGGCCCGGGAAGTCGCTGAACACGCCGTCCACGCCGGCCGCATAGAGGGCCTTGAGCAGCGGCTCGACCTCGCCGTGCTGGGCCATGTAGTCGGGCCGCGCGGCGTCGCCGCGGCGCAGGGCCGGCGGCAGGAAGTAGTTCTCGGCCCGCACGGTCCACGGGTGCACCTGCAGGCCGGCGGCGTGGGCGTCCTTCACCAGCGATGTGGCCGGCAGCAGGGTCGCGGCGCGCGGGATCACCAGCGACTGGTGCGGCCCCAGGCCGTCGGCATAGGCGGCGACGCCCTTCAGGCCCTCGGCGGTCAGCAGATCGGCATATTTGACGCCCGTCAGGTCAGGCGGACCGCCCTCGGCGTCAGCCAGCAGCACCAGCTTGGCCCGGGTCTGGGGGCGCAGGGTCTTCAGGGGGGTGACCTCGAAACACTGCACGAACACCGGAGCGTCGGCCGAGTTCAGGTCATTGCGCTTCAGGGCGTCCAGCATCCGACCTTCGACCGGCAGGCCGATCGAGGCGAAATAGCTGGGGTGCTTCATCTCGGGATAGACGCCGATGACGCGGCCGGTGCGCTTGCTGGCGGCCCGGGCGATGGCGACCACCTCGTCGAAGGTCAGGATCAGGGCCTGGCCGTCAAAGGCGGCGCTGGCCGGGCGCAGTTGCGGCAGGCGTTCGCGGGCCCGCAGGGTCTTGAGCTCGGCCAGGGTGAAGTCTTCGGTGAACCAGCCGGTGATGCTCTCGCCGTCGATCGTCTTGGTCGCCTTGCGGGCGGCGAATTCGGGACGGGCGGCGATGTCGGTCGTGCCGCCGATCTCGTTCTCGTGGCGGGCCACCAGATGGCCGTCCTTGGTGGGGACCAGATCGGGCTCGATGAAGTCGCAGCCCTGCTCGATCCCCAGCTCATAGGCCAGGGCCGTGTGTTCTGGCCGCAGGCCCGAGGCGCCCCGGTGGGCGATGACGAGGGGCTTCTTGCCCTGGGCGCGGGCGAGGCCGGGCAGGAAGGTGCCGGCGAGGGCGGCGGTGGTCAGGGCGCGACGGGTCAGCAGGGTCATGGCGGCGATTTAGCGCGCGGATGTGACGGTTTGGCTAGGGTAGCCATGACGATAGTCCTTCGCTTCGCCGTCCGCCCAAGCTGAACGGGGGGTCTTCATTTTTCTACAGATCGGTTGCTTGACAGCAAACAATTATTGTTTGACGATAATTTTGCAATCCAGAGTGGGGAGGATCGTGGTGGTAAGCCTTTTAGCGGGTGCGTGGGGCGAACGAGGGCTGCGGGGTTTGAGCGCGTTAATGGCGGCGTTCTGTGGTTTCGCGACCTTGCTGACCGCTTTGATTATGATCGGCCTGTTCGCCAGCACCGCGATCGGCGCCTCTGCGGGCAAGCCTTTGAACTGGAGCCTTTCGTCCCACGGCGTCTCGACCCAGGGGAATTTTGAGGTCGGCGCGACCACCACCTGCCCGACCTTGCCGAGCGGGGTCTGCAATGAGGCCACTAGCAGCCCGCGCGTGGAGATTTTCGCGCCGTTGATCGCTGGCATGGGCGGAGCGCTGCTCCCGCTGGCGGCCCTGGTCTATGGGCTGTCCCAGGCGTGTCTGTGCTTTCTGGGCATGGCCAGGGGCCATTTCCTGCATCCTAGAACCGCCGCGCGGCTGACCCGGTTCGCGGTCGGAGGATTGGTCTTCGTGCTGGGTACGCCCTTTTCGGGAGTGATTGGCCGCTTTTTCGCGGGTCAGACTCACCGGATCATTGACCTGATAACCGGCGAAAAGTCCTTAGCGTTCTTCAGCAGCTTTGGAACGACCTATTCCGGTGTCACTGCCCTGCTGACCGCCATCTACGCCGTCACCCTGACGGTGATCGCGGTGGTTCTGGTCAAGGCCTCGACCATCGCCGACGACCACGCCCAGATCGTCTGATGCCGATCCTGGTGAAGCTCGGAGTCATGATGGCCGAGCGCAACGTGAAGTCGAAGGACCTGGCGGCCTATGTCGGCATCACCGAGGCCAACCTTTCGCTGCTCAAACAGGGCAAGGTTAAGGGCGTGCGCTTCGAGACCTTGGAAAAGATCTGCGAATTCCTCGACTGCGAGCCGGGCGATATCTTGCGTATCGACCGGCGTCACGATGAAGGTTGAAGCCTAGGCCAGACGCAGCTTTTCCAGCACCAGCGGGTGCAGTTCCTGGTTACAGGCCAGGATCGAGGCCCCTTCGGCCGGGTTGCCGTGCTCCTCGATGGTCGTGACCTTGCCGCCGGCTTCGGCGACCATCAGCACGCCGGCCGAGACGTCCCAGGCGCCCAGATTACGCTCCCAATAGCCGTCGAAACGGCCGGCCGCGACCCAGGCCAGGTCCAGCGAGGCGGCGCCGAAGCGGCGGACGCCGGCGACCTTCTGGCTGATCTGGTGCAGTTCCTTCAGGAACTGGGCATGGCCGGGCTTGCCCAGGAAGGGCACGCCGGTGGCCAGCACGGCCTCGTCCAGATGGCGGCGGGCGGCGACGCGCAGGCGCTTTTCGGCGCCCAGGAAGGCACCCTTGCCCTTTTCGACCCAGAACAGGTCGTGGGTGATGGGGTTGTAGGTGACGCCGGCCACCACCTCGCCCTCGCGCTGCAGGGCGATATTGACCGCGAAGTGCGGGATGGCGTGCAGGAAGTTGGTGGTGCCGTCCAGCGGGTCGACGATCCAGGTGTGGGTCTTGTCGGTGCCCTCGATCAGGCCGCGCTCTTCACCCAGGAAGCTGTAGCCGGGGCGGGCCTTTTCCAGCAGTTCGAAGATGGTCTGCTCGGCCTTGAGGTCGGCATTGGTGACGAAGTCGGCCGCGCCCTTCTTGGAAACCTGCAGCTCGGCGACTTCACCGAAATCGCGAGCCAGGCCACGCGCCGCTTTGCGGGCAGCGTCGATCATCACGTTCAGAAGGGCGGAGGGAGTGGCCAAGGCGGGTTTTCCTCATAGGTCCCCCTGCGCAGCGTCCCCCCTCTTTGTTGAAAAGGGAGCAGACGGCGGGGGATATGCGAGCGGCGGTTAGAAAGATCGGGAAATTGGGCGCGGAACCTAGTCGCGGACGCGCGCGAAAGCAAGGCGGGGCGAATGCTCCCCGCTGGGCAGGGCCTGTTGCCCATCAAGGTCGCCGCGAAAAAAGCTGTCATCCCGGACAACCCCGGCGAAAGCCGGGGGCAGATCCGGGACCGCCGGAAGCGCAGAGCTCAGGCGTCGGTCCCGGATCTTCGCGCTGCGCGCTCGTCCGGGATGACAACCGCTTGTGATGATATGCGCAGCTCCCCTTGAGGGGGAGCATCTGCCCGGCCTAGGGCAGATCGACCTTGGGCAGGCTGTCGCGGGCTTCGCAGGCCAGCTTGCCGGCGCTGCCGGCAGCGGCCTTGGCGTCGTCGATCTTTTCGCCGTTCCGCCAGCCCTTGGTCAGGCCCATGTCCCCGACGAAATCCATGCCCAGGTCGATCCACTTGTCGGCCGCGCAGTCCAGGGCGAACATGATGATCGGCCCCTTGCCGGCCGGCCAGTTCCTGTAGGGACCGTTGGGCTTGCCCTCGGCGATGCGGACCAGGACCATGCCGGACTTGGCGTCCACCCGCATAAAGTCCTCGTCATAGAAGGTCTTGGCCTCGCCGGGCGAGGGCTTCCAGTTTTCGGCCAGGGCGTAGGTCGCCACTGACAGAGCCGCCAGGCTCACCACGCACAATACGAGTCGCTTGTTCATCGCGTTCCCCCCCGGAACCTATGGTTAACGGAGAGGCTAGGCCTGTCTGGTCGGCCCCGCAATAACGTCGTTAGACGAGGTTGCGCGCCGCCAGACCTGCGGCGATCGCGGCGTTCAGCGCAGCGACGGCGGCGGTCGGCCCCTGGGGATGGGCCCAGACCCCGGCCGAGACGGCCAGGAAGTCTGCGCCCGCCGTGGCCAGGCCGGCGGCGTTGTCGGCGGTGATGCCGCCGATGGCCACCGAGGGGGTCTCCATCACCTCCTGCCAGATCGACAGGATTTCCGGATCGGCGGTGGTCGGGGCGTCCTTGGTCGTGGTCGGGAAGAAGGCTCCGAAGGCCACATAGTCGGCCCCGGCCTCGGCGGCCTCCATGGCCAGGTGACGGCTGTCATGGCAGGTGACCCCGACCATGCGGTCCTTGCCCATCAGCTTGCGGGCGGCGGCGTAGGGGGTGTCGCCCTGACCCACATGCACGCCGTCGCAGTCGAGGCTGGCCGCCAGGTCGGGCCGGTCATTGAGGATCACCGCCACGCCCTGGGCGCGGGCGATCGGCGCGATGGCCGCCACGGCCTGCGCGATCGCGGCGTCGGAGACGTCCTTCAGCCGGATCTGCAGCGCGGCCACGTCGCCGCCGTCCAGGGCCTTCTTCAGCTCAAGGCCGAAGGCGTCCAGGTCGCTCAGGGCCGGCGGGGTGATCAGATAGAGGCGGCAATCGAGGGTCATGACGCGGGAATTACGCCAATTCGCGCCAGCGCCCAAGTCGTCAGCCTAAAGGGTCACGACCTCGCCCGCTGCGAACCATAGTGAGAGTCAGTTGCAAAAGGCCTCGGTCTTCGCTACATGAGAATGACACTCATTCGGCAAGGGCGTTGCTTCCGTGTACGTTTGCAACTGTAACGGCATCCGCGAGCGCGAAGTGCGCGCCGCCATCGACGCGGGCGCCAGCCGTCCGGCCGAGATCTTTCGCCACAAGGGCTGTCAGGCCCAGTGCGCCAAGTGCGTGTGCGAGATGCGCCAGATGATCGAAGACAGCCGTCAGGCCCTGGCCTACGCCGCCGAATAGGTTTGGCCCGCCGCGCCACGATTTCCGTGAAAGCGCGAAACACTTGCAGACATAGCGGTTGAAGCCCGCCGCGCCTTGCCGCACGGTCGCCGCGACTCGCACTTCAAGGAGACCCGCCATGCAAGGCGATCCCGGAATTATCCGCCTGCTCAACGCGGTGCTCACCAACGAGCTGACCGCCGTGAACCAGTATTTCCTGCACGCGCGGATGTACGACAACTGGGGCTTCAAGCGCCTGGGCAAGATCACCTATGACGAGTCGATCGGCGAGATGAAGCACGCCGACAAGCTGATCAATCGCATCCTGTTCCTGGAAGGCCTGCCCAACCTGCAGGACCTGCACAAGCTGAAGATCGGCGAGACCGTGCCCGAGTGCCTGGCCTCGGACCTGGCCGTCGAGGTCGGCGGCCGCGAGACCCTGATCCCTGGCATCATCCAGTGCGAACAGGTCCGCGACTATGTCAGCCGCGAGCTGCTGCGCGAGATCCTCAGCGACACCGAGGAGCACATCGACTTCCTCGAAATGCAGCTGGGCCTGGTCAAGTCGATCGGCGAGCAGAACTATCTGCAGAGCGCCATGGGCGAACTGCCGGCCGGCTGACCTGTCAGGCGGCGCGCCTGGTGCGCGTCGCCGGCTCCAGGTTGAACTGGCCGACCAGTTCGGCCAGGCGTCCCGACTCTGTGCGTAGCGAATGCGCCGCCGCCGTCGTCTGCTCGACCATGGCGGCGTTCTGCTGGGTCATCTGATCCATCTGGTTGATGGCCACATTGACCTCGTTCAGGCCGGTCGACTGTTCCTGTGACGAGGCCGAGATCTCGGTCACCAGGGCGGCGATCTGGCCCACCCGCTCCAGGATGTCGCCCAAGGCATTGCCGGTCTGACCGACCAGGCCGACGCCTTCGCTGACCTTGGTCGAGGCCGTGCCGATCAGCACCTTGATTTCTCTGGCGGCCTCGGCCGAGCGCTGGGCAAGAGACCGCACTTCCTGGGCCACGACCGCGAAGCCGCGACCGGCTTCACCGGCCCGCGCCGCCTCGACCCCGGCGTTCAGCGCCAGCAGATTGGTCTGGAAGGCGATCTCGTCGATGACGCCGATGATCTGGCTGATCTGGTTGGACGAGGTCTGGATTTCGCCGACGGCGCGGACAGCGGCGCCGACGGCCTGTTCGGTGGCCTGGGCCTGGCGACGGGTGTCAGCGACGATCAGGTCGGCCTTGCGGGCGCCGTCGGCGGTCTGGCGCACGGTCGAGGTGATCTGGTCCAGAGCGGCGGCGGTTTCTTCCAGGCTGGCGGCCTGCTGCTCGGTGCGGCGCGACAGGTCATCGGCGGCCTGGGCAATCTCGGCTGCGCCCGATCCCACACCGCTGGAGGACTGGCGGATCTGACTCAGCGTCTGGGTCAGCTTCTCGGCGGCGGCGTTGAAGTCGCCGCGCAGGCGCTCATATTCCGGCGCGAAGGCCGTTTCCAGTCGGTAGGCGACGTCGCCCGCCGAGAGATGGTCCAGGCCCTGGGCCAGGCTGTGCATGGCGCTGTCGCGCCTCTGCTCGGCGGCGATGCGCTGATCCTCATTGGAGCGGCGGTCGCTCTCGGCGGTCCGGCGTTCCTCATCCTGCTCCTGGCGCAGCGCCCGGCGTTCCAGAACGTTCTCGCGGAACACCGCCACGGACTTGGCCATGTCGCCCAGCTCGTCGTGACGGCCGGCGAAGGGCACGGCGCGTTCGTAGTCGCCCGCCGCCAACTGGCCCATATACTGGGTGATGGCCTGCACCGGACGCACCACGCCGCGGCTCATGGCCCAGACGCCGCCGACGATGACCATACCCAACAGCACGCAGAGCGCGCCCATCAGGCTCAGTTGCTGAACCTGCTTGGCCTGGGCTTCGGCCTCGATGCGGGCGTTGTCGGCGGCGATCAGGGGAACGATCTGTTCGACGGCCGTGCGATGGGCGTCGAAGGCCTTGGTCATTTGCGCTTCCTGGGCCGTAGCGGTCGCGGTGTCGCCGGCCGCCATGGCCTTGAACATGGCGTCCGCCGACGTCCAGACAATCTGGGCCTGCTGGTCGGACTCGCCCAACAGCACGGACTTTACCTGCGGATCGAAATCGACGGCGCGCCAGAGGGCCAGGCGCGTGTCGTATTCGGCGCGATGCTTGACCAGTTCGTCAGTCGCATATTTCAGATCGGCCGAGCTGCCGGCGGCAAAGGCCAGTTTGGCGTCAAGATAGACGTCGATCACGTATAGCGGCGGGGGCAGGATGTCGGCGGTCAGGTCCTTGCCCGCCACGATCTTGTCGTACAGAGGGCCGCCCACGCGCACCGTCTCGACGGCGAACCAGGAAACGGCCGCCAGAACCAGGAGGCCGCCGGCAAGGCTCGCGCCAAACAGGTTCATTGCCCCAGACAATCGCAAACGCATTTCTTTGAGCCCCAATAGTTGCGGGTTAACGTGACACCGGCCCTATAAACAGCACCTTAAAACCTGAAATTAGATGCTCAAATTGAGTAGGTTTCTTGGATTGATGCTTAATGAAAATTGCTCCATCGCCTGATGATGAAACGTAAAAAGACGCCGTTCGTGAACCGTCACCATCTGAGCCTGGGCGCGGACTATGCCCTGCGGATGATCCGGGTTTTTACCGATCTTTTCGACGGCGACATGGACCGGGCCCTGGTGTTCATCGCCGCCGCCCAGGCCGGCACCGAGCACCTGCGCGAGCAGGCCGATTATGTCGAACTGATCTCGGGAGAGTTCTTCCCCGACGAGATGCGCCGGCCGGTGAGCGTCTCGGCCCTGGCCCGGTCGCTGGGCATCCCCGTGGAGACCACCCGGCGCCATGTGGTCAAGCTGGCCAGCACGGGGTTTGCGCAGCGCACCGCGTCGGGCGGGGTGATTGTCACCTCGGAGATTCTGGCCCGCGAGGAGATCCGCCAGGCGGGACTGCTCAATCTGGGCGCCATGGAGGCCCTGATCGACGGCCTGACGCGCACGCCGGCCAACCGCTGATCAGGGACCGCCAATCAAACGGGGCGCCGCATGAAGGTCCGCGCGTCCTCGTCCAGCCCGCGCTCCAGATGCGCCCGGCGGATTTCCAGCAGGCCGGGCGTCAGGGCGACGTCGGCGATATCGATGAAGCCCAGCCGGCGATACCAGGGCGCGTTCCAGGGCACCTCGCGGAAGGTCGACAGGGTCAGGGCGCTTAGCCCGCGCGTCCGGGCCGTATCGGCGGCGGCGTCCAGCAGCCGCGCGCCGATCCTCTGGCCGGCGAAGGCGGGCAGGACGTCGATCTGCTCGATATAGAGCCCGTCCTCGACCGGCCGGAACATCACGAAGGCGATGGGCGCATCCGCGTCGATGGCGACCAGCAGGCCCCCCGCAGCGATGCGCGCCGCCAGGACCTCGGGCGACGACGGCTCGTCGGCGGCCAGGGCGTCCATCAGGCCGATGAACCGCTGGGCCGAGGCCCGCTCGATGGCGCGCACGGTTTCAATGTCTTCGGGGCGGGCGTCGCGCAGCGTCGGCGTCATGGTTCCTGCTCATCCTGGCGACCTCGGCGCTGGCGCCGGGCCCAAAACGCACCCATCATAAGGTTGTTGAGGCCAGGGCGGGAACCAAGCCTGTCCTGATCGGTTAGACAGCCTGTTTAGCGAGGAGTCCGGGCATGAGCATCCTGAACGGCAGACAGCACCGGGCGCACGCCCGCGCGGGCCGCGAGGCCTTTGAGGTCGAGGCCCGCGAGGAAAATCATCCCGCCGCCCAGATCGCGCTGGGAGCCCTGCTGGCCGGCGGCGCCATCCTGGCGGCCCTGGCCATGGGCCGGCGGCACGAGGCGGTGCTGGACGACGCGATGTACGCGGTCGAGTTCGCCGAGATGCACGAGCCGGTCGCCCATCAGCCCAAGCCGCTGACCAGCCTGCTCCTGCCGCCGCTGTTCATCGCCATGACCCTGTCGGGCCTGCGCACCTGGAACGCGCCGGCCAGTCCGGCGCGCACGCGGGCCCTGACCCTGTGGAGCCTGACCCAGGGCTTCAACGCCCTGTGGCTGGGTTTGGGCGCCAAGCGCCTGGGCGGGCAGGTTACGGCGGCGACCGCGTCGCTGGCGGCCTCCACCGCTTACGCGATCGAGGCCCGCAAGGTCGGCGGCGGTACGGCGCCTGATCTGGGCTGGCTGGGCGTCGCCAACGCCCTGACCGCCCAGCTGTGGCGGCGGCCGCAGGGGCCGACCCTGCACTAGGGTTATTTCCGATAAGTATTGGGCGGTTATCGGACGGAAAAGTGCTCTAAATTTCAGATTTCTGGGCCGCCTTTACCTCGACGAGACCATCGGGGCGAATGCGGTCCCAAGCGGGCGGGGCCCGGTTCATTGACCATTCATGTGGTGAAGCTTTATCTCCGGGACACCGACTTGGGGAGTTTCTGACATGCGTCCGTTCTTGTTGTTTCCGCTCCTGGCGGGTGGCCTGCTTCTGGCCAGTTGCGCGACGATCAGCGAGGAGGCCTGCCTGCAGGGCGACTGGGCCGGCATCGGCTTCAAGGACGGCGAGGCTGGCCATCCGCAAAGCCGGCTGGACGAGCACGCCAAGGCCTGCGCCAAGACCGGCGTTGCGCCTGATCCCGCGCCCTATTTCGCCGCTCGCGCCCAGGGCCTGAGACTGTATTGCACGCCGGATCGCGGCTTTCGCGAGGGCCGCCTGGGCCATAGCTATGCCGGGGTCTGTCCCGAACCCGCCGCAGGCCGCTTCCTGCCGGCCTATGCCGACGGCCAGCTGGTTCATGCAGCGGCCGCGCGACTGAGCCAGGCGCGGTCCGACCGCGAAAGCGCCGACCGGCGCGCCGAAAAGCGCGATCGCGAAGCGCGCGGCGTCGAGGACGAACTGCGCAATCCCGCGCTCAACGACGAGCAGAAACGTGAACTTCGCGACCGGCTGAACCGCCTTCGCAGCGAGCGCCGCGCCGCCATCGAGGACGGCCGCCGCGCCGACTGGGCCATGCGTGACGCCGAGCGCGAAGTCAGCAACCTGGAATACCAGTTCAGGCCAATCTACGGCGGCTGGTGACGGGTCCGGCGCCGAGCCTAGCGTGAGGCCCGCCGGGCCTCACGCGCCGCGATCTGGTCCAGTCCCTTGAGGAGTTCGGCCGCGCCCTGGCCATCGGGCTGGACTCGGATGACCCGCAGAGCGGTGATGTGCAGGCCGATCAGGTCGTGATCGGCGCCGCCGCGCTCGTTCAGGGTGCGCACGATGTCGCCCAGTCGCTTGGCGACCCGGCACAGGGCGTGCAGCTGGAACATGCCCGCCAGACTCCCGATGCTGTCGGAGAGCCGGGCCAGGGCTTCAGCTGAGGCCCGGCTTCCAGCGTCGGCCAGTTCGCCGAGCGCCTGATCTATCAGTTGAAGCGCGGCTTGCCGGTGGGACTCCAGGCTGGCGTCCGCCTGGGCCAGGGCCTCGTCGACGGCCAGTCCGTCCGGGAGGTCCATGAAGCGGGTGAGGCGGCTGGGCTGGCTCATTGCAGAAGCGCCAGGGCGGCCTGACGCAGCGGGTCGATGGTCTCGGCCTGAACGCCGGCATTGCCGGGATTTTCACCGCTGCGGGTGCGCGGCGCCAGCGGTGCGGCGCTCCACAGGATCCGGTCCAGCAGGGTCGACGACGAGAAGGGCTTGGCCACGACATAGTCGGCCCCCACGGCCCGGGCTTCCTGGATCAGCTCCCGGGGCGTGTGTCCGGTCACGACGATGACCACCAGGGGCGGGTCAGTGGGCTGTTGTCGCTGGCGCATGCCGCGGATGAGGGCCAGGCCTTCGTCAGCTCTCGGAAAGGGATCCACCAGGATCAGGTCGACCTCTACGTCCTGGCTGAAGGCGTGGCTTTCCCCCAGGCTCTGGCATCGGTGAAGCTTTCGGAAGCCGAAGCCGGAAAGCATCAGGGCGGTAAGGTCCATGAAGCCGGCGTTTTCATCCACGATCAGGACGCTGGCCTCGCTGAAGTTGAAGGTCAGCTCCGCGCTTGCTGTTGGATCCGCCATGTCGCCGCTCCAGTTCGCCCAACCGTGTTACGTGACGATGAGGCGCGGCGAATAAAACAAGCTTAACGGGAATTAGCTACATCAATAATACTCTGGGGCGTATTGTCGCATGGCCGTTGCAGCGTTCAGCCGATGCGCAAAAGGCGATCCAGACTGAACCGGCCGCCGCCCTTGGCCAGGATCAGCAGCAACAGGCCCGCCCAGGACAGGTGCGTGCTCCAGGCGTCGGGATAGACGAAGATCTCGATGACCAGGGTCATGCCCAGAAACGCGAGCGCGGACAGCCTCGTGAAGAGGCCCAGCACCAGCAGGATCGAGAACAGGTGCTCGCTGTAGGTCGCCAGATGCGCGGCGATGTCGGACGGGATCAGCGGCAGGGCGTATTCGTCCGAGAACAGCGAATATGTGCTGTCGGTGATGTGCAGCACGCCGTCGACCTTGGTGCGGCCTGACAGCCAGAACACGCTGGCCACGCCCAGGCGGGCGACCAGGCTCAGGACGTCGTCGGGCAACAGCCTGCGGGCGATCTGCGCCAGGGTGTCGAGGGGTTTGAGGATGGCGGTGATCATGGCTGGGCTCCGGAAATGAGGTCGCCAAACACGCCGTCGGCGATCAGGGCGGCAAACAGGGCCTGCAGGTTCGCGTCGGGATCGGCCTGCGCCGCCTGGCCCATGGCCTCGGCGAGGGAGCCGCCGGTCCGGCAGGCGGCGAGGAAGGCGCAGTCGGCGGGACCCACCACGCGGTAGGCCACGGCAGCGCCCGATCGACTCACCAGCAGGCCCTGGGCGGCTTCGGACAGTTCCAGGTCGTCGCGGCCCTCGCGGGCGCCGGCCCAGAGGCTGGGCAGGCCGGCCTCGAACAGTGCGAACCTCGCTGACGGGTGCAGCGCAACCCGCGCCGCGCCCAGCACCTGGGGCGACAGGGCGGCGAAGGCGTCTGCGCCCAGAGACGGCGCCTCGGCCGCGAACAGGGCCTCGGTCCACAGGCGGTCCAGATGGGCGACGCCGGCCAGATAGGGCAGGTCCCGGGCCGGCGGGAAGCGGTCCAGCCAGCCAGGAAAGGCCTCGCCATAGTCCAGCAAGGCGGCGCTGGCCGGCGGCGCCTCGCGGGCGAACAGGGCGGCGGCGGCGCGGAACCAGTCGTCTCCGACTAGGCCCACGACCGTCGGGAAATTGGCGGCCAGAGCATCGACGCAGCCCTTGGCGATGGTGTTGCGATAGACCGACAGACCCGTCTCGCCGGCCTCGCCTTCGGCCAGCCAGGGCGACAGGGCCGAGGGCGCGCCGCCCAGGGCCGCGACGAAGGCGTCCTGAAAGTCCAGCAGGTCAGACATGGGCGGGCTCCCGCCGCGCACGGTCCAGGGCCAGCTGGGCCCGGTCGCGCTCGGCCATCAGCACGGCAAAGGCGGGCACGTCGTCGTCGCGTTCGATCAGGGTGGGGCGCGGACCGATGCGGTCGATCAGATGGCGATACAGCGTCCACACGCCTTCGGCGATCGGCGCGCCATGGGTGTCGATCAGCAGGCCCGAGCCGCCCTCGTCCGGGCCATGGCCGGCCAGATGGATTTCGCCGATGGCGGCGGCGGGCAGGGCGTCGAGATAGGCCTGTGCGCTGTAGCCCAGGTTATGGGCGCTGACGAAGACGTTGTTGACGTCGACCAGCAGGCCGCAGCCGGTCGTCTCGACCAGGGCGTTCAGGAAGTCTGTCTCGTCGAGGTCGTGACCGGTGAGCGACAGATAGAGCGAGGGGTTCTCGACCAGCACCTGGCGGCCCAGGGCGTCCTGCATGCGGGCGATATTGCCGGCGATGCGGGCCAGGGCCGCGCGGGTGCGGGGAAAGGGCAGCAGGTCGGGCTGGTGGACGCCGCGATGGGTCGACCAGGCCAGATGCTCGGAGACCACGAACGGCTCGAAGCGGTCGACCAGGGTCTTGAGGGTGGCCAGATGCTCGGGATCCGGATCGGCGTCGGCGGCCAGGGACAGGCCAACGCCGTGCAGCGACAACGGGTGATGCTGGCGGATCGCCGACAGGGCCGACAGGCGAGGTCCGCCGGCCGACATGTAGTTCTCGGGATGAACCTCGAACCACAGGCCCGGCGCCGTCGCGGCCAGGGCGTCGTCATAGTGCTGGGGTTTCAGGCCGAGGCCGGCGGTCGGGGTCATGTGGAGTCTCGTCATGGCGATGGATTACTCGCCCCCTCCTGACCGCTTCGCGGTCGTCCTCCCCCGTAGGGGGAAGACGCCCTCATCTTCCCCCTACGGGGGAGGAGCGCGTCAGCGCGGAGGGGGCAAGTGGCCGGGGCCGAACTACATCGCCTTGGGGGTCAGCGAGCCCATGCCCTTGGGGGTCTTCATCGTCACGCAGGTGCCCTTGGCCACGTGCTTCCAGGCGTCGCCCTGATAGTCGACCTTGGAGGTGCCGGCGCACGAGGTGCCCGCGCCGGCCTTGCAGTCGTTCTGGGCGGCCTTGGAAACGCCGTAGCACTTTTCCATCTCGGGCTTCTTGTCGGCGGCCATTGCGGCGCCGGCCGACAGGGCGAAGACGGCGGCGAGAGCGGCGGCGGTGGTGGTGCGGTTCATGGGACTGGCTCCTTGGGGTGAATGTCCGTGACCGCCCCTGCTGGTCGGTCGAGGGGGAATACGGCGGGGCGCAGTCAAAGGTTACACCGGTCGACGAACAAAATTTCCCGGTCACGATCGATGGGTTCCGGCTCGCGCGCGGGCCGTGTAACCCTTTGGCCCTGAAGCGCGAATAGGGGGATGCGTGACGGACACCGAAACCCGACTGAAGGCGCTGATGCTGCGCGGGTTGGAGGGCGACGCCCCAGCCTACCGCGAGTGTCTGGCCCTGCTCGGCGTTCGGCTTCGCGCCTATTTTGCGCGCCGGATGTCCGGCGCGCCCGGTGATGTGGAGGACATGGTGCAGGAGACGCTGCTGGCGGTGCATATCAAGCGGGCGACGTGGGACACGTCCCAGTCGTTTACCGCCTGGGCGCATGCCGTGGCGCGCTACAAGCTGATCGACCACTGGCGCCGCCGCAAGATCCGCCAGACCCTGCCGCTGGACGATCATTCCGAATTCCTGGCCGCCGAAGAGCATGACCCCGGCGTCGGCCTGGAGCTGGATCGCGCCCTGGCCAGCTTGCCCGAGCGCCAGCGTGTGCTGGTCAGCGACGTCAAGCTGGTTGGGCTCAGCCTGGCCCAGGCCGGCGCCAAGGCCGGCATGACCGAAGGCGCGGCCAAGGTCGCCCTGCACCGTGCGCTAAAGGCCCTGGCCGAAAGGATGCGCCATGCGGACCGATGACCTGATCGACGCCCTGGCCGCCAATGCCGGCCCGGCGCCCGGCGGGCGGCCCGGGGGGCGCCTTGGCCTGCTGGCGGGCCTGGGCGGCGTGGCGGCCCTGATCGGGGTGCTAGTCTGGCTGAAGGTGCGACCCGACCTGATGGAGGTCATGCGGGGCGGCTTTTTCTGGCTCAAGGCGGCCTATACCGCAGCCCTGGCCCTGGCGGGCTATCTGGCGATCGAGCAATTGTCGCGGCCCACGGGCTCGGCCCGGCGGGGACTGGTCCTGGGCCTGATCGTACTGAGCGGCTTTGTCCTGGTGGGGCTGGTCCAGTTCGGGATGGCGCAGGATCCGATGGCCCTGCTGCGCGGCCAGTCCTGGACCCGCTGCTCGCTGAACATCCTGGCCCTGGGCGCGCCGACCACGCTCGCGGGTCTTTGGGTCGTGCGGGGGCTGGCGCCGACCCGCCCGGTTCTGGCCGGTTTCGCGACCGGCGCCCTGGCCGGCGGCGTCGCGGCCACGGTCTATGGACTGCATTGCGCCGAGAGCAGCTTTGTCTTCGTCGGCGTCTGGTACACCCTGGGCGTCCTGGCCTGCGGGGCCCTGGGCGCGGTTCTCGGGCGCTGGGCGCTGCGCTGGTGAGCAGCATGGTCGGGCCTAGCGCCCGCTGTGATCACGTCTGGTTACGGTCCCATAACGGCGGTTGACAAGCGCTGGGCCAGATCTTCAACTGCTGTCGCCGAGATTGCGAGCCATACGCAAGCCCGGATCCCATAGCCGGTTCTGACACCTTGTGGGGAGGGTCGCCCTTGACGATAGACGACGCCCTCGTCCTCCCCGACGAGGCGCCGGCGGCCACACAATCGTGGTCGACAGGGACGCTTCAGACACGCCTTCTGGAAGTCGCTGCGGCGGGCGCGCTGGCCGCTCTGCTGCTGGTTCTGTTCTGGCTGAAGCCGCGCCCTGATTTCTGGGCGGCGATCGGCCATCCGTTCTTCTGGATCAAGGGTCTCTACACGGCCACCCTGGCCGCCATCGCCCTGGGCGGGGCGACGGCTGCGGCGCGTCCCGGGGCGCCGCTGTGGCCGGCCCTGGTTTCGGGCGGCGCCATGGTTGTCCTGATGACCCTCGCCGTCGCCTTCGAGGCCCCTGGCCTGGACGCGGCTCTGATTGCCCACATCTTCAATCCGGGCGGCGCCTTCAACTGCGTCTTCCACGTCTCCGTGCTGTCGGTTTCCATGCTGCTGGTCGCAGGGGTGGGCCTGCGCGGCGTCGAGATGGAGCGCCCGGGCCTGACAGGCCTGTTCGTCGGCCTGTTCAGCGGCGCGGTGGCTGCGACCATCTACGGCGTGCACTGCCAGGACTCGACGTTCCTGTTCGTGGCTCTTTGGTACAGCTTCGGGGTGGCCCTGTGCGGCGCGGTCGGCGCGGTCATGCTCAAGCTGATCAGCCGTCGCCTGCGGCCCGACCCGGCCGACAGCAGCGTCGCGGACGTATGAAAAAGGCCCCCCGGATCGCTCCGGGAGGCCCTCGTCTCATCAAGCGTTGAAGCCTATTCGGCTGCGACCTTGCCGGTCGTGGCGCCGAACTTGGCGTGCAGTTCGCCCGAGGCATAGCGCTTGGCCATGGTCGCGGTCGACAGCGCCTTGACCTTGTCGGCGTGGCCGGCCGAGCCGAACTCGACGAAGCGGGCCTGACAGACCTTGCGCATGGCTTCCTTGGCGGGCTTGAGATAGGCGCGCGGATCGAACTCGCCGGGCTTTTCCATCAGGATCTTGCGGATCGCGCCGGTCATGGCCATCCGGTTGTCGGTGTCGACATTGATCTTGCGGACGCCGTGCTTGATGCCGCGCTGGATCTCTTCGACCGGCACGCCCCAGGTCTGGGGCATCTCGCCGCCGTACTGGTTGATGATGTCCTGCAGGTCCTGCGGCACCGAGCTGGAGCCGTGCATCACCAGGTGGGTGTTGGGCAGGCGGCGGTGGATTTCCTCGATCACGTTCATGGCCAGGACGTCGCCGTCCGGCTTGCGCGTGAACTTGTAGGCGCCGTGGCTGGTGCCCATGGCGATGGCCAGGGCGTCGACGCCGGTCTGGCCGACGAAGTCGACCGCCTGATCGGGATCGGTCAGCAGTTCGTCATGGCTCAGCACGCCCTCGAAGCCGTGGCCGTCCTCGGCTTCGCCCATGCCGCTCTCAAGTGATCCGAGCACGCCCAGTTCGCCTTCGACCGACACGCCGCAGCTGTGGGCCATCTGGACCACCTTGCGGGTGACCTCGACATTGTACTCGTAGGAGGCCGGGGTCTTGGCGTCCTCCATCAGCGAGCCGTCCATCATCACCGAGGTGAAGCCGTACTGGATTGCCGTGGCGCAGGTCGCCGGGCCGTTGCCGTGGTCCTGGTGCATGCACACCGGAATGTGGGGGTAGATCTCGGCCAGGGCGTCGATCATGCGGGCCAGCATGATGTCATTGGCATAGGACCGCGCGCCGCGCGAGGCCTGGATGATGACCGGCGAATTGACGGCGTCGGCCGCCTCCATGATCGCCAGACCCTGTTCCATGTTGTTGATATTGAAGGCCGGCAGCCCATACTCATGCTCCGCCGCATGGTCCAGCAACTGCCTAAGCGTGATCCTCGCCACGTGATATCTCTCCTGCAAGCTTGAAAGGTTTGGGTCGTTTCTTGTTTTTGGGGCGTGACGCTTTTGCGTTCTCTGCCCGGGTCGTCCGGTAGCTCACGCGGACCCCTCCCGGAGGTCCGCGCCTGAAAAATCTGGAACCCTAGGTGTTCAAAGCCGAGACACCGGGCAGGTCCTTGCCCTCCATCCACTCAAGAAACGCGCCGCCGGCGGTCGAGACGAAGGTCATGTCGCCCACGACGCCCGCGTGATTCAGCGCCGACACCGTATCACCGCCGCCGGCCACGGCGACGATCTTACCCGATTTTGCCAGCTGGGCGGCATGTTTCGCCGCCGCAACGGTCGCTTCGTCGAACGGCGGTACCTCGAACACGCCCAGCGGGCCGTTCCAGATCAGGGTCTTGCTGGCGTCCATGGCGGCCAGCAGGCGCTTCACGCTCTCCGGGCCGGCGTCGAGGATCAGGTCGTCGGGCTGCACGTCGGCAAGGGCGCGGGTCTCAGCGTCGACGCCTGGGGCGACCTTCTTGGCCACCACCACGTCGACCGGCAGCAGCAGCTCGCAGCCGGCGGCCTTGGCCTTTTCGATGATCTGGCGGGCGGTGTCGGCCAGGTCCTTCTCGCACAGCGAGCCCCCCACATCGTGGCCCTGGGCGTAGAGGAAGGTGTTGGCCATGCCGCCGCCGATCGCCAGGCGATCCAGCTTGGCGACCAGGTTGTTCAGCAGGTCGAGCTTGGTCGAGACCTTGGAGCCGCCGACGATGCCGATCACCGGCTTCTGCGGATTGCCCAGGGCCGAGTCGAGGGCCTCCAGTTCGCGCTGCATGGCCAGGCCCGGATAGGACGGCAGGGCGCGGGCCAGGGCTTCGGTGGAAGCATGGGCGCGGTGGGCGGCGCTGAAGGCGTCATTGACATAGATGTCGCCCAACGCGGCCAGTTGCGCGGCGAAGGCCGGATCGTTCTTTTCCTCGCCGGCGTGGAAGCGGACGTTTTCCAGCAGGGCGACACCGCCGGCCGGCAGGGCCGCGATGACCTTGGCGGCTTCATCGCCGATGCAGTCGGCAGCGAAGGCCACTGGCGCGCCCAACAGCTTGGAGAGCGGCTCGGCCACGAAGGCCAGGCTCATCTCGGGAACCACCTTGCCCTTGGGCCGGTCGAAGTGCGCCAGCAGAGCCACCTTGGCGCCCTTGCCGGTCAGGTACTGGATGGTCGGCAGGGCCGAGCGCAGGCGGGTGTCGTCGGTGATCTTGCCGCCCTCGACGGGCACGTTGAAGTCCACGCGGACCAGGGCGGTCTTGCCGGCGAGATCGGCGGTGTCGAGGGTGCGGAAGGTCATGGGAAGTCCTGACGTCGAAAGGCGGTAACAGGCAGAGAAAACCCCCGCCTCTCCGGGAGGGGCGGGGGTCTGGCAGGCTTTAGAGGAACTTGGCCATCACGAGCGCGGTGTCGCTCATGCGGGTCGCAAAGCCCCATTCGTTGTCGTACCAGCTGAGCACGCGGCCCAGCTTGCCTTCGATGACCTGGGTCTGGGCCAGGGCCGCCGTCGAGCTTTCGGCGATGTGGTTGAAGTCGGTCGAGACCAGGGCCTCGTCGGTGACGCCCAGCACGCCCTTCAGCGGGCCGGCGGCGGCGGCCTTCAGGGCGTTGTTGAGTTCCTCGACCGTGGTGTCGCGGCTGGGCACGAACTTCAGGTCGACGCACGAGACGTTCGGGGTCGGGACGCGGATCGACGAGCCGTCCAGCTTGCCCTTCAGGGCCGGCAGCACCAGGCCCAGGGCCTTGGCGGCGCCGGTCGAGGTGGGGATCATCGACAGGGCGGCGGCCCGGCCGCGATACAGATCCTTGTGCATTGTATCCAGCGTCGGCTGGTCGCCGGTGTAGGAGTGGATGGTGGTCATGTAGCCGCGCTCGATGCCGACCAGGTCGTGGATGACCTTGGCGATGGGGGCGAGGCAGTTGGTGGTGCACGAGCCGTTGGAAACCACCAGGTCGGCGGCGCTCAGCACGTTGTCATTGACCTTGTAGACGATGGTCTGGTCGGCGCCGTCGCAGGGGGCGCTGACCAGCACGCGCTTGGCGCCGGCGGTCAGGTGGGCGCTGGCCTTTTCCTTGGTGGTGAACAGGCCGGTGCACTCGAACGCGATGTCGACGTTCAGCTCTGCGTGGGGCAGCTCGGCCGGGTTGCGGATCGCGGTGACCTTGATCTTGCCCGTGCCGACATCGATCCAGTCCTCGCCCGAGGTCACGACGCCGGGGAACCGGCCGTGCACGCTGTCGTAGCGCAGCAGGTGGGCGTTGGTCTCGACCGGGCCCAGATCGTTGATCGCCACGACTTCAATATCCGTGCGGCCGTGCTCGACGATGGAGCGCAGGACGAGGCGGCCGATACGGCCAAAGCCGTTGATGGCGACGCGAAGAGCCATGGTGGTCTTTCTCCTAACGATCGGACGCGGCCCAGAGGGACCAACGTTCCCTGATTTTGCAGGCGCGTTTTGCGGGCGGGGGCGGGGAAGTCAAGCCCAGCTCCGGTAACAACGCATGACAGAATACGGCCAAGGGCGATTTCATCACCCTATTGTCGCCGCAGCGGGTGGCGAAGCTGGTCCTGATCTATATGTTGCACCGCATGATTGGAACCCGCCGATGACCCTGGGCGAAACGAGCGCCCTCGACCTCGCCGCGCGCCGACTGGAGCGCGCCGTGGCTCAGCTTGAGCAGCGGCTGGCCGCGCGCGCGACCGTGGCTGTCGCCTCGGCGGCGGCGTCGTCCACGTCTTCGTCCGACGTTTTCGACGGCGAGGCCGCGCGCCTGCAGGCCGAGCTGGACGCCGCCCGCGAGCGCGAGCGCGCCCTGGAAGAAGCCGGCGCCCAGGCCTCGGTCGCCCTGGGCCGCGCCATCGCCGAAATCCGCGCCGCGTTAGGCGACGAGGGACCGGTCAATGACGACCATCCGTCCGACGACCTCGCCGATGCCGACGAGACCAACGAGCTTTTCGATGATCCGCGGGAGGCCTGACCCATGGCCCAACTGACCATCCAGGTGAACGGCCGGCCCTATACGGTCGGCTGCGAGGACGGCCAGGAGGCCCACCTCATGGAGATCGCCCGCCTGTTCGACCGTCAGGTCCGCCAGGTCAGCCAGGATGTCGGCCAGCTGGGCGAAACCCGCCTGTTCCTGATGGGCGCCCTGCTGCTGGCTGACGAAATGAGTGACCTGAAGCTGCGTCTGGCCCACGCCCAGAGCGAACTGGCCAAGCTTCAGGCCGAACGCAGCCGCACCGAGATCGCCGCCATCCGGGCGATCGACGCGGCGGCCGAGCGGATCGAGAAGCTGGCGGCGGAGTAGGCTGAACCGATATCGCACGCCCGCGTTGCACTTTGGGTTGTCTTGCCTCCAGACTCGCCTATCGTTGTGGTCAAGCTTGGTGGGGGCGGTCGATGCGTTTTGTTACGGCGTTTGCGTTTGTCTTTCTGGCGCTAGGCGGGCCCGCGTTCGGCGCGGATCCCACGACCGCCGCGTTCGGGGCGCGGGAGTACATCCAGCAAATCAGCCTTTCGCCCGACGGTCAGCAGGTGGCGATGATTGTCCCCGGTTCCGGACGGGGCTCCAAGCTGGTGACCATCAACATCGCGACCGGGGCGTCCAAGACCGTCCTGGTCTCCAGCGGCGATCCCGAGCGGCTGACCTACTGCCGCTGGTCGACCAACACGCGCCTGGTCTGCCAGATCTACGCCATGGTCAAGAACGGCGAGAGCAAGGTGGGCTATACGCGCCTTCTGGCGCTCAACAGCGACGGCGGCGAGCTGAAGATGCTGACCGCCGAGAACAGCAACCGGGCCATCGGGGTAGCCCAGAACGGTGGCTCCATCGTCGACTGGTCGATCGACGACGCTGAGAGCGGGGTGCTGATGACCCGCGAGTATCTGGAGGAGACCGGCGTCAGTCGCACCACCAGGAAAGACGAGGGATTGGGCGTCGAGCGCGTCGATACGCTGACCCTGGTGCGAAAGACCGTCGAGAAGGCCTTCAGCACCGCCGTGGAATATATCGGTGACGGGCATGGGACGGTCAGAATCATGGGCATGCAGCCCACGCGGGGGAATTCCGGCTATTCCGGCGGCAAGATCTCCTATCTCTACCGCAAGCCCGACAGCCGCGAGTGGCTGCCGCTGGGCCAGCTGACCAGCGGTTCGGTCGGCTGGAGCGGGTTCAACCCCTACGCCGTCGATCAGAAGCTCAACGTCGCCTACGGTTTCGACGACAAGGACGGGCGCCAGGCGCTCTACAAGATCGCCCTCGACGGCTCGATGACGCGCGACCTGGTCTTGGCGCGACCGGACGTCGACGTCTCGGGCCTGGTGCGGATCGGGCGGCAGAACCGCGTGGTCGGCGCGTCCTTCGTCACCGACCGCCGGGAAACCGAGTTCTTCGATCCGGAGCTGCGCAAGCTGGGTCCGGCGATCGGCAAGGCCATGCCCGGACGGATCGTCACCTTCATCGACGCCTCGGCCGACGAATCCAAGCTCCTGCTGTTCGCCGGCGGCGACAGCTATCCGGGGGTCTACTACCTGTTCGACAAGACCACCCGGCAGCTCCAGGACCTGACGGCCGCCCGGCCGCAGCTGGAGGGGATGAAGTTGGCCACGGTGAAGGCGATCACCTATCCGGCGGCCGACGGCACGCAGATCCCGGGCTACCTGACCCTGCCGCCGGGCAGCGACGGCAAGAACCTGCCGGCGATCGTCATGCCGCACGGTGGCCCCAGCGCCCGCGACGACTGGGGCTTCGACTGGCTGGCGCAGTACTTCGCCCAGCGGGGCTTCGCGGTGCTGCAACCGAACTACCGGGGCTCCGCCGGCTATGGGGCCGACTGGTTCCAGAAGAACGGCTTCCAGTCCTGGCGCACCGCCGTCGGCGACGTCAACGACGGCGGCCGCTGGCTGGCGCAGCAGGGGATCGCCGCGCCGGGCAAGCTGGCCATCGTCGGCTGGTCGTACGGCGGCTACGCGGCGCTGCAGTCGAATGTGCTGGATCCCGACCTGTTCAAGGCCGTCGTCGCCATCGCGCCGGTCACGGACCTCGAACTGCTGCGGCAGGAGCACCAGAACTTCACCAACTACCTGCAGGTCAGCCAGTTCATCGGCAAGGGGCCACACGTGGCCGAGGGCTCACCGGCCCAGAACGCTGCAGCGATCAAGGCTCCGGTGCTGCTGTTCCACGGCGATCTGGACACCAATGTGGGGGTCGGCGAGTCGCGGTTGATGGAGCGCAAGCTCCGCGATGCAGGTCGCAAGGTCGAGTACATCGAGTTCAAGGGCCTCGATCACCATCTGAACGACGGTGCGGCCCGGACCGAGATGTTGGGTAAGGCCGACGCGTTCCTGAAGGTCTCGCTGGGACTCTGAGGATCGTGAGGGCCGCGACGGAACGCCCCTATCGCCGGGGGGAGCGAGCGCCTATATTCCTCAACGGCGGGTCTGCTGTGGCCCTCGTCGAAGATTTCTATTCCCAGGGACCTTAATCTCTCTATCGGGACCTGTTCCCTCCCGTGGCCGTGGCTGCGGGGACACGGGGCCCACCTGTACCAAACAGGTTCGAGTGGATTGAAACGTCTTCACGGTTCTTCATGGCGCCGCCACCCTTTCCCCGTTCGCCGAGGCGGTCATGAAATCCGGCTGGTTTGGACCCAAGCCCTTCGGTGGCGGCCCGCGGCCGACCGGATGGCAGGGCTGGTTGATCACCATCGTGTTTTTCATCGCGATGATCGCCACGGCCCTGATCACCGATGATCTGCGGCTTTGGGTCCAGGGTGCGCTGGTCGTGCTTCTGCTCGGCGTGGTCTGGCTGACCTATCGGGCCTCTGATCCGTCTTGACCCTCGCTGACCCTGTCGCCGCCAAGGCCACCCTGCGGATGTTCGTCCGCACACGGCGCAAGATCCTGGCCCGGGAGGTCCCGCAGGCCGCCTGGATGGTCGCCGAGGTCGGACGCGCGCCCCTGGCCGCCCGCTTTCCCCAGGCCAGCCGCCAGGTCGCCGCGCTCTATCATGGCGTGGGCTCGGAACTCTCGACCCACGTTCTGGCCGACGGCCTGGCCGCAGCGGGCTGGACCCTGGCCCTGCCCTCGGTCGAGGGCGAGGCCGGCCGCATGGTCTTCCGGATCTGGGACCGCACCCGTCCGCTGGTTCGCGACGCGATCGGGCTGCGAGCGCCGTCGGTCGACCAGCCGCTGGTTCAGCCGGACCTGGTCGTCCTGCCGCTGCTGGCCTTTGACCGCCAGGGCCGGCGGCTGGGCCAGGGCGGCGGCTATTATGACCGGGCGCTGGAAGACCTGAAGGCCCGGCGCGATGTGTTCGCCCTGGGCCTGGCCTATAGCGGCCAGGAGACGGCGAATTTGCCGCATGAACCGCATGATCAAGCGCTGGACGCCATTCTCACCGAAAAAGAGTATATCGCGGTGAAAGTCTGAGGCTCACGCAGAGCCGCACCAAGGAATCTCTATGCGTTTTGCTTTCTTCGGCGACGTCGTCGGCAAGTCGGGCCGCGACGGTCTGGCCGATCATCTGCCCGCCCTGCGCCGTGACCTCGACCTCGAGTTCGTGATCATCAACGCCGAGAACGCCGCCGCCGGCTTCGGCATCACCGAGAACACCGCCCGCGAGCTGTTCGAGGCCGGGGCCGACTGCCTGACCCTGGGCAATCACAGCTGGGACCAGCGCGAGGCGCTGACCTACATCGTCCGCGAGCCCAGACTGATCCGTCCGGCCAACTATCCGATCCTGTCGGATGCGCCGGGTCGGGGCAGCCATCTGTTCCAGACCGAGCGCGGCCGCACCATCATGGTCATCAACCTGCTGGGCCGGGTGCACATGGACGCCATGGACGACCCCTTCGCCGCCGCCGACCGCGAGCTGGACAAGGCCCCGCTGGGCCAGGTGGCCGACGCGGTGGTGGTCGACATGCACTGCGAGGCCACGTCCGAGAAGATGGCCATGGGCCACTATTGCGACGGCCGCGCCTCGCTGGTGGTGGGCACCCACACCCATGTGCCCACCGCCGACGCCCAGATCCTCAACGGCGGCACCGCCTATCAGACCGACGCCGGGGCCTGCGCTGACTATGACAGCGTCATCGGCAATCAGAAGGAAGAGCCCCTGCGGCGCTTCACCACCAAGATCAGCGGCGGTCGCTATACCCCCGCCTCGGGTCCGGCGACGGTCTGCGGCGTGTTCGTGGAAACCGACGACCGTACAGGTCTCGCTGTGCGGGTCGAGCCGATCCGGGTGGGCGGCCGGCTGAAGCCGACGGTGCCCACCGTCTAGAGTCCTCTCCCCCTGGGCGAGGACTAGATTTGAGTGACAGAACCCCGCTCCAGCGGCTAGAAGCGCGCCCACTCCACCTTCTTCAGATCAGAGACAGAGCCCCCGAATGGCCGGTCACTCGAAATTCAAGAACATCATGCACCGCAAGGGCCGCGCCGACGCCGCGCGCTCCAAGCTGTTTTCCAAGCTGTCGCGGGAAATCACCGTGGCGGCCAAGGCCGGCGTGGCCGACCCGAGCATGAACCCGCGCCTGCGCCTGGCCGTGAACAACGCCAAGGCCGAAAGCCTGCCCAAGGACGTCATCGACCGCGCGATCAAGAAGTCGCAGATGGGCGACGCCGCCGACTATTCGGAAATCCGCTACGAGGGCGTGGCCGCCGGCGGCGTCGGCATCATCGTCGAGGTGCTGACCGACAACCGCAACCGCGCCGCCGCCAATGTCCGCTCCTACTTCACCAAGCTGGGCGGCAATATGGGCGCGACCGGCTCGGTGGTGTTCAACTATGACCATGTCGGCCAGATCACCTATCCGGCCAAGGTCGCCAGCGAAGACGCCATGATGGAAGCCGCCATCGAGGCCGGCGCCGACGACGTCACCTCGGACATGGACGAGGAAGGCGAAGGCCACACCATCTACACCGCCTTTGAGGACCTCAACGAAGTGGCCGCCGCCCTGGAAGCCAAGTTCGGCCCCGCCGGCAACACCAAGATCGCCTGGCGTCCGAAGATGCAGGTTCCGGTGACCGGCGACAGCGTCACCACCCTGATGAAGCTGCTCGACATGCTCAACGACGATGATGACGTCCAGAACGTCTATTCGAACGAAGAGATCAGCGACGAGGATCTGGCGGCGCTGGGCTAGACGCCCCAAGCGCCGCGCCGGTTGCGGTCCCGGGTCTTCCCCGGGATGCCAGGCGCACAGCGCCCTTCTCTCTGTCATGCCCCCTCGGCTACACTGAGCGCATGACCCTGCGCGTGCACATTGATACCGACTGCGGCGTGGACGACGCCCTGGCGCTGGCGATGCTGGCGCGAGCGCATGACAGTATCGAGGTGGGCTCGGTCTCGGCGGTGTTCGGCAACACCTATGTCGACCAGGCCGCCGCCAACGCCCGGGGGGTGTTGCGGCTCGCCGGCTGCGGGGCCGAGGTCTATATCGGCGCGGGGTCCGGCCTGGCCAAGCGGCGGGTCGAACGCATGCGGCCGGCGCATGGCGCCGATGGGCTGAACGGCGCGGGGTTTTCGCAGCGCTGGAAACTGCCCGAGCTGGATCGCGGCCATGGCGTCAGCCTCCTGGCCTTCGCCGCCCGTCGCCGGATCACCGGTCTGTTCCTGGGACCCCTGACCAACCTGGCCCAGGGCCTGCTGGACGATCCGGTCGCTTTCCGTGACTGGCGGCCGACCATCATGGCCGGCGCCTTCGTCGTCGAGGGCAAGGCCGCCGGCGGGGCCGACTTCAACAGCTGGAGCGATCCGGAGGCCTTGCAGCGGGTGCTCGAGGCCGGGGTTCGCCCGCGCCTGATACCGATGGATATCTCCAGCCAGGTCACCCTGACCCGCGCGGCGCTGGACGCCGGCGCGGCCTGTTGCGGCTCGCCGCTCGCGGCCCGGCTCAACCGGGCGGTGGGCGGCTATATCGACTTCCACGCCCAGGTCTGGGGCACGGTGGACGCCTGCCATCCGCATGACGCCGTGGCCGCCGTCAGCCTGATCGCGCCGGACGCCTTTACCTTCGAGCCGGCGCGGTTGCGGGTGTCGGTCGACGGGGTGCGCCAGGGCCGCATCGACCGCATCGACGGCGCGCCGAATGCCGAGGTCTGCGTAGACGTCGATGTCGCGGCGGTGGAGCGGCTGATCCTTGCGACTCTGTTTGGGACCAGGGCCGTGGCGGCCTGACAGATCCTCCCCTTTTGGGGGAGGTGGCCCGGAGGGCCGGAGGGGGCCACGCGGCGCCAATCCAGATGGCGCAAAGCATATCTACGCCTGCGCTGCCCCCTCAGTCGCTTCGCGACAGCTCCCCCAGAGGGGGAGCATCACCGCAAGGCGCCTTACTTCCCGCCGGCATAGTCCTTGATCAGGCCGTGCAGGAAATCGCGCCCGTCATACAGCGACTTGACCCGCATCCGCTCGTTCAGGCCGTGGATGCCGTCGCCGTCCGAGCCGCCGAACAGGCCGGTGACGCCATAGGTCGGGATGCCGGCGGCGTTGGTGTGCACGCCATCGGTGGCGCCGGTCAGCAGGATCGGCACGATCGGCACGCCGGGCCACAGCTTGGCGGCCTGCTTGTTGATCGGGCCCATGATCGCGGGCGTCAGGGCCGGCGGCGGCGAGGCGGCCTTGGCCTCGTGGGCCAGGGTGAAGGCGACGGCCGGATCGGCGGCGACCTCTGACAGCTTGGCCTTGACCTCCTCGACCGGCGTGCCGGGCAGGATGCGGCAGTTAACGTTGGCCGTGGCGCGCTGGGGCAGGGCATTGGGCGCGTGGCCGGCGCTGACCAGGGTGGCCACGCAGGTGGTGCGCAGCATCGAGTTCCACATCGGATCCGCCGTGACGACCTTCAGCGCCTCGGGGTCCTCGATATTGGCGACCAGGGCCTTCATGGCCGCAGCCTGCAGGGCCGGCACGCGGGGCTGCATCTGGGTGAAATAGCCCCGGGTGGCGTCGATGAAGCGGGGCGGGAACTGATAGGCGCCGATCCGGTCCAGGGCCGCCGACAGTTGGTAGATGGCGTTGGCGGGCACGGGCCGGCTGGAGTGGCCGCCCGGGTTGGTCACGGTCAGGGTGAAGTCCTGATAGACCTTCTCGCCGGCCTGGACCTCGAGCACGACTTCCTTGCCTTGATCATCGAGCAGGCCGTCGGCGCCTTCGTTGAGGGCGAATTCGGCGTCCACCAGCGGGCGGTGGTTCTTCAGCAGGTCCTCGATGCCGTTATAGCCCTCGCTTTCCTCGCCGCAGGTCAGGGCCATCTTGATGTCGCGCTTGGGTTTGAAGCCCTCCTGCTTGAGGCGGATCAGGCTGTCGGCCCAGATGGCGGCCTGGGCCTTGTCGTCCGACGTGCCGCGTCCGTAGAAATAGCCGTTCTCCTCGACCAGCACGAAAGGGTCGCGGGTCCAGTCGGCGCGGTTGGCCTCGACGACGTCGATATGGGCCAGCAGCAGGATCGGCTTGGCCTTGGGGTCGGTTCCGTGCAGCACGGCCACCAGCGAGCCCTCGCGGGGATGCTTGGGCTCGACGACGACCTTGACGTCGGCCTCTGGATAGCCGGCGGCCTTCAGACGCGCGCCCATGGCCTCGGCGGCCGCGGTGCAGCTGCCGACCGACAGGGTGGTGTTGATCTCGACCAGCTCCTTGTAGAGCTCGCGGAACTTCAGCTGGTCGGGGCGAGGCGTCGCCTGAGCGTTCGCCGCCATCGGCAGGGCCAGCACGGCCGCCGTCGTCATCCATCCCGCCAAACGCATCGAAAGCATCTCCCTAAGACCTTTGCGTCAGGAGAGCGCGCAACGCCGTGGCGCGCAAGGGCCGCCGTTAAGCTCCCGTTAGCGATACAGGGGCTTTTCCTCGGACGCGGAACAGGCGATGTTGCGAGAACACATGATGAACATGAATCGCATCCCGATCCGGATCCTGGGCCTCGACCCCGGCCTGCGCCGCACCGGCTGGGGCGTGATCGCGGTCGAGGGCTCGCGGATGAGCCACGTCGCCCACGGGGTGATCGCGCCCGACGAGAAGGCCGAGTTCGCCCAGCGCCTGCTGCACCTGTTCGAAGGCATCTGCGCGGTGATCGAGCAGCACCGGCCCGACGAGGCGGCGGTCGAGGAGGTGTTCCTCAATACCAACGCCCAGTCCACGCTGAAGCTGGGCCATGCCCGCGCCGCCGCCCTGATCGCCCCCGCCCGCGCCGGACTGCTGGTGGCCGAATACTCCACACGCCTGGTCAAGAAGGCCGTGGTCGGCACCGGTGCGGCCGACAAGGCCCAGATCGGCTTCATGATCGCTCGCCTTTTGCCCACCGCCGGCAAGACCACGGCCGACTGCGCCGACGCCCTGGCCGTCGCCATCACCCACGCCAATCTGCGCGTCGCCAACCGGAGGGTCGCATGATCGGCAGATTGCGCGGCGCGGTCGCCGAGGTCGGCGAGGAAGAGGCCCTGATCGATGTCATGGGCGTGGGCTATGTGGTCCGTTGCGGCGGCCGCACCCTGTCGCGCCTGCCGGCCCTGGGTGAGGAAGCCCTGCTGCACATCGAGAGCCAGTGGAGCGAAAGCGCCGGCCTGCGGCTCTACGGTTTCGCCACCCGCGAGGACCGCCGCGCCTTCGTGCTGCTGCAGGCCATCCAGGGCGTCGGCCCCAAGGCGGCGATGGCGGTGCTGGACATCCTGTCGCCGGCCGAGCTGGCTTCGGCGGTGGCCCGCGAGGACAAGGCCGCCGTCGGCCGCGCCTCGGGCGTGGGGCCCAAGCTGGCCCTACGGATCGTCACGGAGCTGAAGGACAAGCCGATCACCGACGGTCCGGTGCTGATGACCGCGCCGACCTCGGGCTCCGCGCCTGTGAAGGCCAAGCCCGCCCCGACCGGCGACGCTGTGGCGGCTCTGATGGGCCTGGGTGTGGCGGAAGTGAACGCCCGCCGCGTCGTCGAGGCGGCCGCCGCCAAGCTGGGTGAAGAGGCGACGGTTCAGGCTCTGATCAAGGCCGGGCTGCAGGAGCTCGGGCGTTGACCCGCATCATCTCCGGCGAAGCCCAGCCCCACGAAGCCGTCCCGCTGGCCGCCGACAAGGCCCTGCGCCCGCAGACCCTGGCCGAGTTTGTCGGCCAGGAGCAGGCCAAGAGCAATCTGCGCGTCTTCATCGAGGCCGCCAAGGGCCGGGGCGAGGCCCTGGATCACGTCCTGCTGTTTGGCCCGCCCGGCCTGGGCAAGACCACCCTGGCCCAGATCGTCGCCCGCGAGCTGGGCGTGAACTTCCGCGCCACCTCGGGCCCGGTGCTGAACAAGCCCGGCGACCTGGCGGCGATCCTGACCAATCTGGAAGCCAACGACGTCCTGTTCATCGACGAGATCCACCGCCTGTCGTCGAACGTCGAGGAGATCCTGTATCCGGCCATGGAGGACCATGTGCTGGACCTGGTGATCGGGGAAGGACCTTCAGCCAGATCGATCCGCATCGACCTGGCCCCCTTCACCCTGGTGGCGGCGACGACCCGGGCGGGCATGCTGGCGACGCCGCTGCGCGACCGCTTCGGCATCCCGATCCGGCTGGAATTCTATACCCACGCCGAGCTGAAACACGTGCTGCTGGGCGCGGCCCGCAAGATGGGCGCGCCGCTGTCGGAAGACGGCGCCACCGAGATCGCCGCCCGGGCGCGCGGCACGCCCCGCGTCGCCGGCCGTCTGCTGCGCCGGGTCCGTGACTTCGCCGAGGCCGACGGCGCCACCGTCATCGATCGCAAGGCGGCCGGCATGGCGCTGGCGCGGCTGGAGGTCGACGAGGTCGGCCTCGACAGCCTCGACCGCCGCTATCTGCGCGCCCTGATCGAGCACTATGGCGGCGGCCCGGCCGGGGTCGAGACCATCGCCTACGCCATCGCCGAGTCCCGCGACGCCGTGGAAGACGTCATCGAGCCCTATCTGATGCAGCAGGGCTTCATCCAGCGCACCCCGCGCGGCCGGGTGGCCTGCGGCAAGGCGTATCTGCACCTGGGCCTGACGCCGCCCGCCGCGCCGCCGGCTCAGGGCGGCCTGTTCGGGGAGGCGTAGCGCCATGCGTGGAATCCGGTTCGTGACCGCCATTCAGGCGGCGGCCTGTTTTGGGGTTTCTCTGGCGGCGATCGGCGCGGCCGGGGCCGGCCCCAACGCGCTGATGCTGCAGACCCTGGCCGCCATCATCGCCCTTGGCCTGGCGCTGGTGGTGGCGCGCTTCTGGCGCAAGGCCCGCTGGCGGTACTGGCTGCTGATCGCCGCCTGCGCCCTGGCCCTGGTCTGGACCCTGATGACCGGCTCTGTCCTGGAGGGCGCACGGCGCTGGCTGGCCTTGGGACCAGTGCAACTGCACACGGCCTTCCTGGTCCTGCCCCTGGCGGTGTGGGCCGTCGCGAGAGGTTTCGAGGACCGGCGCGTCGCCCCTCTGGCCGCCGGCCTGAGCTTTGCGCTGCTCTATCAGCACGACGCCGCCTCGTCCCTGGCCTGGGCCCTGGCGATCGGCGCGGCAACGCTGGTCCAGCGCCCGCGCCAGCTGCTCCCCTGGGCCGTGGTCGCCGTCGCCGCCGTGTTCGCCTATGCCGCCTGGACCGAACCCGACACCCTGCCGGCCGTGCCCTATGTCGAGGGCCTGTTGCGCACGACCTTTGAAGCCAGCCCCGTCCTGGGCGTCCTGGCTGGGGTCCTGATGTTCAGCCTGCCCGCACCGTTTCTCCTGGTCGCCGCCAGCCGGCCCGAGCGGCGCGCCGAAGCCCTTGCCCTTGCGGCGTTGTGGGCGGGCTGGATTTTCGCCAACCTGTTTGGCAACTATCCTGCACCGGTCCTGGGTTACGGCGCCGCGCCGATCCTGGCCTGGGGCCTGTCCGTCGGCCTCATGCTCGGCGAACCCGCCAGCCAGAGCGATCCGGCGCCATGATCCAGGCCTCAGGCCTCGACGTCCTGAGCGCCATGACGGATCCGCAGGATGAGAACGGCATCGTCCCTGACCCTGTAGCGGATCAGATAAGGATGGATGATCGCAAGCTCTCGCAATCCACGGACGGTCTCACGCCCACGGTCTGGATGCATGGCCAGACTGTCGGCCGCCGATTGAAGGCGTTGCGCCAGACGAACAGCCGCAGAGGCATTGAACGCCGACACGTAGGCGAAGATGCTTTCGAGATTGGACACGGCCTCGGCCGTCCAGACAATCCGCCGCACTAGTCGCCGGATTTGGGCGCTGGCGTGGGCGCGCCGTCGGACCATGACTTCAGCCAGCGGCTCACGGCTTCATGGCTGATGACGCGACCCGCCGTGATGTCGGCTTCTGCGCGCGCGTCGGCGGCGGCTTCAGCGGCATCGTCCGTTTCATCGAAGATGGCGGGTTCGATCTTCATGGCCAGAATTTATCATGGCGAGCGCGAAAGTCCATAATCAATTCCAGATTGAATTTTTACTTTTGCGCCTTTGACGGCAGTCCCGATTTCGCCAGTGGGCTTATCGCTCTTGCCTGACCAACCTATACTCCCCTGACCCCAGGGCGCGCCGGAGCGTAGATGACCACCCCAGACCCCACCGCCGGCGGCTTCGACGGCCGCGAGCATCAACTGCCCGTCCGCATCTATTACGAAGACACCGACTTTTCCGGCATCGTCTATCACGCCAACTATCTGCGCTATTTCGAGCGGGGGCGGAGCGATTTCTTCCGGCTGGTCGGGATTTCGCACACCGAGCTGGCCCAGGCCGACACCGCCTTTGCGATCATCCGCATGGAGCTGGACTTCAAGCGTTCGGCGCGGATCGACGACGCCCTGGTGGTTCGCACCACCTATGACAGCATCAAGGGGCCGCGCCTGTTCGTGAGCCAGAAGATCACGCGCGGCGACGAGCTGATCTGCCAGGCGGCGGGAACTGCCGTCTGCATCACCCTGGACGGCCGCCCGCGCAGGCCGACGGCGCAGATGCTGGCCCAGATGGCCCCGTGGCTTGAGCCCGCCGCCGGGACCGAAATCTGAGCGCGGGGAATTTTCAGGCTCTCCCGGTGATTGTCATAGTTTCACCAAAGCGCCGCTTCATGCCAGTAAGACGCTACACCTAGACAGACGCCCGAACGGAGCAGGATCCCCCGCATGGACGCCGCCGCAGCCGCCCCCGCCAATTTCTCGTTCCTCGCCCTGTTCATGCAGGCCGACTGGGTTGTGAAGGGGGTGATGGTCGGCCTGATCCTCGCCTCGCTGGGCTCGTGGGCCGTGATTCTGGACAAGCTGTTCCGCTTCGCCGCGCTCAACCGCGCCGCCGACCGCTTCGAGAGCCAGGTCGGGGCCGGCCGCTCGCTGGAAGACGTGGCCGGAGAGGCCGGCGCCAATCCGCGCCATCCGCTGCCGCGCATGCTGCAGGCGGCGCTGAAGGAATGGCGCGAGGCCAAGTCGCGCGGCGCCATCAGCGAAAATCAGGCCGCCTTCCTGATCCAGCGCATCGACCGGATCATGGACACCATGATCGCCCGCGAGAGCGCCAAGGTCGAAGAGGGCCTGGGCAGCCTGGCCATCGTCGCCACCGCCAGCCCGTTCATCGGCCTGTTCGGCACGGTGTGGGGCATCATGCACGCCTTCCAGGCCATCGCCATCTCGAAGAACACCTCACTGGCCGTGGTGGCCCCGTCGATCGCCGAGGCCCTGTTCGCCACCGCCATCGGCCTGGTCGCCGCCATCCCGGCCTATATCGCCTACAACAAGTTCTCGACCGACGCGGGCAAGTATGCCGGCCGCCTGGAAGGCTTCGCCGACGACCTGTCGACCGCGATCCAGCGTCGCCTGGCCGAGCGGGTCTGATCCGATGTCGATGTCCGCCAACGACGCCTTCGCCACCGGCGGGCGCCGCGGTCGCCGCCGCGGCCGCCGCTCGCGCGGGGCCCTGTCCGAGATCAATGTCACCCCGCTGGTCGACGTGATGCTGGTGCTGCTGATCATCTTCATGATCAGCGCCCCGCTGCTGACCGCCGGCGTGCCGCTGGAGCTGCCCAAGACCGAGGCCGCCGCCCTGCAGAACCAGCAGGAGCCGATCACGGTGTCGATCGATCGCGCCGGCAAGATCTTCGTCGGCGAGACCGAGATCGCCTTCGAGAACCTGGCGCCGCGCATCACCGCCATCGCCGGCGACGGCTATGACAAGCCGCTGTTCGTGCGGGCCGACGGCGCGGCGACCTATGCCGTGGTCGCCCAGACCATGGCGGCGCTGTCGAACGCCGGCTTCTCCAAGATCAACCTGATCACCGAGACGGGCGGCCCGTCGTCGGGCGCGGCCCCGCTAGACGCCCAGCCCGAGGGCTCGGGCGACCTGCGGCCGGCCCAATAGGTCGCTGATGGCCCGGCGTGCTGAAATCGGATTCTCGCCCGCCCTGATCGGGTCGGTCGCGCTGCACGGGCTGGTGGCGGCGGCGATCCTGATCGGCCTGCCGTGGAAGAAGCCTGTGCCCATCACCCTGGGCGAAAGCGTGCCGGTCAATATCGTCACCACCGGGCCGACCAATGTCCGCCCGGCCGAGGAGGCGCTGGAAGATCAGACGGCCCTGACCGAAGAGCCGGTAGCCGAAGCGACCCCCACTCCGCCGGCCCCCGTGCCGGCCCCGGTGCCGACGCCCGCGCCGACACCGCCGTCCAAGGCCGCGCCCAAGCCGACGCCCACGCCCACGCCGGCCAAGAAACCGGCTCCGGCCAAGGCCAATGATGACTTCTTCGCCTCGATGGAGGCGTCGCTGTCCAAGACCAAGAAGTCGACCGGCAAACCCGCCGCCAATGCGCCCAAGGGGCCCAGCCGGGCGGAGACCTCGGTTTCAGCCCGTCCCGCCGCCGGCGCCGCCACCGGTCTTTCGGCCGCAGCCCTGGGCCGCCTGCAGGGCGAGGTCCAGGATCGCTGGAACCCCAATTGCGAGGTCGAGGGCGGCTCGAACGTCAATGTGCGGGTGGTGTTCGTGATCGGACCGGGCGGCCGCGTGATCGGCCAGCCAGAGTCGCCTGGCACCACATCGCCCGATCCGGTGGTCAAGGCCGCCTCCGACCGCGCGGTTCGCGCGCTGTTGCAGGCTTCGCCGTTCGCTTATCTGCCGTCTGATCTCTACGGTCAGAAAATAGCCCTGAACTTCAACGCAAAACAGGCTTGCACGCGATGATGACGCCCAAGGGGAATGTGATGCGCCTGAAAGCCCTGCTTCTGATGGTCGCCGCCTTGCTGGGCGGGGCCATGGTCTCGCCGGCCGCCGCCCAGATCGAGGTCGATATCAACGCCGGCGCGGTCAAGCCGCTGCCGATCGCCGTGCCCGCCTTCTCCGGCTCGGGTCGCGGGGCCGAGATCGCCCAGGTCATCACCGGCAATCTGGAGCGCTCAGGCCTGTTCCAGCCGCTGAACGTCTCGGCCGTGCCCGACAAGCTGCCCGACGTGAACGTCCAGCCGCGCTTTCCCGACTGGCAGGCCACCGGGGCCCAGGCCCTGATCAACGGCCAGGTGACGGTGGGCGCCGACGGCGGCCTGCGCGTCGATTTCCGCCTGTGGGACGTGTTCAGCCAGCAGCAACTGCTAGGCCTGCAGTTCAGCTCCACGCCCGACAACTGGCGCCGCGTGGCTCACAAGATCAGCGACGCCGTCTATGAGCGTCTGACCGGCGAAAAGGGCTATTTCGACACCCGCGTCGCCTTCGTGGCCGAGAGCGGCCCCAAGATGGCCCGCATCAAGCGCCTGGCGATCATGGACCAGGACGGCGCCAATCCGCAGTTCCTGACCGACGGCTCCTATATCGTCATGACCCCGCGCTTCTCGGCCACCAGCCAGGAGCTGACCTATATGGCCCTGCGGCCGACCGGCTCGTCGATCTACCTGCTCAATCTCGAGACCAGCCGCCAGGAAACGGTCGGCAAGTTCCCGGGCATGGTGTTCGCCCCGCGTTTCTCGCCCGACGGCAGCAAGGTGGCCTTCTCGGTGGAAAAGGGCGGCAACAGCGACGTCTATGTGCTGGACCTGCGCAGCCGCCAGTCGGTTCGCATCACCACCGACCCGGCCATCGACACCTCGCCGTCGTTCTCGCCGGACGGCAGCAAGATCGTCTTCAACTCCGACCGTGGCGGCCAGGCCCAGCTCTATATGATGAACGCCGACGGCTCGGGCGTGCGGCGCATCTCCTATGGCGGCGGCCGCTATACGACGCCCGTCTGGAGCCCGCGCGGCGACTTCATCGCCTTCACCAAGCAGCTTTCCGGCCAGTTCCACATCGGCGTCATGCGCACCGACGGCAGCGACGAGCGCCTGCTGACCACCAGCTATCTGGACGAGGGCCCGACCTGGGCGCCGAACGGCCGGGTGCTGATGTATTTCCGCGAGAGCCAGAGCGGCACGCCGCGCCTGTGGACCGTCGACATCACCGGCCGCATCCTGCGTCCGGCCGCCTATCAGGGCCAGGCCTCCGATCCGGCTTGGTCGCCGTTGCTGGACTGAATCTGGACGGTCGAGCAACCTCGACTGTTCGGCGACGTTTGTTGTGACGGTTCGCCTTGCAAGTGAATCAAGGTCGCGACAGGGTGATCTGACGCCATTGTGAGGCTTGGTCGGGCGTTTTCATTGTCCCGTTGAGGTGCTTGAAGGGTATCCAACAGGTCCAAACCGAGGTTTTGAGGAGAAACTGGATGAACTTCGACACCAAGCGCGCCGCTAGACTGGCGCTGATCGGTTTGGCGGCCGCCTCTCTCGCGGCCTGCGCTTCGCGGCCGACGCCGGCCGGTCCCGCCCCCGTGGCGCCGAGCGAGCCCGCCAGCCCCAGCGCGCCCTACACCCCGCCGATCTCGCCGGTCAGCCAGGGCGCGGTCCCCGGCTCGGTCCAGGACTTCGTCATCAATATCGGCGAGCGCATCTATTTCGACACGGACGAATATGTCGTGCGCAGCGACGCCCAGCCGGTGCTCGGCGCCCAGGCCCAGTGGCTGAACCGCTATCCGGCCGTCCGCGTCCGCATCGAAGGCAATGCCGACGAACGCGGCACCCGCGAATACAACCTCGCCCTCGGCGCCCGCCGCGCCAACGCCGTCCGCGACTTCCTGGTCAGCCAGGGTGTGTCGGGCGCGCGCATCGAGACCCTGTCCTACGGCAAGGAACGTCCGATCGACGCCGGTTCGTCAGAAGAAGCCTGGGCCAAGAACCGTAACGCCCGCACCGCCATCACCGACGGCGCGCGCTAGCACAAGACGGAACCCTTCCCCCTTGATGGGGGAAGGGCAGGGATGGGGGTGATGCGGCGGTTGGTCCGTCCAGCGCCGCGTCACCCCCACCCAACCCTCCTCCGTCAAAGGGGGAGGGCTTTGTTTTTCGTCGCCCCACTTTTGTCCGCAATCAGGGCATAATCGCCGACATGAAGCTTAAATCCGTTCTGCTTGCCGCCCTGCTGGTGTCCACAGCCTTGCCGGCCATGGCCCAGACACCCATGCCCGAAGATCCGCTGGACGATCGCTCGGTCAAGCGCGTCGAGCGCATGGAGAAGGTGGTCCGCGAGCTGCGGTCGATCGTGTTCCAGGGCCGCGACACCGGCAAGCCGGTCGTCGTGCAGCCGGCCGAGACCGAGGCCCAGATCCTGACCCTGGGCGAGCGCATTGGCGATCTGGAACAGACCCTGCAGCGCGTCAACGGCCAGAACGAGACCCTGACTCACGACCTAGACCAGGCCCGCCGGGCCACGACCGAGCAGAAGACCCGCGGCGACGCGCTGGAGGCCCGCCTTGCGGCGATCGAGGCCAAGCTGACCGCCCTGGAGACCGCCGCCGTCGAGGCCGCCCAGGTGGCCGAGACGCCCGTCCCGCCAGCGCCGCCCGCCGATCCGGCCGTGGCCTTCAAGCAGGCCCGGCAGTTCCTGCTGGACGGCGACTACGCCAATGCCGAAGCCGCCTTCTCGGCCTATGTGACCAACTATCCCGACAACCCCAAGGCGCCCGAAGCCCGCTACTGGCTCGGTGAGACCCTGTTCGTGCGCGAAGCCTATGGCGACGCCGCAGGGGCCTTTCTGGGCGCCGTGCGCGGCTGGCCGCAGACCGGCTGGGCGCCCGACGCCACCCTGAAGCTGTCGCGGGCGCTGGTGGCGCTGAAGAAGCCCGCCGACGCCTGCAAGACGCTGGACGAGCTGGCCAAGCGCTATCCCAAGGCCCCGCCGGCCGTCGTGTCGCGCGCCGCCTCGACCCGCGTCGCGGCCAAGTGCGCCTAGCAGGGATTTCGGCCGCCTTTGATCGGCGGCTGGATCCCGCGAGCCGCGCGCCCGTCGCGGTCGGCTTCTCCGGCGGCGGCGACTCCCTGGCCCTGCTGATCCTCACCCTGGACTGGGCCCGGGCGCACGGCCGTCCGGTGCTGAGCCTGACCGTCGACCATCAGCTGCAGCCGGCCAGCGCCGCCTGGACCCGCGAGGCGGTCACCCATGCGCGCGATCTCGGCGCGAACGCCCTCTCCCTAGCCTGGACCGGCGACAAGCCGACTGCGGGCCTATCGGCCGCCGCCCGCCGGGCCCGTCACGCCCTGCTGGCCCAGGCCGCCCGCGCCGCCGGGGCGCGTGTCCTGCTTCTGGGTCACACCGCCGACGACCGGATGGAAGCCGCCGCCATGCGGGCCGAGGGCTCCACCGTTTCCGATCCGCGCGACTGGTCGCCGTCGCCGGTCTGGCCCGAGGGGCGGGACGTCTTGCTGCTGCGGCCCCTGCTGGACCAGCGCCGCGCCACCCTGCGCGACTTTCTGCGCGAGCGGGGCGAGACCTGGCTGGACGACCCGGCCAATGACGATCCGCGCTCGGCCCGCGCCCGGGCGCGGCGGTCGCTGGCCATGACCGGTGCGCCGGCCGCCGAGCCGGCGCGGCGCGAGCCTCCGATCTTCGAAGGCGACCCCGTGGGCGTCATCGCCCTGCCGCGAGACGCCGCCGCCGCCCACCTCGCCGCCGCCTGCCTGTGCGCCGCCGGGACCGAGCGTCCGCCGCGCGGCGAGCGACTGGAGCGCCTGGTCGCCCGCCTGCGATCGGGTGAGCTGTTCACCGCCACCCTGGCCGGCGCGCGAATCGAGGCCGGCCCCGACGCGGTGCGATTCCACAGGGACGCGGGCGAGTCGGCGCGGGGCGGTCTGGCCGATCTGGCGCTGGGGCCGCACGAAACCGGCGTCTGGGACGGCCGTTATGAAATTACCGCCGGCAAGGCCGCCGTCACCGTCCGCGCCCTGAAAGGCCTGGCCGCCAGCCTGTCGAAAGCCCAGCGCGCCGCCCTCAAGGCCACACCCGCCGCAGCCCGCCAGGCCTTGCCCGCCTTGGCTTTGGCGAGTGGCGGCGTCGTTTGTCCCATGCTCGGCGGCCCGGCTCTTGCAGTCAGCGAGGGTGTGCGAATTCGGGCTCTCTTCCTGGATCGTTTCAGGGCCGCGACGGGTCTGATCGACCAAGAATGCGTGACCTGACGACGCACGCGTGGCGCAAGCGCTTGCGACCCCCTATCTTGGGATGTCGAAGGCTATCGTTGGGAAGACGACGGGTATGAATTTCAGGAATGCGGCCATCTGGCTGGTCATCGTTGCGGTGCTGGTCGGCGTCTTTGTCGTCAACCAGACCTCGCACACCCAGGCTGGCGGCGAAATCAGCTATTCGCAGCTTCTGCGCAAGGTGGACGCCGGCGAAATCAAGTCGGCCGAGATCGCCGGCCCGATCGTGGCGGCCAAGGACGGCTCGGGCAACGTGCTCACCGTCAACGCGCCGAACAATTCGGACGAACTGGTCAATCGCCTGGTGGCGAGGGGCGCGGACGTCAAGTTCAAGGGTGGCGGCATCAGCCTGCTGGCCATTCTGGTCAACCTGCTGCCGATCATTCTGGTGATCGGCGTCTGGGTGTTTTTCATGCGCCAGATGCAGGGCGGGGCCAAGGGCGCCATGGGCTTTGGCAAGTCCAAGGCCCGCCTGCTGACCGAGAACAAGAACAAGGTGATCTTTGACGACGTCGCCGGCGTCGACGAGGCCAAGGAAGAGCTGCAGGAGATCGTCGATTTCCTGAAGGATCCGGCCAAGTTCCAGCGCCTGGGCGGCAAGATCCCCAAGGGCGCCCTGCTGATCGGCCCTCCGGGCACCGGCAAGACCCTGATCGCCCGCGCCGTCGCGGGTGAGGCGGGCGTGCCGTTCTTCACGATCTCGGGCTCCGACTTCGTCGAGATGTTCGTCGGCGTCGGCGCCAGCCGCGTGCGCGACATGTTCGAGCAGGCCAAGAAGAACGCCCCCTGCATCATCTTCATCGACGAAATCGACGCCGTCGGTCGCCATCGCGGCGCCGGCCTGGGCGGCGGTAACGACGAGCGCGAACAGACCCTCAACCAGCTGCTGGTCGAGATGGACGGCTTCGAGGCCAATGAAGGCATCATCCTGATCGCCGCCACCAACCGTCCCGACGTTCTGGACCCGGCCCTGCTGCGTCCGGGCCGCTTCGACCGTCAGGTTGTGGTGCCCAACCCTGATGTCGCCGGTCGCGAAAAGATCATCCGCGTCCACATGAAGAACGTCCCCCTGGCCGCCGATGTCGACGTGCGCACCCTGGCGCGCGGCACCCCCGGCTTCTCGGGCGCCGACCTGGCCAATCTGGTCAATGAAGCGGCCCTGACGGCGGCCCGCAAGGAGCGTCGCATGGTCACCATGCACGACTTCGAGCACGCCAAGGACAAGGTCATGATGGGCGCCGAGCGTCGCTCCATGGCCATGAGCGAGAGCGAAAAGAAGCTGACGGCCTATCACGAGGGCGGCCACGCCCTGGTGGCCCTGCGCGTTCCCGTTGCCGATCCGGTCCACAAGGCCACCATCGTGCCGCGTGGCCGGGCCCTGGGCATGGTCATGCAGCTTCCCGAGGGCGATCGCTACTCGATGAGCTTCGACATGATGACCTCGCGTCTGGCAATCATGATGGCCGGCCGGGTGGCCGAGGAACTGATCTTCGGCAAGGAGAAGATCACCTCGGGCGCCTCCAGCGACATCAGCGCCGCCACCGGCCTGGCCCGCAACATGGTCACCCGCTGGGGCTTCTCCGACAAGCTGGGCACCGTGGCCTATGGCGACAACCAGGACGAAGTGTTCCTGGGGCACTCCGTGGCCCGCACCCAGAACGTCTCGCCCGAGACCATGATCACGATCGACGCCGAGGTCCGCCGCCTGGTCAAGACCGGCGAGGACGAGGCCCGCCGGATCCTGACCGAGGAGCTGGACAACCTGCATGCGGTCGCCAAGGCCCTGCTGGAGTTCGAAACCCTGAGCGGCGACGAAATCATCGGCGTCATGAAGGGCGTCCAGCCCAACCGCAAAGACGAAGACGAAAAGAAGCCGGCCCTGCCGATGTCCTCGGTGCCGATCTCGCCCACGGGCGTCACGGCCTAAGGCCTTCTTCAGACGACACGGAAAAGCCGGTCCCTCGCGGGGCCGGCTTTTTCTTTGGGCGGTCTACGGCCTACAACACCTGCCATGACCGTCAGCCCCGCCAAGCCCCGCCTCATGGGCATCGTCAATGTCACCCCCGACAGCTTCTCCGATGGCGGCCGGTTCATGGACCACGCCTCGGCCCTGGCCCATGCCCGCCAACTGATCGCCGACGGCGCCGACATTCTGGATATCGGCGGCGAGTCGACCCGGCCCGGCGCCGCGCCGGTCACGGAAGCCGACGAGCTGGCCCGGGTGATCCCGCTGATCGCGGCCATCCGGGCCGACAGCGACGTGGCGATCTCGATCGACACCATGAAGCCCGCCGTCGCCCGCGCCGCCGTCGCGGCCGGGGCCACGATCTGGAACGACGTCGCCGCCCTGCGCTTCGCCCCCGACGCGCCGCAGGTCGCCGCCGAACTGGGCTGCGAGGTGGTGTTGATGCACATGCTGGGCGAGCCCGGCACGATGCAGGACGCGCCGGTCTATGACGATGTGGTCGCGCAGGTCGAAGCCTTCCTGCTGGCCCGCGCCGACGCCGCCGTGGCGGCGGGGGTCGAGCGCGGCAAGATCTGGCTGGATCCCGGCATCGGCTTTGGCAAGACGTTCGCGCACAACCTGTCCCTGCTGGCCGCCCTGCCGCGCCTTGTCGCCCTGGGCTACCCGGTGCTGCTGGGCGCCAGCCGCAAGCGCTTCATCGCCGCTATTGACCCGCTGGGCGAGGCCGCCGGGGCGCGTCTGGGCGGCTCGCTCGCGGCCCACCTGGCCAGCGCGGCGGCGGGCGTCGCGGCGGTGCGGGCCCACGACGTGCGCGAGACGGCGCAGGCTCTGGCGGTTTGGGAGGCGGTGAGGGCGGCGTCGTGAGGGGCGCTGGGCGGATGCATTGAAGGTCCGCTAGGGGTGGATGGACCCGGTCAGAACAGGACACTGGTCGCCGCCCCCAAATATCTTGTCATCCCGGCCGTAGCGTAGCGGAGAGCCGGGACCCAGGGGCCGCCTCACTGCAGTTGCCCCTGGGTCCCGGCGCCCCCGCCCTCACGGGCGTCCGGCCGGGATGACAAGATTTATGGGGGTGAGGTGAAGCCTCGGAAGCGGAACTTTCGAGATGCCGCTTTGGGTCGAAAGCAGTCTTTGGCTCAATGCCCACAAGCGGACGCCCCGCGTCCCGCTCATCCTTACATCTCGTGGAGGCTGCAGCGTGCGGGTCTGGGCAGGTCAGTCAAGCAACTGTGTTCTGAGGCAAGGCCCAGGGCTGGCGGGTATGTAGCATAGCGTTGAGGGTGACGATCAGCCGACGCATGCAGGCGACCAGAGCGACCTTCGGCGGCTTTCCGGCCTTTCGCAGCCGATCATAGGCCTCCTTCAGAACGGGGTTGAAGCGCACGCCGCTCAAAGTGGCCATGTAGAGCACCTGGCGCACCGAGCTTCGTCCGCCCCAGGTGGTGCGGGTCCCGCGCATCTTGCCGGAGTCGCGGTTGAAGGGGGCGGCGCCCACAAGGGCCGCGATCTGACGCCTGTTGAGACACCCCAACTCGGGCAGTTCGGCGATGACCGTTCGGGCCAGAACCGGTCCTACGCCCGGCATACTGGTCAGGAGATCCTCATCAGCCCGCCAGCTGGGACTTTGGCGGATCTGGTGATCCAGGTCGTCGTCGGTCTGGGCGATCTCGCTGTCGAGCCAGGCCAGATGACGCTCGACACCGGCCCGCACGGCTGGGCTCACCGTGATCTCCAGACGGTTCTTTTCGGCTTTCCTCATGTCGAGCAACTGGCGCCGGCGCACGACAATGTCCCGTAGCGCCTGGGTTTGCTCGTCACGCAGTTGCCGAGGCTCGGGCCGAACGGCTTCGGCGAACCTGGCCAGAACGTCCGCGTCGATGGCGTCGGTCTTGGCCAGACGCCCGGTGGCGCGGGCGAAGTCGCGCACCTGTCTGGGATTTACAACGGCTATCGCCCAGCCCTTGGCCGCCAGCGCCGCCACCGCGTCGCGCTCATAGCCACCGGTCGCTTCCAGAACGATCAGTTGGGGGCGACGTTTGCCCACCCAACTTACCAGCCGTTGCAGATCATCAGCCGGCACGCTCAACCGCTCGCCGCTCGGAGCTGTGGCTAAATCCAGCCGCCCTTTGGAGACATCGATCCCTATCCACGTCACTTGCTTGTTCATGACCTCCCACCTCGTGCATGCGAGCTTCAAGCTCAGGCAACTGTTCGGAGTTGCACGAAAACAGACGGCTGGAGCTCCTGCTTGACTGCGGGGTCTAGCCCCACGGACGGTTCCACGAGCTTCCAGCCGTCCCGATCAAACCTCATCGGCAGACCGTTCGTCCATCATACGAGGACCGGTCTGCGACCGGCCGCGTCGCGGCCGGCCGGAGGGCGGTGTCGGCGGAGTGACCTTTCCAGACCGGCGATCGTCTCGCCGTGAGATTTAAGGATGGCTCCCTTCGGCGCGAAGGCGAGGGGTGTTTCCCCGGCCACCGCCGCTGGCCCCCTCCTGACCGCTATCGCGGTCGTCCTCCCCCTTGTCAGGGGGAAGATGAGATCAGCGCGCCCTTCATCTTCCCCCTCCGGGGGAAGACGGCTGCGAAGCAGCCCGTAGGGGGCAAGTGTGGGGATAGAGCGCTGTCTGTCCCCGTACTTTCCGAAACAGAACCCAGCCCAATCAACCGCTTGTAAAATAGTTGATCGCGCCAATCCTCGGAGCTCAAACCTCCCGCATAATCACAGCTGTCCCCGTCGCAAGGGGAGGGCGCCTGGTACCGGCCCAAAGCGGCGATGGGGATGGAGCTGAGCGGGGCCGCGACGCCCTGGAAGGCGGGTCGAGGTGTGCGGGCTGTCTCAGAAGGACGGACCAAACGCTGAGTGGCTTGTCGGCCGGGTGAACGCGGGTCGAAGAGGGCGAGGGATCGTAAACCCGCCTATCGCGTATCGTCGGCGTCGAGACGGTTAGCCGATCGACGGGATGCGCGCCCGTACGGGGGCTCTTGGGTATCAGAGCTGAAAGACGCTCGCTTGGCCCAATCCTCACGCAAGAACAGCTTCTGCGAAGCGGACAGGTCGAGCCGAAACGCAAAACACACATCACGGTCATCCGGGTTCGTCCCGGCCGCTTCGCGCCTCCCCAACCCACTTGCGGCCGATTTCGGCGCGAGAGCGCAAAGCCGTGTGTCTCCGTCACAGGGTGTCCAATGGTGAAGTTGTGCCAGACTGGTCGCCAGCACGATTCTGCGAGCCCGACATGAAGCCCGTGATCATCTTTCAGCCCGGCATGGCCGGCGATCTGCTCTTCATCCAGAAGATCGTCAAAACCTATGCCGCCGGCGGCCGCAGAGTGATCCTGCCGGTGCGCGAGACGCACAAATGGGTCTATGACGCTCTGGTCATGCCGGACAATGTCGAGACCCCGACCCTCGAGCACGATTTCGAGTTTCGCGACGAGATCCTGTTCCTGGCCGACAAGATCGCGCTCAGCCCCATCGAGGCCAACGCCTACACGTTCCTGTCGCTGTTCTTCTCGTGGCGCTACGCCCCCGAACAGACCATGGATCTGAAATACCAGGTCTCCGGCGTCGAGATGGACGGCTGGGCCGACCACGTCACCCTGCGCCGCGACCTGGAAAAGGAAGAGCGGCTGTTTCGCGAACTAGGCCTGGACGACGGCGTGCCCTATGCCCTGATCAACGAGACCTGCAGCTCGCGCACCATTCCCTTTCCGCACCGGGCGCCGGAAAAGGAAGTCCGCCTACGGATGGTTGAGGGCTACACCCTGATTGACTGGAGCACGGTGATCGAACGCGCCGCGCGGATCGCCACGGTCGACACCTCGATCGTCCTGCTCATCGAGGCACTGAAAATCACCGACAAGCCGCTGCATGTGGTGTCGCGCTATGAGCCGCCCAGCTTCCGGGAACTGCAAAACGTCCTGAAGCTGGAGTGGCTGTTCTACTTCCGACCCGAGCATCTGGCCTATAACTAGGCTGCGGCCGGCTCTCTCCGGGTCCAGGCGCGCAGGACGATCGGCCCAAACAGCGCCCCGATCCCGCAGGCGTCGGCGACCACGTCGCCAAACGCAGCGTCACGGCCGACCAGGGCCTGCACCAGCTCGATCCCGACGCCGAAGCTCAGCAGGACCGCGCCGATCCGCCAGAAACGGCTGGCCGGCAGGGCGGCGACGGCCAAGGCGGTCAGCACATAGAAGGCGATGAAATGCTTGGCCTTGTCCCACGGAATAAAGTCGACGCCGCCGTCATCCGGCAGCACGGCCCGCCACAGGGTAAAAAGCGACGCCGTCACGAAGACGGCGAAGGCCAGGCGATTGACCTTGCGGTTCTGGAACAGCGGCATGCTCAAACTTGAAACCCATTCATCATCCCGGGACGGCGACTATGCCGCCCCAGGATGACGAAATCGCAAAGCCTAGAACGTCAGCGCGCGCGCTTCCTTGACGTGGGGCAGAGCCTGGATCTTGGCCAGAAGATCGGCGCTCGGGGCCTGGTCGACGCCGACCAGGGCGATGGCGTCTTCGTCGGCCGACAGCCGGCCCAGGTTGAAGGTGGCGATGTTGACGCCCGCCTCGCCCAGCAGCATGCCCAGGGCGCCGATGAAGCCCGGCTTGTCGAGGTTGTTGATATAGAGCATGGCCGGCGAGAAGGCCGCGTCCAGCTCCATGCCCTTGACCTCGACGACGCGCGGGGCGCCGGCGATCACCGTGCCGGCAAAGGCGCGCTTGCCCTTTTCGGTGGTGATGGTGATGCGCATCAGGCTGTCATAGGTGGGGCTGACTTCCTGGCGGCTCTCGGAGACGGTGATGCCGCGCTCCTTGGCCACGGCCGGGGCGGAGACCATGTTGATCTCGGCCAGCATCGGCTTGAGAATCCCGGCCAGCGCCGCCGAGGTCATCGGCTTGACGTTGAGATTGGCGACCTCGCCCTCATAGGCGATGTCGATGGCCTTGATGCCGAAGTCGACCATCTGGCCGGCCAGGGCGCCGATCTTCTCGGCCAGTGCCACGAACGGCTTCAGCTTGGGGGCTTCTTCGGCCGTGATCGACGGGCTGTTCAGCGCGTTGGTGACGGCGCCGGTCAGCAGGTAGTCGCTCATCTGCTCGGCGACCTGCAGGGCGACATTTTCCTGGGCTTCGTTGGTGCTGGCGCCCAGGTGCGGGGTGGCCACCACGCGGTCCGAGCCAAACAGCGGGTTTTCCTTGGCCGGCTCGGTGACAAACACGTCAAAGCCGGCGCCGCCGACATGGCCGCTGTCGAGCAGGGCGCGCAGGGCGACTTCATCGACCAGGCCGCCGCGGGCGCAGTTGACGATCAGCACGCCCTTCTTGGTCTTGGCCAGGTTCTCGGCCGACAGGATGTTGCGGGTCTTGTCGGTCAGCGGGGTGTGCAGGGTGATGACGTCGGCGCGGGCCAGCAGGTCTTCCAGCTCGACCTTTTCGACACCCATCTCGATGGCGCGCTCTGGCGACAGGAACGGGTCGTAGGCGACGACCTTCATCTTCAGGCCCAGGGCCCGGTCAGCGACGATGCCGCCGATATTGCCGGCGCCGATCAGGCCCAGGGTCTTGGCGTACAGCTCCACACCCATGAAGCGGTTCTTCTCCCACTTGCCGGCCTGGGTCGAGGCGTCGGCGGCGGGCAGCTGGCGGGCCAGGGCGAACATCATCGCGATGGCGTGCTCGGCCGTGGTGATCGAGTTGCCGAACGGGGTGTTCATCACCACCACGCCCTTGGCGGTGGCGGCGGGGATGTCGACATTGTCGACGCCGATGCCGGCCCGGGCGATGACCTGCAGCTTGTGGGCGGCGGCGATCACGTCCTTGTCGAGCTTGGCGCCCGAGCGGATGGCGATGCCGTCATAGTCGCCGATGACGGCGATCAGTTCGTCCTTGGTCAGGCCGACCTTGATGTCGAAGTCGACGCCGCGGTTCTTGAAGATGTCGACGGCGGCGGGGCTGAGCTTGTCAGCGATGAGAACGCGGGGAGCCATGATGAGGTGTCCGATCCTGGAGAGCCGGCCCTGTCCTTCGACGGATTTCGGGCGGCGGCTGTGTTGGGGGGGTCTGAAACCCCCGTCCCGAACAGATCGAGGGACGAGGATTCCAGTCGTATTGGGAGGCGTTTAGGCGGCGACCAGCTCGGCCGAGACGGTGGCGAACGCCCAGTCCAGCCAAGGGGTCAGGGCTTCCAGATCCGAAGCCTCGACGGTGGCGCCGCACCAGATGCGCAGGCCGGCCGGGGCGTCGCGATAGCCGCCGATATCGAGGGCCGCGCCCTCTTTCTCGAGCAGGCTGGCCAGCTTCTTGGCGAAGTCGGCCTGGGCGTCTTCCGGCAGGGCGGCGATCGCAGGATCGACGACCTTGAGGCACACCGAGGTGTTGGAGCGGATGTCCGGCGTGGCGGCCAGGAAATCGACCCACGGGGTCTTGGCGACCCAGTCGGCGATCACTGCCAGGTTCTGGTCGGCGCGCGATTGCATGCCTTCCAGACCGCCGATGGACGAGGCCCACTTCAGGGCGTCCAGCGCGTCTTCCACGCAGAGCATCGACGGCGTGTTGATGGTCGCGCCCTCGAAGATGTCGAGGGAAACCTTGTTCCCGCCGTCCTTGTTGGCCTTGGTCATGCGGAACAGCTTGGGCATCGGCCAGGCCGGCGTGTAGCTCTCGAGGCGCGCCACCGCGCGGGGAGACAGGATCAGCACGCCGTGCGCGCCTTCGCCGCCGAGCGCCTTCTGCCAGGAGAAGGTCACGACATCGAGCTTGGTCCAGTCCAGGTCCTGGGCGAAGGCGGCGCTGGTGGCGTCGCAGATGGTGATGCCTTCACGGTTGGCCGAGATGAAGTCGGCGTTCGGGACGCGGACGCCCGAGGTGGTGCCGTTCCAGGTGAAGACCAGGTCCTTGGCCGGATCGACCTTGGAGGTGTCGGGCAGCTGGCCGTAGGGCGCGTCCAGCACCTCGACATTGGGCAGCTTCAGTTGCTTGGTGACGTCGGTGACCCAGTCCTTGCCGAAGGATTCGAAGGCCATCAGCTGCACCGGGCGGGCGCCCAGCATCGACCACATGGCCATTTCGACGGCGCCCGTGTCCGAGCCGGCGACGATGCCGATCAGGAAGTCGGCGGGCACTTCCAGCACTTCGCGCGTCTGGTCGATGGCGGCCTTCAGGCGCGCCTTGCCCAGCTTGGAGCGGTGCGACCGGCCCAAAACAGCGTTTCTGAGATTTTCGGGGGTCCAGCCGGGGCGCTTGGCGCAGGGGCCGGAAGAGAACTCGGGTCGAGCCGGACGTTGCGCCGGCTTGGCGAAGGTAGTCATAGCGATGTCTCCCATCCTTACAGATGGACAGCGCCCCGTTGGGGGGGCGTGGCCCGCCGGCGAGAAACGCCGTTTCAGACCGAAAGGCAAGGAGAGAATTGTCGCGGCGGTGGGCTTTTCGCGGCCAGCCGGCAATTATTTTGCGGCGCGCGTCCGCTTGCGCCAGGCCATCAAAGCTCCAATGAGGATGCAGGCCAAGACACCCAGAGAGTCTATGTTGTTGATGATCGAATAGAGCCGATCATGAGAGCGTTCAGCCACAAAATAGTAGGCGTGAAGGCTGAACTGGACGGCTTGAAATATCATCGCCCCGCCTAGCCATGCGCTGGCGTAGCGGAGGGCAATGACCAGAAAGCCCATGGCTAGAAAGCCATCGTCTGCAAGCAGCAGCAGAGGTTGCCACTCAGCGGGGGACAAATTATGCGCGCCAAACGCGAATAAGGCAGCGGAAAGTACGAGAACCGCACCCAGCCTTTCCGGTCGCCCGCCCTTTGTCCAGGCAAGCGAGAGGATCGCGACGAGCACTGTCCAACCGATGATGGGCGCAACGGAAGTGTACATGGAAAAGGCCTCTAACCGAGATTAGAGGCCTTAAGCAGTTAAACTATTGCAATGTTCTTTAGACCGCTTCGCGGACCGCCGAAATATCCGCGCGACGGAATGAACCTTCCGGCGGCTTGTCTTCAAAGCCGGCCATCTTGGTGCGGACGCCAATGCGCAGCTTCACGTCGTTCAGTTCATTGTGCATTTCGACCATCGCCGAGCGGGCTTCGCCCAGCGCGGCCAGAGCTTCGACCAGCTTGGCGCTGGCGCGGTCGCCGACCACGGCCGACAGGCCGATGTCCTTGCGAGCGCGGAGCATGTCCGCCATCAGCTCGGCGGCTTCGACCATGGCCGTATCAACGGCGTTTTCCGTCGCGAACAGCTTGGTCGCGATGCGTTGCGCAACAAAAACCTTGTCCATGCCCATCTCCCATTAAGAACCTGTTAATGAATGTAAACGAAGTCTTAACGAGCAGGCAACCAGAAACACGTCCTAGCGTTGTTTTGCCGCGCTATCTGACCGGCTTGGAAGCGAAGCGTTAGGGAGATGCCCCCAAAATGGGTCTTGGCATTCACCCGGGCCCCCCATGTCTGATCCGCTGCGCAGCACCGACGCTCCAACGCACGTTCCCCTCCAGGCGCGAATCGCGGGCGTGGCGCTGATCACCACGGTCATCGCCCTGGTCGCCGCCTGCGCCTGCTTCATGGTCCAGCAATGGAGCGTCGCCCGGCAGGAGGCCCGGGCCAATCATCAGGTTCTGACCCAGATGGTCGCGGCGGGCGCCGCCGCGCCCCTGGCTGCTGGCGACGTGGTCGGCGTCAGCAACGCCCTGGCCGCCGTCGCCAATGCGCCGCACGTGGCAGGCGTGCAGATTTCCGACCTGCAGGGCCGCGTGGTCGCCCACCTTGGCGCCGCGCCCGAGGCTGGAAAATCGACCCAGACCGTCGAGAAGAAGATCCTGCTGGACGGCCGGCAGATCGGAACCCTGGCCCTGGTGGCCCGCGAACCGCGGCTGGAACAGATCCTGGCCCGCGACCTGGCCCTGACCGGCACGCTGTTCTTTGGCTCAGCCGGACTGGCGATCCTGCTGGCCAACGGCCTGGCGCGCCGCATGACGCGCCCGATGCAGCGCCTGACCGAGGCCATGCAGGCCGTGGCCGCCGACGGACGCTTCCGCCCCGTAGAGCAGACCAGCGAGGACGACGTCTTCCAGAGCCTGACCGAAAGTTTCAACCAGCTGGTCAGCCGGCTGGAGATCAATGACCAGGACCTTCGCGGAGCCATGGCCGAGCTGGTCAAGGCGCGCGATGAAGCCAACGCCGCCAATGTCCTGAAATCCCACTTCCTGGCCAATATGAGCCACGAGATCCGCACGCCGCTGAACGGCGTTCTGGCCATGGCTGAGGTCATGGCGATGGACGAGCTCAAGCCCGCCCAGCAAGAGCGCCTGATGGTAATCCGCGAGTCGGGCGGCCTCCTGCTGGCCGTGCTGAACGATGTGCTCGATCTCTCCAAGATCGAGGCCGGCCGTCTGGACCTGGCAGCCGAGGACTTCGACCTGCCCGCCCTGGCGGTCTCTCTGCGCGACAGCTTCGCCGGCGAAGCGCGTGACAAGGGCCTGGCCTTTGAAGTCGCGGTGGCCGCCGAAGCCCAGGGCGTCTGGCGCGGCGATGTCGACCGCCTGCGGCAGATCCTCGGCAACCTGATCTCCAACGCCCTGAAGTTCACCCCGGCCGGCGCGGTGGCGGTGCGGTTTGCCTCCGCCGAAGATGGCTCGGGCCTGCGGATCGACGTGGCTGACACCGGTATCGGCATCTCGGCCGAGATGCAGCCGCGACTGTTCGACAAGTTCGTCCAGGCCGACAGCTCGATGACCCGCCAGTTCGGCGGCTCGGGTCTGGGCCTGGCGATCTGCCGCGAGCTGGCCACCCTGATGGGTGGCGGGATCGCCGTGCAGAGCCGAGAGGGCCGGGGCTCGACCTTTACCGTGGTTCTCTCCATGCCGCGCGGCGACGCCGAGGCCACCGTCGCCGGAGCCGTGGAGGCGCGCCCAGCGGCCCCTCGCACCCGTCCGCGCGTGCTGGCCGCCGACGACAATCCGACCAATCAGAAGGTCATCGCCGCCGTCCTTGCCCCGCTGGGCGCCGAGGTGGAGCTGGTCTCAGACGGCGCGGCCTGCATCGAGGCCTGGAAGCGCGGCGGACACGACATCATTCTGATGGACATCCACATGCCGATCATGGATGGCGTCGAGGCCGCCAGGACCATCCGCGAACTGGAACGGGCCGAAGGCAGGGCCCGCACGCCGATCGTGGCGGTCACGGCCAACGCCCTGGCCCACCAGGTCGAGGGCTATCTGGCCGCCGGCATGGACGGCCACGTCGCCAAGCCGATCGAAGTGACCAAGCTCTATGCGGCCATCGAAGCGGCCATGACCGCCGCGCGCCTCGCCGACGCGGCCTGAAGGCGGCTGGCGAAGATTCTCCCAACCTGAACGCCAGACAACGAGCGGCTCAGAACCGCTTCAGGCTGGGCATGGTTTCTTCAGATCAACGTCATCCACCCGGGCGGCGGAGAGCTTGAAGAGGAACCGACCGATGAAAAAGATCCTGCTTTCGATCACGGCGGTCTCGGCCCTGGTGGCCGCCACCGTTGTCCCCGCTGTTGCGTCCGCCCAGTCCTTCAATCACCGCCAGGACCGCCTGGAGCGCCGCATTGACCAAGGCCTGCGCAACGGTTCGCTGAGCCGTGGCGAAGCCTACCGCCTCAACGCCCAGCTGCGCGAAACCGCCCGCCTCGAATACCGCTATCGCCGCGATGGCCTGAGCGGCTGGGAGCGCGCCGACCTGGATCGTCGCTTCGACCGCATCAGCGCCGCCATCCGCTACGAGCGTCACGACCGTGACTATGGCTCAGGCTATGGCCGCGACCGCGACCACGACCGCGACTATCGCGATCACCGGGACGACTATCGCCCGCGCTGGTAGTCCCGACGCCGGTCAGACCGGCTCCAGACGGAGCCGGCTTTCCACCACCGTAAAGCCGCGGCCGCGCAACAGAACGCGCGCGCCGCGGCTTTCGCAGTCCAGGTCCCCGCCCCGCCCGGGATACGCCTGATGGAAGCTCAGCGCCTCGCGCCCCAGCCGCTCGCCAAACAGCGGTATCAGCATGCAGTGGGCCGAGCCCGTCGTCGGATCCTCGGGGATGCCGCAGCCCGGCGCGAAGAAGCGACTGACCACCTGATAGGGCCGATCCGGATCGGCCAGGGCCACGGCCACAATCTGGCCCGGACCGCCCGTAGCCTCGCCGCCAATCAGCTTCACCGCCGCCTGATCGGGCGTCAGCGCGCGGACGGTCGCCTCGTCCTTCATCACCGCGATCAGATACATGCCGGCCCAGACCTCGACCGGCGCCGCGCCCAGGGCCTCGGTCAGGCCTTCGGGAAGCGAGACCCTTCGCGGCGGATCGGCGGGAAAATCCATCTCCAGACGCTCGCCGTCGCGACGCACGGTCAGGGCGCCCGCCTGGGTGTCGAAGGTCAGAAGCGGCGCCTCGACGCCCAGCTCGAAGAACAGGGCATGGGCCGCCGCCAGGGTGGCGTGGCCGCAGATCGGCGCCTCGACGGTCGGGGTGAACCAGCGCAGGCCAAAGCGCGCCGGATCGGCGGACTTCAACAGGAACGAGGTCTCGGCCTGGTTGTTCTCACCCGCCATGGCCTGCATCCAGGCCGTTGAGGGCCACGCGTCGAAGGGTTCGACCACACAGGCCGGGTTGCCCCTGAAGGGCGCGGAGGCGAAGGCGTCGATGGTCCACTGGCGCATGGGGCGGATCTTTCAGAGGAAGGCGCCGACAGAGCTAATTCGGATTGATCCACAGAGCAAAGACAACATTGTCATGGTGACAATCTGTAACCGCTCTCCCCGGCGAAGGCCGGGGTCCAGATCGAACCCGAACACATTGTGGATAGGGCTCAGGCTGAAGGCGCATCATCCCAAACCGCTCTGGATGACTCTGGGCCCTGGCCTTCGCCGGGGAGAGCGGGAGTGTTGGCGTTCAAGCCCCCTCCACCGTGATCTCCGGCCAGCGCGCCTGGGCCGAGCCCGTCGTCCGTTCCCAGCCGCCGGCGCCCTTTAGCCGCAGGGGATTGGGCCGCAGATGCATCGCAAACAGGTCGTCCAGCCCGAACGGCGCAAACACGCTCAGCGTGTCATCGGCCTCCATCCGCACGCCCACGCAGAAGGCGGTGGCCACGAAACGCTTCAGCGCGGCGGCGCTGTTTTCCAGCGGCGGATAGGGCTCGTCGGCCCCGAACTTCTTTTCGAACCACAGGTGCACCCGGGCCTGGTTGCGCACCTCGACCAGGTCGCGCAGCGGCGGCTCGAAGGCGGCGGCCACGCGCTGGATCACGACATCCTCGGCCTCGTAGGAGGTGTCGGAAGCGTCGTGATAGGCGACGTCATAGTCCTTGATCCCGTAGTCGGGGGCGCGGCCGGTCAGGTGGTTCCAGACCGGCTGATAGATGGCGCCGGAAAAGATCATGGCGTCGGGCAGATCCAGATCCCGAACGACGCGCAGCACCTGCATCGTGGTCGGCACGCCATGGACGATCTCGATCAGGCGGGTTTCCAGGGTCATTTGCGCAACGTCCATCCGTGATCCAGGGGCCCATGTCCCTTGCCGAGGCCAGGCGCGCGCAACATGGCCTCGTGCACATAGTTCCAGGCCCGCGCCACCGCCTGTTCCAGCGGCAGGCCCTGGGCCAGGCCCGTCGCGCAGGCGCTGGCCAGGGTGCAGCCGGTGCCGTGGGTGTGGCGGGTGTCGATCCGCTCGCCCTCGAAGGTGGTCTCGCCGGCCGGGGTCATCAGCACGTCGATCATCCGGTCGCCCTCAATGTGCCCGCCCTTCATCAGCACGGCCCGGGCGCCCATCGCCAGCAGCGCCTCGCCGGCCCGGCGCAGGTCGTCGGTGGTCTCGACGCTTAGGCCGGTCAGGGCCGCGGCCTCGGGAGCGTTGGGGGTCAGCAGGGCGGCGCGGGGGATCATCAGGCTTTTCACCGCCCCGATGGCGGCGTCGGCCAGCAGGCTGGCCCCGCCCTTGGCGACCATCACCGGATCGACGACCACCGGGACGTTTTTGGCGTATTCCAGAATGACGGCCACCGTCTCGACGACGCCCACATCGCCCAGCATGCCGGTCTTGATGGCGTCGGCCCCGATATCGTCGAGCACGGCGCGGGCCTGGGCGGCGATGATCTCCAGCGGGATCGGATGCACGCCGGTGACGCCCAGCGTGTTCTGCACCGTCACGGCGGTGATGGCGGTGGCCGCATAGCCGCCCAGGGCGGTGATGGTCTTGATGTCGGCCTGAATGCCCGCGCCGCCGCCGGAATCCGATCCGGCGATGACGAGAACGCGGCCTTGCTGAGCGTGGGTCATGACAGCAGTCCTAGGGGGGAATCGGCGGAGTGCGAAGAGGGCGGCGGCATTGGCGTCCAGGCCCCCTTCCCCCTTGGATGGGGGAAGGGTTGGGGATGGGGGTGGCAGAGGTTCAGGATGTGGCGCGGCTGGCGTGAAATCGTCCGGCGGGGTCACCCCCATCCCCGCCCTTCCCCCATCGAAGGGGGAAGGGAGAAGACACGAGCTCTCAGCCTCACGCGGCATCAGCCACTGAAGGGGTCGGGGAGGCGCGAAGCGGCCGGGGCGACCCCGGATGACCGTGATGTGTTGTGTGCGTTTCGGCTCGACCTGTCCGCTTCGCAGAAGCTGTTCTTGCGTGAGGATTGGGCCAAGCGAGCGTCTTTCAGCTCTGATACCCAAGAGCCCCCGTACGGGCGCGCACCAAGGTCGATCGGCTAACCGTCTCGACCCCCGACGATGCGCGATAGGCGGGTTTACGATCCCTCGCCCTGTTGCTCCGCGCTGTCTCTCCGACGAGCCCTCCGGTGGTCCCGGATCTATCCAACGAACAGACCACCTTCGTCCTCGCCGCGTGACCGCGCGGCCCCGCTCAGCTCCATCCCCATCGCCGCTGTTGGGCCGGATCCAGGCGCCTCCCCCTGCGACAGGGACAGCTATGATTATGCGGGAGGTTTGAGCGCCGAGGATTGGCGCGATCAACTATTTTACAGGGCGTTGATTTCGTTGAGCTCGGCGCCGGAAAGAACGGGGATAGACTGCGCTGTATCCCCGCACTTGCCTCCTACGGGTCGCTGCGCGACCGTCTTCCCCCGGAGGGGGAAGATGAGGTCGGCGCGTTTCATCTTCCCCCTGACAAGGGGGAGGACGACCGCGTAGCGGTCAGGAGGGGGCCTGCGGCGTTGGCCAGAGAAACACCGCCGCTTCGCGCCAGCGTCTCCATCGCGGTCCGGGCTGAACCCTAAGCCCGGCTGCGGGCCTTGGCCGGGGCGGCGGTCTCGGTCCCGCGAATGCGGTCGACCATCGCGAACAGCTGGCTGCGGACGCCAAACTCGTCGCCCGCCATGGCGGTGCTTTCCAGCAGGGCCAGCAGGTCAGCGTCGATGATCGGGCACGGCGTCTGGGGCGCGGCTTCGATCACCCCCGGCGCCTTGGGCCTGGCGGCCTCGTTGACGTCGACCAGCACCTCGGTGAGCTTTTCGCCGGGGCGAAGGCCGGTGATGCGGATCTCGATATCGCGGTCGGGGACCAGGCCCTGCAGTTCGATCATGCGGCGGGCCAGGTCGATGATCTTGACCGGCTCGCCCATCTCCAGGGTCAGCACGCCGGCCGGCGGCTCGGACGAGGTGGTCGACAGGGCCACGGCGCGCAGCACCAGTTGCACCGCCTCGGGGATGGTCATGAAGAAGCGTTCGACCTCGGCGTCGGTCAGGGTGATCGGGCCGCCGCGGGCGATCTGGTGCTGGAACAGCGGCACCACCGAACCGGCCGAGCCCAGTACATTGCCGAACCGCACGATGCTGACGCGCGTCTCGTGGCTGGAGCCGTACTGGCGGGCCAGGGCTTCGGCGACGCGCTTGGTCGCGCCCATCACACTGGTCGGGGCCACGGCCTTGTCGGTCGAGATCAACGCCATGTGCGCCGCCCCGAAGGCCTTGGCGGCCATGGCCACGTTGCGGGTGCCCAGCACGTTGGTGCGGGCGCCTTCGCAGGGATGGTTCTCGACCATGGTCACGTGCTTGAGCGCTGCGGCGTGGAACACGATCTCGGGCCGCTCGGCGGCGAACACGCGGTCCAGCCGGGCGGCGTCGCGGACGTCGCACAGGACCTCGCGGCGCAACAGGGAGGGCCAGGCCTCGCCCAGCTCGCGGTCGATATGGAAGAGGTTGGCCTCGGAGACATCCAGCAGGGTCAGCTGGGCGCAGCCGCTGGCGGCGATCTGGCGGCACAGCTCTGAGCCGATGCTGCCGCCGGCCCCGGTGACCAGAACCCGGCGGCCGGCCACCAGGGTGCGGACGGGCTCGGGATCCAGACACACGGGCGGGCGGCTGAGCAGTTCCTCGAGGCTGATTTCGCGCAGGGCGGTGGCGGTGTGGCCCATCTCGACCACGCCATGGCGGCGCAGCAGGCGCATGCCCTCGCTCTTCAGGCGGCCCAGGCGCTCGGAGCCGAAGGCGCTCATCGGGCTGTCGGCCAGAAACAGGATGGCCGCCGGGGCCAGGCCGCCCTCGCGCAGTTGCGCCAGCACCGAGTCGAAGGCCGCGATCGAGCCCAGCACGCAGACGCCGCGCAGTTCGTCGCCGGTTTCCCGTTCGAGCGGCGAGACCACCCCGACCGGGGTGTAGCGTTCGCCAAGGCCGGTCGGAGCCCGCAGGAATTCCTCGGCCTCGGCGGCGGCGCCGACGATCAGCAGGCGGGGCTGGGCGGGATGGGCGGCGCCCGTGCGCAGGCCAAGAACCGATTCGAACAGCACGCGCTCGTGCAGGCCGCGACGCACGACCCGCAGGCTGGCCAGCAGGAAGACCTGGATCACGAACGCGCCGATCAGGGCGCGAAGGCCCTCAAAGCGATGGGTCGTCAGCCAGAGCAGGGCGGCGAAAACCAGACAGGTGACGAAGGCCGAACGGGCCAGACGCAGGATGTCGCTGGCCGCCACGAACCGCCATGGCACGCGCTCAACGCGAAGCACCAGCTCGACCAGCAGCGCCGAGACGGCGAACAGAGCGGCCTGAGGCAAGACGTGCATGTCGATCGTCGTGACGCCGGCCAAGACCCTGCCAGCCAGGAAGGCCAGGAAGGCTAGCAGCGTGTGCGCTGCGATCTTTCCCGCACGACCCATAGACGAAACCTCTACTTCAAACGCCCGGCCTAGACCCGGAGTCGTCCGGGCTTAGCACGCCTGCTCGCCGCCGTCCTCCCCGTCACCCCACGCTTTCTCAAGCCCGTGCGAGCGGCAGAACCTCGACGATGTCGCCGGCAGACGCTGCGGCCGCGTTGACCGGCCGCCGGACCAGAGCATCGGCCCTGGAGAAGACGCCGACCAGCGAGGAATCCTGATCGGGGAATGCCGAGGCGATCGCTCGCCCCTGGGGATCGATTGACAGGCTCGCCCGCATCCAGTGTTCGCGGGGGCCGTTGGCGCCTAGCGGCGCGGCCAGATGCGCCGGGATCATGGCTGGAGCGGGGTCGCGCCCGGTCAGGGCGGCCAGCAGCGGACGCAGAAAGAGCTCGGCGCAGACCAGGGCCGAGGCCGGATTGCCGGGCAGGCCCAGAACGCGCCGGCCATCCCCCAGGGTTCCGAACCAGGTCGGTTTGCCCGGACGGATGGCGATGGTCTCGACCCGCAGGGTCAGGCCCAACCGGTCCATCGCCGGCTTGACCAGGTCGTGATCGCCGACCGAGGCGCCGCCGATGGTGACGATCAGATCGGCCTCGATATCGGCCACCGAGGCGGCGATGGCCTCGGCATTGTCGGCCGCAGCGGTCAGGCGCGTGGCCGATCCGCCCCAGGTCTCGACCAGGGCGGCCAGGGCGATGGAGCCCGACTCGAAGATCTGGTCGGGGGCGGGGTCGCCGCCCGGCTGGACCAACTCGTCGCCGGTGGCCAGGATGGCGACACGGGGCCGGCGGGCGACCTCCAGCGTGGCGCGGCCCGCCGCCGCCACCAGGGACAGCCGCCACGGATCGAGGCGGACGCCGGCCTCCAGCAGGCGGTCGCCGGATCGGAAATCGCCGCCGGCCGTCCGGATGTTGGAGCGGGGATCGTCGTCGGGGGCAAAGCGCACGGTGTCGCCGTCGCGCCGGGCCTCTTCCTGGATGATCACCAGATCAGCCCCGGCCGGAACGGGCGCGCCGGTGAAGATGCGCACCGCCTCGCCCTGGGTCACGACGCCGGCATAGGCCTTGCCTGCAGCGCTCTCTCCGGCGACGCGAAAGGCGGCGTCCGGCGCCAGGTCGGCGCGGCGGATAGCCCAGCCGTCCATGGCCGAGGCGGCGAACGGCGGCTGGTCGCGGGTCGCGTCGATGGACCGGGCCAGCACCCGGCCCAGAGCCTCGCCGATCGCGACGGTCTCCACGCCCAGCGGCATGGCGTCGGCCAGCATCCGGGCGCGGGCCTCCTGGACGGTGAGGTTCTTGAGCGGCGCCTGGGTCATGCCCTAGCCGACGAAGGCCCGCTCGATGACGAAGTCGCCCGGCTCGGCGTTGGAGCCCTCCTTCAGGCCGTGGGCCTCGAGCAGGGCGGCGGTGTCCTTGATCATGGCCATAGAGCCGCACAGCATGGCGCGGTCGTTCTCGGGATCGAACCGGTCGGTGTCCAGGCCCAGGTCGCGGAACAGCTGGCCGCTCTCGATCAGGTCGGTGAAGCGGCCCTGACGCTCGAACGGCTCGCGGGTGACGGTCGGATAATAGATCAGCTGGGCCCTGGCCTCGTCGCCGACCAGCGGGTCGTCGAAGATCTCGTGGGTGAACAGCTCACGATAGGCCAGTTCCTTCACCTCGCGCACGCCGTGACAGACGATGACCTTCTCGAAGCGGCTATAGGCGTCGGGGTCGCGGGCCACCGCCAGCCAGGGGGCCAGGCCGGTGCCGGTGCCGAACAGGAACAGGCGCTTGCCGGGACGCACCGCGTCCAAAACGAGGGTGCCGGTCGGCTTTTTGCCCAGCAGCACCGGGTCGCCGGGCTGGATCAGCTGCAGGCGCGAGGTCAGAGGGCCGTCGGGAACCTTGATCGAGAAGAATTCCAGCTCCTCGGCGAAGCTGGGCGAGGCGATCGAATAGGCGCGCAGGATCGGCTTCTTCTCGCCCAGCTCTTCGCGGGGCGGCAGGCCGATCATCACGAACTCGCCCGATCGGAAGCGGAAGCTGGCCGGCCGGGTGATGGCGAAGCTGAACAGGCGGTCGGTCCAGTGCTTCACCCACAGCACGGTTTCCACGTACTGGGCGGCTTCCTTGACCGGGGCGGCGGGGACAGGGGCGGCGGGGGTGGGGGCGGCCGTCATCGTCAATGTTTCGGTCCTGTGCGCAGAGGCGCGAAAAGGTAAATCCAGTCTCGTCGCCACGGCCCTGAGGCGACGCTGGTTTCATTTGAGGAGCGGGGCAAGGAAGTCAACTCAGCTCCTCTGATGCCGGCCCGGGAAAATCTTTCGCCAAACTGTCAAAACGCGCGGCAACGCTTTTTCAAAATGCGTCAAAAATGTGATTGCCGACCACCCAAAGGGGGCGCAGACTTCGTTTTGCTTCGTTCGCGGAGCCAACGATACGGAGGAACGTATGCGGGTAAGGTTCGTGAGGGCCGCCGCGGCGGCCAGTCTGTTAGCGTTTGGTTTGGCCGGTTGTGGTGATGGCGGCGCGAAGACAAAAGTCGCGCAGGCCCAACAAGTTATCTTGGAAGCCAAGTCTGTCACGGCGTCCGGCTGCGTGCGGCCGGTCGAGACCACGTCGTGTCTTGTGGTTCGCGGTCGCGCGGGCGGATATTACGATATCAGCTCCGCCAGTCCGGCGCCGGATCCCTCAAAGGGCGTGGCCATCTCCCTGCAGGGCAAGGATCTGGGCAAGAACACGGAGTGCGGCCGTCAGCTGACGGACGTGAAGTGGTCCTATCTGGGCATTCAGTGCGCCGCCCCCTCGACCTCGGCCTCGACCGAAAAGGCCGAAAAGAAGGCGGGCTAGACATCCAGGCCGGGACGGGCGGCGCGTCAGTGACCGCCCGACGGTTTCAGCTTTCGCCTGACCCTGGATCGGTGCGGGTCTTGGGAGACTGTGTGCTGTCTTCGCTGCCGTGCGGCTCTGTCGCTGGACGCGGCGGCTTGCCGTCGCTTGAGGGCGGCCGAAGATTCTCGTTCTCGACGGAGGGATTCGAGGCGCGCTGCGATTTCGCGAGCGGCGCCCGCGCGTCCCGGGCTGTGATGGGCTGGCTCATGCCGTCTCAACGCGCGGACCGGCGTGTTCGATCCATCGCGTTCAAGGGGCCTGTCTGTCGGCTTCTGGCCTCGACGCCGGGCCGGTTTGGCGAGGTTCGACCTCGTCTTGCGGACTTTCATCGACGCCAACGCCACGCAGACGGCTTGCGGCCGCTTGCCCGGCGGAGACGACCCTGCTAAATGGCGCGGCTCTGGCGATTGGACCCAGCGCGCCGACGGCCCTTGAAGGCTTGCGGCGGGTTATCCATTTCCAGAGACCGGGACCCGAAAGGGGCCATGGTCTGCAGGAGTGTAGCTCAGCTGGTAGAGCGTCGGTCTCCAAAACCGAAAGTCGTGGGTTCGAGTCCCCCCACTCCTGCCATTTTATGTTTTCGATAGGTCCGGCTCCCGGCCCTGTCGTATTTGAAAGTCGTGAGCCTCAAGAGCATGGCCAGGAAACCGGGTTCGAGCCCGTCCGCGATCAAGAGCCGCGCCGCCCGTACGGCGGCAGCGCTCGCGCCCGCCGGCGGCGCCCCCGCTGCGGCGGCGACGCCCAAGAAGAAGCGCACGAATCCCGTGCAGTTCTTCCGTGAAGTGCGCGCCGAAGCCCGCAAGATCACCTGGACGACCCGCAAGGAGACCTGGATCACCTCGGTGATGGTCTTCATGATGGTGGTTCTGGCGGCTATCTTCTTCTCGGCGGTCGATGGGCTGCTGGGCCTCGGAGCCAAGGCGCTCCTGTCGTTCGCCGCGGGATAAGAGACCATGAGCACCGAAACCGCGTCCAACCCGAACCACAAGTGGTACATCGTCCACGCCTACTCGAACTTCGAGAAGAAGGTGGCTGACAGCATCCGCGAGCAAGCCAAGAGCCAGGGGCTCGAGGACAGCTTCTCCGAAATCCTGGTTCCGACCGAGAACGTCGTCGAGATCCGTCGCGGTCGCAAGGTCGACGCCGAACGCAAGTTCTTCCCCGGCTATGTGCTGGTGAAAATGAACCTCTCGGACGAAGCCTATCACCTGATCAAGAACACGCCGAAGGTCACCGGCTTCCTGGGCAGCGCCTCCAAGCCGCAGCCCGTCTCGGAAAAGGAAGTCCAGCGCATCATCGGCACGATCGAAGAAGGCGTCGAGCGTCCCAAGACGGTCGTGCTGTTCGAGATCGGCGAGAACGTCCGCGTCACCGACGGCCCGTTCGCCAGCTTCAACGGTTCGGTCGAGCAGGTCGACGAAGAGCGCTCGCGCCTTCGCGTCACCGTCTCGATCTTCGGCCGGGCGACCCCGGTCGAGCTGGAATACAATCAGGTCGAAAAGATCAGCTGATCTCGACTTCAGTCTGCGTTTCGAAAACCCCGCGTCGGCAACGGCGCGGGGTTTTTGCTGTCTGGGGTTCGGCGGTTTCGAGGTGGGTGTCCGCGGTTGAGCCGTTACGGGCGCTGGGGAGATCAGCACGTGCCACTTCGTCATCCGCTCTCCCCGGCGAAAGCCGGGGCCCAGCTTCAGCCTGAGCGTCTGGGGATGATGCGCCTTCTGACTTAGCTAAGGCGATAGGCTCTCCGGGTTCGATCTGGGCCCCGGCTTTCGCCGGGGAGAGCGGAGAAATGAGTTAGGCTCAACTCAAGCAAATCCACTGCCACCCTAAGGCTCCGCAAACCCCGGCCCGGCCCGCGTCTCGACCTCGCGCGCGGTGACCACTTCCCCGCAGGCCGAGCAGGCCTGCACCGGATGGAAGTCGCAGCCGCAGCCCTTGTGCCGGCGCAGCAGGGGCGGGCCCTCGGGGCCGGCATAGTGGGTGTCGCCGAAGTGAGCGATGGCCATGGTCACGGGGTGCAGGTCCATTCCCTTGGCGGTCAGCCGGTAGTCGTGGCGGGGCGGATTGGCCTGATAGGCCTCACGGCGCAGCACGCCTTCCTCGACCAGCACCCGCAGGCGGTCGGTGACGATGCTGCGCGAGATGCCCAGGCGGGCCTGGAAGGCCTCGAACCGCCGCACGCCCAGAAAGCAGTCGCGCAGGATCATCAGGGTCCAGCGATCGCCGATCACGGCCAGGGATCGCGAGACCGAGCAGGGCTGTGCGGCGAGATCATCCCACTTCATGGCGTCGGGGTCCTTTTGCGTGCGCCGCCATTCTGCATTTGACTCAGTACAGATTCAATACGAACTTGAGTGCAACGAGATCAGGGAGATGGCGATGGCGACGACCGGAAAAGGCGCGTGCCTGGTGGTGGGGGTCGGCGACGGCGTCGGCGGCGCGATCGCCCGGGCCTTCGCCGCCGAGGGCTATGAGGTCTGCATGACCCGCCGCCCGCGCCATCTCGACCAGTTGGAGGCCATGGCCGAGCAGATCCGCGCCGATGGCGGCCGGGCCCGCGCCTATGGCGTCGACGCCCGCCAGGAGGCCGAGATGGTCGCCCTGTTCGACCAGATCGAGGCCGAGGTCGGGCCGCTGGAGGTGGTGGTCTTCAACATCGGCGCAAACGTGCGCTTCACGGTCGTCGACACCACGGCCCAGGTGTTTTCCAAGGTCTGGGAGATGGCCTGCTTCGCCGGCTTCCTGACCGGGCGCGAGGCGGCGCGGGTGATGGCGCCGCGCGGTCGCGGCACAATCCTGTTCACCGGGGCCAGCGCCAGCCTGCGCGGCAAGGACGGCTTCTCCGCCTTCGCCTCGGCCAAGGCCGGCCTGCGAGCGCTGGCCCAGAGCCTGGCGCGCGAGATGGGACCGCAGGGCGTGCATGTGGCCCATGTGGTGGTCGACGGGGCCATCGACGGGGTCTTCACCCGCCAGATGCGCGACGATGTGCAGGGGCTGCTGGACCGCGACGAGATCCTCAAGCCCGACGAGATCGCGGCCAACTATGTCTGGCTGCACAACCAGCCACGCTCGGCCTGGACGCACGAGATCGACCTGCGCCCCCATTCTGAAACCTGGTGAGGAGCCGCTGACATGAGCAAGACCGTCGACTTCATCTTCGACTTCGGCAGCCCCAACGCCTATCTGGCTTGGAAGCTGTTGCCCGACATCGCCGCGCGGCAGGGGGCCCAGGTCCGGCTTGTGCCCTGCCTGCTGGGCGGCATCTTCAAGCTGACCGGCAACCAGGCCCCGATGGTCGCCTTCGGCGGGATCAAGGGCAAGATGGACTATGAGATGCTGGAGACCCGCCGCTTCATCGCGGCCCATGGCCTGACCGCCTTCCAGTTCAACCCGCATTTCCCGGTCAATACCCTGCTGCTGATGCGCGGCATGGTCGCGGCGCAGCGAGCCGGCATCGGCCCGGCCTATCTGGACGCCATGCTGCGGGGCATGTGGGAGCAGGGCCTGAAGCTGGACGATCCGGCCGTCTTCGTCGCCACGGCCGACGCGGCGGGCCTGGACGGCGCGGCGCTGCTGGCGGCGACCGCCGATCCCGAGGTCAAGGCCGAGCTGGCCGCCAACACCGACGCCGCCGTGGCGCGCGGCGTGTTCGGCATTCCCAGCTTCTTCGTCGAGGACGAGATGTTCTTCGGCAAGGAGCGGCTGGGGCAGGTCGAGGCGGAGCTGGCGCGGTAGTCTAGCCAGAGCTGGGCGCTACAGCCTCCAAGAAGTGTAGGCTTGGCGCTCCGCCGGGGCGTCGGCTTTCGGCGGTGGTGTCACAGACTGCTTGCGGCCCCGGTCAGACCTTCGGGTTGGCCTGACTGATCGGCTAAACCTGACTCTTCTCAGGCCTTGGGAAGGTCCGCTTTCGGGCGATGGCCATGATGTTGCCGACGCAGGCACGGGCCTAGCGCGACCAAGGCGTTATCTGTCGCCAACCCCCAGCGCGGCGAGCAGGCGTGAGCGCAAGGCCTGGAAGCCCTGGTCGTGAGCTCGGGGACGGGCGGCGCGGACCGTGACGGCTTCCTTGATCGGTCCTTTTGCTAGCAGCAGGACCCGGTCGCTCAGACTGAGGGCCTCATCGACATCGTGGGTGACCGGCGGGGCCTCTGAACCGAACACCTGACCCGTCCCCGGCGGCGCGACAACGTGCCGTCCGTAGCGCACCAGGTCGTCGAACGCGGCCTGCGGGCCATGTCGAGGTCCGCGCTCAGGGTGACCGCGTGTGACCTGGGAAGCGGCCAGATGATTTGTCCACGGCGTAAACAACCTCAGTAACGCGACGGCGCAGGTTCATCTGTATAGAGATTGTTGCGCGGAAAAACTTTAATGTTGTTTATTGTGTGTACGTAACTGTCACAACAACAATCTACATACCCATCATTCGATGCCATGACACTGGCTTCGTGGGGTATTTCACTCTTCTATATTTGACAAACACATCGGCTTCTCGCGGTCGAGAGCTGGGAAGGCGGATTTGTGGGATCACAAGCCGCTGCTTCCGCTTGCCGCTCTAGCGAAGCTGAAGTCGCAATCAGAAGGCACGTTTATGAGACAATTCAGAACCTGGGCACGCCGCGCCGTCGCGGTTGCGGTTATGTCGTTGGCGCTGGGCTCCGCGCCGGCGGGCGCCGCCGATTCTAAGGACACCAGCTTCACCATCGCCGTAGTGCCCGACACCCAGAACTATATCGACTTTTCGCACCAGAAGAACGAGGGCTTCGCCTTCGACGCCAGCGAGATGTTCCTCCAGCAGATGGCTTATGTAGCGGCCAACGTCGAAAGCGCGGGCGGCGACATCGCCTTCGTGACGTCCCTGGGCGACATCTGGCAGCACCAGACCCTGTTGATGGACCCGGACCACATCGCACGCGGCTTCAAGCGCGGCTCCAATCCGGTCCTCGACACCCGCTACGCCCCCACCGAGAAGGTGAAAACCGTCGAGATGCCGATGGCGATCAAGGGGTTCGAGATGATCGCCGGCAAGGTGCCGTTCTCGGTCGTGCCGGGAAACCACGACTACGACGCGATGTGGACCGACTCCAACCATCTGCCGGACGCCAAGGGCGCGGGCGCCATGCTGCATGCGGGCGGAACCCGCAATTTCGTATCGGCCTTCGGACAGGATACGCCCTTCTTCAAGGGCAAGCCCTGGTATGTCGGCGCCTTCGACGGCGGCGCAAACAGCGCGCAGATCTTCTCCGCAGGCGGCTACACGTTCCTGCACATCGGCCTAGAGTTTAATCCGCGCAACCCGGCGCTGGCCTGGGCGGCGGAGGTCATCAAGCAGCACCCTGGCCTGCCGACCATCATCACCACCCATGACTACATGGGCGGGACGGGGAAACGCCTCTCCAGCCCGACCATCGACAACCATGCGGTCGACCCGGAGGACAACAGTCCGGAGATGATGTGGGAGAAGCTGATCAGCCAGAACGATCAGATCTTCATGGTGCTCTGCGGTCACCAGAAGGGCCAAGCCTTCCGCGTCGATGATAATCGCTTTGGCCACAAGGTCTATCAGGTGCTGTCCGACTATCAGGCCCGCACCCAGACTCTCAAGGACGTAGGCGTAATCCCGCCCAAAGGGCTCGGCATCGGGGATGGATGGCTGCGCTTTATGACCTTCGACCTGGGTGGCGTCTCGCCGGTCGTGCGGGTGTCGACCTACTCGACTCACTACAAGAAGCGCAGCCGCGACACCGCCGAGTATGCGGCCTGGTACCGCGAGCTTGAACAGCCCGCCCTGACCGACAGCCAGTTCGCTCAGCAAGATGACTTCGCCTTCGACCTGACGGACTTCCGCGCGCGCTTCGACAAGACCGCCAAGGTCCGCTGACCGCCACTCCCTTAACCCGACGCCCGGCCCTCCGCCGGGCGTCGTCGCCGGATCGGAACGGGGGGCGCCTGCGCCTGCCGGGTGGTCCTGCGCGCTTCGCTGCCTGACACGCCCGGGAGAGGCGTCCGGCCCGCGCCGGGAAGTCTCCGCCAACCAATCGAGGGATATAAGATGAAGCGAGTTTACTTCCGGAGCTGTTCGATCGCCGTGATGGCGCTCCTTGCGCACACCGGAGCCCACGCCGCCGAGGCTCAGTCCGCTGCGGCCGATGCGAGCGGCGGCGAGGTCTCCGAGCTGGTGGTGATCGGTAGTCGCGGCGCGCCCAGGCTGGTGACTGACACCGCCGTACCGGTCGACGTCCTCAGCGGCGAAACCCTGGCGGCCCGCGGTCAGAACGACCTGACAAAGACCCTGGAAATGCTCTCGCCGTCGTTCAACTATCCGCGCAGCTCGTCAGGACCATCCTCGACCGGTGCGCGGTCGTTCACCCTGCGCGGGCTCAGCCCCGACCAGACCCTGGTGCTGGTGAACGGTCAGCGGCGACACGCCTCGTCGATCATCACCTTCAACGCCGGCGCATTCCGGGGGACGGTGCCTGTCGACCTGAACATGATCCCGATGACGGCCGTCGGACGAGTAGAGATCCTGCGGGACGGGGCTGGCGCGCAGTATGGCTCCGACGCCATCGCCGGGGTCGTCAATATCATCCTGAACGACCAGTCGAGCGGCTCGTTCGCCTCTATCCAGTACGGCCAGACCGAACGCGGCCAGGGCCAGACCGTCATCGCGGCGGCGCGCCAAGGCTTCAGCCTCGGCCAGGGCGGCTTCCTGACCCTGTCTGGCGAGGTGCGCGACCGTAACGATACCAACGCCGCGGAGATCGACCAAAGGTTTGGCCGAATCACCTCCACCTTTGGCGATCCCCAGAGCACCGACATCCAGGGGGTCGCCAACTTCGAGCTGCCCCTGGGCGAAGAGACGACGCTGTTCGGCTTCACAACCCTGGGCAAGCGCCAGTCGGAGATGAGCCCGCTCTTCCGGGCCCCCAACGTCTTCCCCGCCTTCTATCCGAACGGGTTCCTGCCGATCGTGAACCTGGACCTCAAGGACGCCGGCGCGAACTTCGGCGTCCGCGGCGTCTTCGCGGGCTGGAAGTGGGAGATCAGCGACACCTACGGCTCCTCCAACGGCGATTACAGGGTCTCCAACACCGTCAACACCTCGCTAGGCGTGACCAGCCCGAAGCAGTTCTATGGCGGCGGGACCCGCTATCGTCAGAACATGGTCGACGCTACGGTCAGCCGCGCCTTCGACGTCCTGGCCGGCGCCAACCTGGCGGCGGGGCTTGAGCACCGGTACGAGGCCTATCAACTGGTCCCGGGCGAGCCGTTGTCCTACACTTTGGCCGGCGCCCAAGGCTTTCCGGGCTTCAATCCGCCCTCGCCGGTGGATGTCAATCGTACGGCGTTCAGCGCTTTCATCGACGGCGAACTGAGCCCCATCAAAGGTCTGGACCTCGGGGCGGCCGGGCGCTTCGAAGACTATAGCGACTTTGGCAACGCCACGGCGGGCAAGGTCACCGCCTTCTGGCGGCCGACCGAGCTGCTCGCCCTGCGCGCGGCGGCCAGCACGGGCATCCGGGCGCCGTCCCTTCAGCAGCAGTACTTCTCCACCGTCACCAGCCAGATCACCAACAACGTGATTCAGAACGTTGGCAACTTCGCCGTCACCGACCCGATCTCGGTGGCCCTGGGCGCCAGCCCGCTGCGTGCTGAGAAGTCGACCAACTACTCCGCTGGCGTCGTCCTGACGCCGGGTTACGGTCTGACGTTCAGCGTCGACGCCTATCGCATCGATATCAAGGACCGGATCGCGATGACCGAGACCCTGCAGGGTCCGCAAGTGGTGGCAATCCTGAGAGCCAACGGCGTGACCAACGCGGCGATCGCAAGGTTCTTTAACAACGCTTCGGACACCCGGACACAGGGTTGGGAGGCGACCCTGCGCTGGGAGCGACAACTGACAACGGACGCGCGACTGGCCCTGACCCTAGGCTATGGCGCGTTCGACACCGATCCAACGCGGATCGCAACCAATCCCGTTCTGCCGTCGATCCCGCTCTTGGGCTCGGCCTCGATCGACCTCGTGGCCGACGGCCAGCCGCGCGTGAAGGCCTTGGTTAACGCTGAGCTCAGCTGGGGCGACTTGCGCTTCACAGCCGACGTCGTCGACTTCGGCACCCACGTCGTGAGCCTGAGAACCGGCTCGACCCGCTTCCCGGGCGCCACGACTTTGGACCTCTCCGGCGCCTGGCGCGCGAACAAGGCGGTGACGATCACGGCTGGCGTGCTGAACGCGACCGACAAGTATCCGGCCCGTGTTCCCGGCGAAATCACCGGCCGACCCTACAGCGAGTTCGACAGCGTAGGCGTCAACGGCCGTGAATATTACCTGCGCCTGTCGACGCAGTTCTAGGCCAAGACCGGAGCGAGAGATCGACAGTTTTCGATCCGGCCATGATCGGCCCGGCCGTCCTGAACGAGCCGGGCCCCTTGGTCGCCGCCGCGATCACTTTGAAAAGGTGGAGCGGCGGTCACGCCTTGCCGATCAAATTAGACTATCTTGCAAGAAGAAGCTCGGACAGGCGCTGGAGGTTCATCTCTAGGTTAGCACGTTGGCCAGTTGCCAAAATTATGTAGCGATCAGCGCCGATCCACCGTGCTGTCTGCGGCAGCGGGCGCTCCGAATGTTCGCTTAGGGTCGGAGGCGGACCCAGGAGCAGAGAACGGCTCGACGTCAGCTTTCGGTCGCGGCCCCAATTTCCGCTCATGGCGCGACGTCGTCTTTCAGACCGCTCGGCGTTAAGTCTGCGCCCCACCCGCAACGGACCTCCACCACGCCCGCTCACGGCCATCCGTCCGTCCCCGCCCGCTAGACTCCCTCCGCCCCACCTGCTACACGCCGCGCCTCGCTCCAGGACTCCGTCCGGGGGCGCGTTCGTCGTTATCGGTTCGAGGGCGACGAATTCAAATCCGTGGAAGGGACGCCAAGCCCGCACCACGGCCAACCAGCGAAGGCCGTTAGCTCGGCTTTCTTGAGAGGATACAATGGCTAAAAAGATCCTGGGCTATATCAAGCTCCAGGTGAAGGCTGGCTCGGCCACGCCTTCGCCCCCCATCGGCCCCGCACTGGGCCAGCGCGGCGTCAACATCATGGGCTTCTGTAAGGAGTTCAACGCGCGCACCGAGAACGTCGAAAAGGGCACCCCCCTGCCGACCGTGATCACCGTGTTCCAAGACAAGTCGTTCACCTTCGTCACCAAGACGCCCCCGGCGACCCACTACCTCAAGCAGATCACCGGCCTGAAGTCCGGCGCGAAGCTGACCGGTCGCGAGACCGTCGGCGAAGTGACCCGCACCCAGCTGCGCGAGATCGCCGAAAAGAAGATGAAGGACCTGAACGCCAACGACATCGAGGCCGCGGCCAAGATCATCGAAGGCTCCGCCAAGGCCATGGGCCTGAAGATCGTGGAGGCCTAAGTCATGGCTAAGCAAGCAAAGCGCGTCCAGGCCTGGACCGGCGATCGTGAAGCCACCTACACCGCTTCGGAAGCCATCGCCCTGGTGAAGGCTAACGCCAAGGCCAAGTTCGACGAGTCGATCGAAATCTCGGTCAACCTCGGCGTTGACCCGCGCCACGCCGACCAACAGGTCCGCGGCGTCGTCAACCTGCCGTCGGGCACCGGCCGCGACGTTCGCGTCGCCGTCTTCGCCAAGGACGCCAAGGCGGCCGAAGCCACCGCAGCCGGCGCTGAACACGTCGGCGCCGAAGACCTGTACGAGAAGATCGTCGGCGGCTTCATGGACTTTGATCGCGTCATCGCGACCCCGGACATGATGGCCCTGGTCGGTCGTCTGGGTAAGGTGCTGGGCCCGCGCGGCCTGATGCCTAACCCCAAGGTCGGCACCGTGACCCCGAACGTCGGTCAAGCCGTGAAGGACGCCAAGGGCGGCGCCGTCGAGTTCCGCGTTGAAAAGGCCGGCATCATCCACGCCGGCATCGGCAAGGTCTCGTTCACCGACGAAGCCCTGCTGATCAACGTCAAGGCGATGATCGACGCGCTGAACAAGTCCAAGCCTTCGGGCGCCAAGGGCATCTATGTGAAGCGTATCGGCCTGTCCTCGACGATGGGCCCGGGCTTCAAGGTCGACACCTCGTCGATCGCCTAAGCCTTTCGAGCTGAATAGATTATGAGAAGGGCGGGACCTCGCGGTCCCGCCCTTTTTCTTTGATGGACGCCGCATGAGTCCCGAGGACCAGACACTCGACGTCGCCGTGATCGGCGGCGGGCCGGCCGGGCTGATGGCCGCCGAGATGCTGAGCGCGGCCGGCAAGTCGGTCACCCTGTTCGAGAAGATGCCGACCTTCGGGCGCAAGTTCCTGATGGCCGGGCGCGGCGGGCTGAACCTCACCCATTCGGAGGACTTCGCGCGGTTCGCGCAGCGCTATGGCGCGGCCAATGCGGCCTTGCGGCCGATGCTGGAGGCCTTCACGCCCGCCGACCTGATCGCCTGGGCGGAGGGGCTGGGGCAGGAGACCTTCATCGGCTCCAGCGGCCGGGTGTTTCCCAGGGCGCTGAAGGCTTCGCCGCTGCTGCGGGCCTGGCTGGCCCGGCTGGAGGGGCAGGGCGTCAGCTTGCGGGCGCGCGCCGCGTGGCGCGGCTGGACGGACGACGGCGACCTGTCATTTTTCACCCCCGAGGGCGCCCTGACGGTGCGGCCGCACGCGACGATCCTGGCCCTGGGCGGCGCCAGCTGGGCGCGGCTGGGCTCGGACGGCGCCTGGGCCCCGTTGCTGGCGGCGCGGGGCGCGGTGGTGGCGCCGTTCGCCGCCGCCAACAGCGGCTTCGATGTCGCCTGGAGCGCGGTGTTCCGTGAGCGCTTCGCCGGTGAGCCGTTGAAGGCCATCGGCCTGCGGCTGGGCGAGGCTGCGGCGCGGGGCGACGCCATGATCGCCGGCTATGGGCTGGAGGGCGGGGCGGTCTACGCCCTGGGCGCTGCGCCGCGCGAAGCGATCGCGGCGACGGGGCAGGCGATCATCGAGATCGACCTGCGGCCAGACATGCCTGTCGAGACCCTGACCGCGCGCCTAAACCGGCCCCGCAACGGCCAGTCTGTGGCCAATTTCCTGCGCAAGGCCGCCAACCTGTCGCCGGTCGAGGTCAATCTGCTGCGCGAGGCCCATGGCCTGGACCTGCCGGCGGAACCTGTCGCCCTGGCGGCGGCGATCAAGGCCGCGCCGATCCGCCTGACCGGGGCGCAGCCGCTGGACCGGGCGATCTCGTCGGCCGGCGGCCTGACGCTGGAGTCGCTGGATGGCCTTGAGCTGAAGGCCGCGCCCGGCGTGTTCGTGGCCGGCGAGATGCTGGACTGGGAAGCGCCGACCGGCGGCTATCTGCTGCAGGCCTGTTTCGCCACCGGCGTCGCGGCGGCGCGGCAGGTCCTGGCGAAACTGGACCAGGAGCGCCGGCCCGTTGCGTAAGTCTCCCTGGCGCGGTTAGCCTGTCCTGAGTTTCGCAGGGGAGGGCGACATGGCGGACGAGAAGGTGAAGGGACCTGCGTCCTATTTTCCGTCGATCGAGAAGACCTATGGGCGGCCGGTTTCGGAGTGGCAGCAGCTTGTCCGCGACCGCTATCCCGCCAAACACATGGATCTGGTGGCGATGCTGAAGACCGAGCATGGACTCGGACATGGCCACGCCAATGCGATCGTCGCCCACACCCTGGTTCAGGACGGGTTGAAATAGGTGGCCGCGGCTGGGGCTTCCAGGCCGGCGGCAGACTTGCGGCGATCGCCCCGGTATCGGCCGCGCCGGTCTTCCTTTGATGCAACGAACCGGGGACTGTCACAGTTTAGGATGTCGGCGGGCTTCCTGCCGCAGCGAGGATATTGTCCATGACACGAGCTCTCGAAGGCAAGGTCGCCCTCATCACCGGCGCGGCCGGGGCGATCGGTTTGGCGACCGCCAGGCTGATGGCCGAGCGTGGCGCGACCATCGTCGCTGTCGATATCCCCGGAAGCGACTGGTCCAAGCTGAAGGTCGCCTTGCCCGAGGGCTCCAGACTGGTCACGGCGGAAGCCGACGTCACCGACGAGGCGTCGGTGAAGGCCTATGTCGACAAGGCCAGGGCCGAGTGCGGACGGATCGACATCTTCTTCAACAACGCGGGGATTGAAGGTCCCGTCCAGCCGATCGAATCCTATCCGCTGGACGCCTTCATGAAGGTGCTGGGCGTCAATGTGGCCGGGGTGTTCCTGGGCCTGAAATACGTCCTGCCGGTGATGTACGCCCAGGGCGCGGGCAGCATCATCAACACCTCCAGCGTCGCGGGCCTCACCGGTGCGTCCGGCATGGCCGGCTACTGCACCTCGAAACACGCCGTCGTGGGCGTCACGCGCGTGGCGGCGATCGAGGCCGCGCCCAAGGGCGTGCGGGTCAATTGCGTCAATCCCGGCCCGATCGAAAGCCGGATGATGCAGTCGATCAACACCGGCCAGTCGGGCGACCCCAAGCTGGCCCGTGAGCAGATCAGCAACGCGGTGCCGGCCAAGCGCTATGGCACACCCGAAGAGGTTGCGGGCCTGGTGGCTTTCCTGGCCTCCGACGACGCGACCTACTGCAATGGCGGCTTCTACACGGTCGATGGCGCACTCACCGCCGCCTGACCGGCCTCGTCCGGCGCGGCCTTGAGCCTGCGCCGGGCGCTTCCTGTCGCCCCCGGTTGATATTGCCTCCCAAACCGTCTATACGCCGCCCCTTCTCCGTCGGGCTCGCCCGGCGAAGACCTGTTTGTGAACAGCGGGGCGTGGGGTCACCAACGCCGTAAATGAGGAAGAGCCCTTCCTCGCCGTCGGGAGACAGGGATGGACAAGACCACGCTATTTCCTCCTTCACGGATGGGACGCGCGGCTGACTTTCCTTGGAACAGGCTGATGCAACTCGCGTGCGGGAGCGATCCCTCATGCGCTGTGGCATTTGGCTGCCGGAATGGTCCGGCCGCTGTAATTGAGTAGGAGACCGCAATGGACCGCGCTCAAAAGCAGGAGTCGATCGAGTCGCTGAAAAGCGTATTCGCCGGCGCCGGCGCTGTCGTCGTGACCCACTATATGGGCATGACCGTTGCGGAAATGACTGAACTGCGTGCCCGTCTCCGCAAGGAAGACGCCACGTTCCAGGTGGTGAAGAACACCCTCGTCCAGAAGGCCCTCGACGGCTCGATCGGTGAAGCGGGCGACGCCCTGTTCACCGGCCCGGTCGCCATTGCCTTCGGCAAGGATCCGGTCTCCGCCGCCAAGATCGTCACCCAGTACGCCAAGGAAAACGAGAAGCTCAAGCTTGTCGGCGGCATCCTGGGTCAGACGACGGTTCTGGACGAAGCGGCTGTGCGGGCTCTCGCCACGCTGCCGTCGCTCGATCAGATCCGTGGCAAGCTTATCGGCCTCATCCAGGCTCCGGCGACCAAGATCGCTGGCGTCCTGCAGGCCCCGGCTGGCCAACTTGCGCGCGTCTTCAACGCTTATGCGACCAAAGACGCCGCCTAACGGTCATCTCCGCTACATCCCTCATTCGTTTTTAGGAATTGAACATGTCCAAGCTCGAAAAGCTGGTTGAAGAACTGTCCACCCTGTCGGTCCTCGAAGCCGCTGACCTGTCGAAGATGCTGGAAGAAAAGTGGGGCGTTTCGGCCGCCGCTCCGGTCGCCGTCGCCGCTGCTGGCCCGGCCGCTGTGGTCGAAGCTGCTGAAGAGCAAACCGAGTTCACCGTTGTTCTGACCGCCGGTGGCGACAAGAAGATCAACGTGATCAAGGAAGTCCGCGGCGTCCGTCCGGACCTCGGTCTGAAGGAAGCCAAGGACCTGGTCGAAGGCGCTCCGCAGAACGTCGTCGAAAACGTCTCCAAGGCCCAAGCCGACGAAGTCGCCAAGAAGCTGACCGAAGCCGGCGCGACCGTCCAAATCAAGTAGTCCATTCCACGCCTCGGCGTGGATGGGTTCCGCCAGCCCTCTCCTCGGAGAGGCTGGTCCTGGACCAAGCTAGTCAGCGGCCCCGGAGGGAAACCTCCGGGGCCGTTTTCTTTGGTCGCGCGCCAGGGCTTTGCGGTTTCCGCATTCCTTCGGTATCGAGCAGAGATGACGATTGACCAGCACGGCGCCCCGCTGGGGGATTTCTCCGGTTCGCGGCTCACGCGGAGGGCCGCGCTGGCCCTGACGGGCGCGGCCTTTGCGACAGGTCCCGCCCTGGCTGCGGCGCCGCGCGGACCCGGTGTGATCCGGCTGCCGGCGACCGTCACCTCCAGCGAGCTGCGAGGACTGTCGGTGACAGGCAAGACCTATTGGGCCTCCGGCTCGAAAGGTTGGCTGGTGCGCGGCAAGGGCGCTCGGCTGGAGGCGGTGCGTGCGGCGGGGTTCGACGCGCTGGATTTCCGGGGACTGCACGCCTTTTCAGACCGCCACGTCCTGGCCATGAGCGCTGGACCAGGTGGGGCCTCGCAACTGTGGCGCACCACTGACGGCGGCGAGACGTGGGCGCGCCTGTTCGCCAACAGCGATCCCAACGGCTTTTGGGACACCCTGACCTTTGTCGACAAGCGGCGCGGCTTCATTCTGGGCGATCCGACCGAAGGCCGCTTCACCGTGCTCTATACCGGCGACGCCGGCGAGACCTGGACCCGCTTGCCATCGGACGCTGTTCCGCCGGCCAATGACGGGGAGGGAGCGTTCGCCGCCAGCAACGGATGTCTCGCGGTCGGACCCGGCGGACGGGTCGCCTTCTGCACCGGCGGCGCGGGCTGGGCCAAGGTCTATCTGTCGCTCGACGGCGGCCGTTACTTTCACCCGCTGGATACGCCGATCCGCGCGGACGCCCCGTCGCGGGGCGCCTTCGCCGTCGCCTTCGGGAGGGATGGGGCCCTTTGGGTCTGTGGCGGTGACTACAAGGAGCCCGCTGCGGCCGGCGTCAACCTGGCCTGGTTGGCTCCCAACAGCCGGACGTTCCAGGCGGTCGACGCCCCGGCCGGCTATCTTTCCAGCGTGGCGGTCAAGGGCGCGACCGTGCTGGCCACAGGACTGGCCGGGTCGATCGCCGCCGTCGATGGCCGCAGCTTTGAGCGGGTCTCGACAACGCCGTTCAACACGGCCCGCCTGATCAACGCCCGCAAGGGCCTGCTGTGCGGACCCAAAGGCTCCGTCGGACTGTGGGAAGCGTGAGATGCAACGGATCTTCGCCCGGCGCGTTTGGGCCTAATGCTTAAGCTCGCCGGTATCCTGCTGGTCCTGATGATCGCCTTTGGCATTCTCGGCTTCGTCGTGGACGTCGCCGGCGGTCTGGCCAAGTTCGCCTTCTTTGTCTGCCTGATCGGCCTGGGCGTCTCGCTGGCCGCCAAGGCGCTCCGCAAGAGCTGAACCCTTCGGCCAAGCGCATAAAACATCGGTCCAGAGTGAACCTTTGGGCCCGGCTTCTGTTGGGTCATCAGTGATTGCCGGCGCGCCCCCTTGGGGGATGGGCCAAGGCGCACCACATGCCTTAGCCCACCGAAGCGAGCGCCCCCTATGAACATCCTGATGGTCCTGACCTCCCACGATCGCCTTGGCGACACCGGCGAAAAGACCGGCTTCTGGCTGGAGGAGTTCGCCGCGCCCTACTATGCGCTGAAGGACGCCGGCGCGACGCTGGTTCTGGCTTCGCCGCAAGGCGGCCAGCCGCCGCTTGACCCCAAGAGCGACGCGCCCGACGCACAGAGCGAGGACACGGCGCGCTTCAAGGCCGACCCCGAAGCCCAGAAGGCCCTGGCCGGCACGGTGAAGCTGGCGGAGATCAAGGCCGCAGACTTCGACGCCGTGTTCTATCCCGGGGGCCACGGCCCGCTGTGGGATCTGGCCGAAGACGCCAAGTCTATCGCCCTGATCGAGGCGATGGCTGCGGCTGGCAAGCCGGTGGCCGCTGTGTGTCATGCGCCGGGCGTCTTTCGCCATGTGAAGGGCCCCGACGGCGAGCTGCTGGTCAAGGGCAAGGCGGTCACCGGCTTTGCGGACACCGAGGAGGCCGCTGTCGGCTTGACCGACGTGGTGCCGTTTCTGGTCGAAGCCATGCTGAAGGACAGCGGCGGCCTCTATTCCAAGGGCGCGGACTGGGCGCCCCATGTGCTGACCGACGGCCTGCTGGTCACCGGGCAGAACCCGGCCTCGTCGCGGCCTGCCGCCGAGGCGCTGCTGGCCCTGATCGCGAAAAACTAGCGCTGAGCCCTCATACCAAGCGCCGCTGAGCTCGACGCCTCGCGCTCTTTATCTTCGTCACCCCGGGACTTGTTCCCGGGGCCCATTGTGCACCCGCAGGTGCGGCGCAGAATAGAACTCTTACGAGGAAGCTGACCCATGGGCCCCGGGAACAAGTCCCGGGGTGACGGCGTATTTTCAGATTTGGACCCTCTGAGGTCAGGATCAACGGCCGTTGGTATTTAGGCCTTCGCCGCGCTCACGCCCGATCGGCGCCGCCAGCGTTGCAGAGGTTGTTCCAGATAGCGATGTGTCGCGGCTCCCGCCGCCAGGCTGGCGAGGAACACGCCGACGATCATGAGGTCGCCCGACATCGCCCAGGGCGCGCGTATCAGCAGCAGCCCCGCCAAGCTGATCACCAGCGGGTGAACGAGATAGAGCGCGTAGGAAGCGTCACCCATCCAGGCCATGGCGCGCCTCGCCGGCGACGGTGGGGTCAGGGGTTCCAGGGCCACAATACCCAGGGTCAGCAGCGCGCTTGGCACGCCCCAGACCAGGACGCGGAGGGCTGACGCCTGACCGTTCAGAATAGCCGACGCTTCCGAGATTCCGCCATTGCCGAGCCAGAGCCCGGCGACCAGCCCAAAGACTCCAAGTCCGGCGGCCAGCCACCCCGCCCGTCGGGTCATGTGTGGTGCGAGCCCGGCCGCCGCGACGCCCATCAGAAATTCCAGGATGATCGGGTTGCCCAGGAACTGGAACGCCACCAGTCCGGTCTGGACGCGCGCGACCCAGCAGGCGGCGAAGGCGGCGAGCGCCGTCGCAACGGCCCAGGTCCGCCACCGGCCCGCCGCCAGGATCGCCGCGACGGCCACGTAGAACAGCATCTCGAAACAAAGCGTCCAGCCGACATCCAGCGCCGGCAGGGTCATCCTGGCGCCCGCCGCCGGCCAAAAGGCGAGGGAGGCGGCCAGCATCGGTCCGCTCAGCTGTCCGGCGACCGCCGCCGCCAGCAACCAAGGCAGGGACAGCAGGTAATAGATCGGCGCCACGCGCCACAGCCGACGCCAGGCGAAGGTTCCGGCCGCGACCGGTCCCGACTGGAACGCCGTGCGGGTGATGATCAGGCCGCTGATCACGAAGAAGATGTCGACGCCGATCGCGCCGAAGTTCTCGAACGCCCCGGCGGCCAGGATGCTGGGCGGGGCTCCGGCTTTTTGGGCTAGGTCCACGCCATGGGCATGGACCACCAGGGCGGCAGCGGCGAAGCGCAGGATCTGAAGGTTGGCCAAACGGGGCGAAGGCACGGGGTAGGACTCGTCGGCTACGCCCGGCCCTGGCCGGTGATCACTCTTAGATTTCAGCGGCTTTCGAAATCATTGCCGTTGCGCGATATGTGGGCGCGCCGGAGGCCGATGGGACGGAACGACGGTTTCTTAACAAACCCCCTTTTCATCCCTGGCCGCTTGGCCTATATCCGCCCGTTCACGAAGACATTCGGCGGAACGCGCACGCGTGTGTCCGCATATTACGCCCCGAGGCGCGGTCAGCCGCCCTCCGACCCGCGCGAAGGGGCGCCCGCCAGGTCTACCGGTCCCGGTCGCCTGTCAGGGGAATTCCAGCGTCCGACGTTCCCGCCCCGGCGGGTGCGGCGAGGGTGGACGCAGGATCAAGACGAACGCACGCGCGGAGTCTCTCCGTGCGAGCCCTTCGAAACATTTGGCGCGGCGATCCGCGCCCAAGGGAAAAACATGGCGCAATCCTTCACCGGCAAGAAGCGGATCCGGAAGTCTTTCGGCCGCATCCCCGAAGCTGTGCAGATGCCGAACCTGATCGAGGTTCAGCGCTCCTCCTACGAACAGTTCCTGCAGCGCGAAGTCCGTCCGGGCATGCGCAAGGAAGAGGGCATCGAGGCGGTCTTCAAGTCCGTCTTCCCGATCAAGGATTTCAACGAGCGCGCGGTGCTCGAATACGTCTCGTACGAATTCGAAGAGCCCAAGTACGACGTTGAAGAATGCATCCAGCGCGACATGACCTTCGCGGCGCCGCTGAAGGTCAAGCTGCGCCTGATCGTGTTCGAAACCGAAGAGGAAACCGGCGCCCGGTCCGTCAAGGACATCAAGGAGCAGGACGTCTACATGGGCGATATCCCGCTCATGACCGACAAGGGCACCTTTATCGTCAACGGCACCGAGCGGGTCATCGTCTCGCAGATGCACCGTTCGCCCGGCGTGTTCTTCGACCACGACAAGGGCAAGACCCACGCCTCGGGCAAGCTGCTGTTCGCCGCCCGCGTCATTCCCTATCGCGGCTCGTGGCTGGACTTCGAGTTCGACGCCAAGGACGTGGTCTATGTCCGCATCGACCGTCGCCGCAAGCTGCCCGCCACCACCTTCCTCTACGCCCTGGGCATGGACGGCGAAGAGATCCTGACCACGTTCTACGACGTCGTGCCCTTCGAGAAGCGCACCACGGCCGGCGCCGAAGGCTGGGCCACCCCCTACAAGCCCGAGCGCTGGCGCGGCGTGAAGCCGGAATTCGCCCTGATCGACGCCGACACCGGCGAAGAAGTGGCTCCGGCCGGCACCAAGATCACCGCCCGTCAGGCCAAGAAGCTGGCTGACGCCGGCCTCAAGACCCTGCTGCTGGCGCCCGAGGCCCTGACCGGCCGTTATCTGGCCCGCGACGCCGTCAACTACGAGAACGGCGAGATCTACGCCGAAGCCGGCGACGAACTGGACGTGGTCTCGATCCAGGCCCTGGCCGATCAAGGCTTCAGCACCATCGACGTGCTGGACATCGACCACGTCACGGTCGGCGCCTACATGCGCAACACCCTGCGCGTGGACAAGAACGCCGTCCGTGAAGACGCGCTGTTCGACATCTATCGCGTCATGCGTCCGGGCGAGCCGCCGACCGTCGAAGCCGCTGAAGCGATGTTCAAGTCGCTGTTCTTCGACGCCGAGCGCTACGACCTGTCGGCCGTCGGCCGCGTGAAGATGAACATGCGCCTGGAGTTGGACGCTTCGGACGAGATGCGCGTGCTCCGCAAGGAAGACGTGCTGGCCGTCCTGAAGCTGCTGGTCGGCCTGCGCGATGGTCGCGGCGAAATCGACGACATCGACAACTTGGGCAACCGCCGGGTGCGTTCGGTCGGCGAACTGCTGGAAAACCAGTACCGCGTCGGCCTGCTGCGCATGGAACGCGCCATCAAGGAACGCATGTCGTCCGTCGACATCGACACCGTGATGCCGCACGACCTGATCAACGCCAAGCCGGCCGCGGCCTCGGTGCGTGAATTCTTCGGCTCCTCGCAGCTGTCGCAGTTCATGGACCAGACCAACCCGCTGTCGGAGATCACCCACAAGCGTCGTCTCTCGGCGCTTGGCCCGGGCGGTCTGACCCGCGAACGCGCCGGCTTCGAAGTCCGCGACGTTCACCCGACCCACTACGGCCGCATCTGCCCGATTGAAACGCCGGAAGGCCCGAACATCGGTCTGATCAACTCGCTGGCCACCCACGCCCGCGTCAACAAGTACGGCTTCATCGAGAGCCCCTACCGTCGCGTCGCCGACGGCAAGCCGCTCGACGAGGTCGTCTACATGTCGGCCATGGAAGAGTCGAAGCACGTCATCGCCCAGTCCAACATCAAGGTGTTGAACGGCGAGATCGTCGACGACCTGGTCCCCGGCCGGATCAACGGCGAACCCACGCTCCTGCAAAAGGAGATGGTCGACCTGATGGACGTGTCGCCGCGTCAGGTGGTTTCGGTGGCCGCGGCCCTGATCCCCTTCCTCGAAAACGATGACGCCAACCGCGCCCTCATGGGCTCGAACATGCAACGTCAGGCCGTGCCTCTGGTGCAGTCCGACGCGCCGCTGGTCGGCACGGGCATGGAAGCCGTGGTCGCTCGCGACTCCGGCGCCGTGGTCGTGGCCAAGCGTACCGGCGTGGTCGAGCAGATCGACGGTACCCGTATCGTCGTCCGCGCCACCGAGGAAACCGACGCCGCCCGTTCGGGCGTCGATATCTATCGCCTCAGCAAGTTCCAGCGCTCGAACCAGTCGACCTGCATCAACCAGCGTCCGCTGGTGAAGGTGGGCGACAAGATCAACTCCGGCGACATCATCGCCGACGGTCCCTCGACCGAACTGGGCGAACTGGCCCTGGGCCGCAACGCTCTCGTCGCGTTCATGCCCTGGAACGGCTACAACTTCGAAGACTCGATCCTGATCTCCGAACGCATCGTCCGCGACGACGTCTTCACCTCGATCCACATCGAGGAATTTGAAGTCATGGCCCGCGACACCAAGCTCGGCCCAGAAGAAATCACCCGCGATATCCCCAACGTCGGCGAGGAAGCCCTGCGCAACCTCGACGAAGCTGGCATCGTGGCCATCGGCGCCGAAGTCCAGCCGGGCGACATCCTGGTCGGCAAGGTCACGCCGAAGGGCGAAAGCCCGATGACGCCGGAAGAAAAGCTCCTGCGCGCCATCTTCGGTGAAAAGGCCTCGGACGTCCGCGACACCAGCCTGCGCCTGCCCCCGGGCGTCGCCGGCACCATCGTCGACGTGCGCGTGTTCAACCGTCACGGCGTCGACAAGGACGAACGCGCCCTGGCCATCGAACGCTCGGAAATCGACCGTCTGGGCAAGGACCGCGACGACGAATTCGCGATCCTGAACCGCAACATCTCGGGCCGTCTGCGCGAGCTGCTGATCGGCAACGTCGCTCTGTCGGGCCCCAAGGGCCTGTCGCGCGGCGAGATCACCGCCCAGGGCCTGGCTGACGTTCAGCCCGGCCTGTGGTGGCAGATCGCGCTCGAAGACGAGAAGGCGATGGGCGAACTCGAGTCGCTGCGCCGTCTGTTCGACGAGAACCGCAAGCGTCTGGACCGTCGTTTCGAAGACAAGGTCGACAAGCTGCAGCGCGGCGACGAACTGCCCCCGGGCGTGATGAAGATGGTCAAGGTCTTCGTGGCCGTGAAGCGCAAGCTTCAGCCCGGCGACAAGATGGCCGGCCGTCACGGCAACAAGGGCGTCATCTCGCGCATCCTGCCGATCGAGGACATGCCGTTCCTCGCCGACGGGACGCACGTGGACGTGGTTCTGAACCCGCTGGGCGTGCCTTCGCGCATGAACGTCGGCCAGATCTTCGAAACCCACCTGGGTTGGGCCTGCGCCGGTCTCGGCAAGCAGATCACCGCCCTGCTGGAAGACTGGCAGGCCGGCGGTCAGAAGGAAGCGCTCATCGAGCGTCTGACCGAGATCTACGGTCCCGACGAAGAACTGCCTGACACCGAAGAGGGTCTGGTGGAACTGGCTCGCAACCTCGGCAAGGGCGTTCCGATCGCGACGCCCGTGTTCGACGGCGCGCGCATCGGCGACATCGAAGATCACCTGCGCATGGCGGGTCTTGACCCCTCGGGCCAGTCGATCCTGTTCGACGGTCAGACGGGCGACCAGTTCAAGCGTCCGGTCACGGTCGGCTACATCTACATGCTGAAGCTGCACCACCTGGTCGACGACAAGATCCACGCCCGTTCGATCGGTCCGTACTCCCTCGTCACGCAACAGCCGCTGGGTGGTAAGGCCCAGTTCGGCGGTCAGCGCTTCGGGGAAATGGAAGTCTGGGCGCTGGAAGCCTACGGCGCGGCCTACACCCTGCAGGAAATGCTGACGGTGAAGTCCGACGACGTGGCCGGCCGGACCAAGGTCTACGAGTCGATCGTCCGTGGCGATGACACGTTCGAAGCCGGTATCCCCGAAAGCTTCAACGTGCTGGTCAAGGAAATGCGCTCGCTCGGCCTGAACGTCGAGCTGGAGAACAGCTGATCCATCGCACCCTCCTCGGTCTGAAGACCGGGGAGGGGCCTTCGCTCAGCCTCTCTCCACTTTGAATTTTCGCGGGTAATCCCGCAGAAGGAACCAAGATGAACCAGGAAGTCCTGAACATCTTCAATCCGGTCCAGGCCGCTCCGACCTTCGACCAGATCCGTATTTCGCTGGCCTCGCCGGAAAAGATCCGCTCGTGGTCGTTCGGCGAGATCAAGAAGCCCGAAACCATCAACTACCGCACGTTCAAGCCCGAGCGTGACGGCCTGTTCTGCGCCCGTATCTTTGGCCCGACCAAGGACTACGAATGCCTGTGCGGCAAGTACAAGCGCATGAAGTACAAGGGCATCATCTGCGAAAAGTGCGGTGTTGAAGTCACCCTGGCCCGCGTTCGTCGCGAGCGCATGGGCCACATCGAGCTGGCCTCGCCGGTCGCCCACATCTGGTTCCTGAAGTCGCTGCCGTCGCGTATCGCCATGATGCTCGACATGCCGCTGAAGGACATCGAACGCGTCCTGTACTTCGAATACTACATCATCACCGAGCCGGGCCTGACCCCGCTGAAGCAGCACCAGCTGCTCAGCGAGGACGACTACATGCGCGCCCAGGAAGAGTACGGCGATGACAGCTTCACCGCCGAGATCGGCGCTGAAGCCATCCAGAACCTGCTCAAGGCGATCGACCTCGACAAGGAAGCCGAACGCCTGCGCGAAGAGCTGGCCGGCACCGTGTCGGACATGAAGCAGAAGAAGTTCAGCAAGCGCCTGAAGATCCTCGAAGCCTTCTCGGAATCGGGCAACCGTCCCGAGTGGATGGTTCTGACGGTCGTGCCGGTGATCCCGCCGGAACTGCGCCCGCTGGTGCCGCTGGACGGTGGCCGCTTCGCCACCTCCGACCTGAACGACCTCTATCGCCGGGTCATCAACCGTAACAACCGCCTCAAGCGCCTGATCGAGCTGCGCGCCCCCGACATCATCATCCGCAACGAAAAGCGGATGCTGCAGGAGTCGGTCGACGCCCTGTTCGATAACGGCCGCCGCGGTCGCGTCATCACCGGCGCCAACAAGCGTCCGCTGAAGTCGCTGGCCGACATGCTGAAGGGCAAGCAGGGTCGCTTCCGTCAGAACCTGCTGGGCAAGCGCGTCGACTATTCGGGCCGTTCGGTCATCGTGGTCGGTCCCGATCTGAAGCTGCACGAGTGCGGCCTGCCCAAGAAGATGGCTCTGGAGCTGTTCAAGCCGTTCATCTATGCGCGCCTGGACGCCAAGGGCCTGTCGGGCACCGTCAAGCAGTCCAAGCGTATGGTCGAGCGCGAACAGCCCCAAGTGTGGGACATCCTCGAAGAGGTGATCCGCGAACACCCGGTGATGCTGAACCGCGCGCCGACGCTTCACCGTCTGGGCATCCAGGCGTTCGAACCCAAGCTGATCGAGGGCAAGGCCATCCAGCTGCACCCGCTGGTCTGCGCCGCCTTCAACGCCGACTTCGACGGCGACCAGATGGCTGTCCACGTGCCGCTGTCGCTGGAGGCGCAACTCGAAGCGCGCGTCCTGATGATGTCGACCAACAACATCCTGTCGCCCGCCAACGGTCGCCCGATCATCGTGCCGTCGCAGGACATCGTCCTGGGTCTGTACTATCTGTCGGTCGCTCGCGAAGGTGAGCCGGGCGAAGGCAAGATCTTTGCCGACCTGGGCGAAATCGAAGCCGCCATGGACGCCGGCGTTGTCAGCCTGCACGCCAAGATCAAGTCGCGCTTTACCGAAGTTGACGCCGATGGCGTGGCGCGTCGCCGCGTGATCGACACCACGCCGGGCCGGATGAAGATCGCCGCCCTGCTGCCGCGTCACCCGCAGGTGGGTCACCGCCTGATCGAAAAGGCCCTGACCAAGAAGGAAATCGGCAACCTCATCGACATCGTCTACCGCCACTGCGGTCAGAAGGCGACGGTGATCTTCGCCGACCAGATCATGGGTCTGGGCTTCAAGGAAGCGGCCAAGGCCGGCATCTCCTTCGGCAAGGACGACATCATCATCCCGAAGCGGAAAGAGGCGATCGTCGCCGAAACCCGCACCCTGGCTGAAGAGTACGAGCAGCAATATGCTGACGGCCTGATCACCAAGGGCGAGAAGTACAACAAGGTCGTTGACGCCTGGGCCAAGGCCACCGACCGCGTCGCCGACGAGATGATGGCCGAGCTTCAGATGAAGCATCTGGACGAGAACGGCCGCGAGAAGGAGATCAACTCCATCTACATGATGGCCCACTCCGGCGCCCGTGGTTCGCAAGCCCAGATGAAGCAGCTGGGCGGCATGCGCGGTCTGATGGCCAAGCCTTCGGGCGAGATCATCGAGACCCCGATCGTCTCGAACTTCAAGGAAGGCCTGACCGTTCAGGAATACTTCAACTCGACCCACGGCGCCCGTAAGGGCCTCGCGGACACCGCGCTGAAGACCGCCAACTCGGGCTATCTGACGCGTCGTCTGGTCGACGTGGCGCAGGACTGCATCATCGTCGAGGAAGATTGCGGCACCACGCGGGGCATCACCCTGCGCGCCGTGGTCGAGGGCGGTGACGTCCTGGTCTCGCTGGGCATGCGCGTCCTGGGCCGCTTCTCGGCCGAGGACATCAAGGACCCGGCGACCGGCGAGCTGGTCGTTCCGGCCGACACCTACCTGACCGAGAACATGGCCGACGCGATCGAAGCGGCTGCCGTGCAGTCGGTGAAGGTGCGTTCGGTCCTGACCTGCGAAGCCAAGGTCGGCGTCTGCGGCGCCTGCTACGGCCGCGACCTGGCCCGCGGTACCCCGGTCAACATCGGTGAAGCGGTCGGCGTCATCGCCGCTCAGTCCATCGGAGAGCCCGGCACCCAGCTGACGATGCGGACCTTCCACATCGGCGGCACCGCCCAGGTCGCCGAGCAGTCGTTCTTCGAAAGCAGCAACGACGGTACGGTCCGCGTGACCGGCGCCACCGTTGTCGGCACCGAAGGCTTCCTGGTCGTCATGAGCCGCAACACGGCCGTGAGCGTCCTGGTCGACGGCAAGGAACGCGAAAACTACAAGCCGCCTTACGGCGCGCGCCTGAAGATCAAGGACGGCGACAAGGTGAAGCGTGGCCAGCGTCTGGCCGATTGGGACCCCTACACCACCCCGATCATCACCGAAGTGGCCGGCAAGATCCGTGCGGAAGACCTGGTGGACGGCTTCTCCGTCCGCGAGGAAACCGACGAAGCCACCGGTATCGCGCAGCGCGTGATCGCCGACTGGCGGACCTCGGCCCGCGCCGCCGACCTGCGCCCCGCCATGGGCGTTCTGGCCGAGGACGGTTCCTATGTCCGCCTCGCCAACGGCGGTGAGGCTCGCTACCTGATGTCGGTCGGGGCCATTCTGTCCGTCGGTGACGGCGACATGGTCAAGCCGGGCGAGGTCATCGCGCGGATCCCCACCGAAGGCGCCAAGACCCGCGACATCACCGGCGGTCTGCCGCGCGTCGCCGAACTCTTCGAAGCCCGCCGTCCCAAGGACTGCGCGGTCATCGCGGAAATGGACGGTCGCGTCGAATTCGGCAAGGATTACAAGAACAAGCGCCGCATCAAGATCACCCCGGAAATCGACGCTGACGGTAACCAGGGCGAGCCGGTCGAGTTCCTGATCCCCAAGGGCAAGCACATCGCGGTGCACGATGGCGACTTCATCGCGCGCGGCGAATACATCATCGACGGCAACCCGGATCCGCACGACATCCTGCGCATCCTGGGCGTCGAGGCCCTGGCCAACTTCCTGGTCGACGAAATTCAGGAAGTTTACCGACTGCAAGGCGTGCCGATCAACGACAAGCACATCGAGACGATCGTTCGTCAGATGCTGCAAAAGGTCGAGATCCTCGAGCCGGGCGATACGGGTCTGATCAAGGGCGATCACCTGGACAAGCCTGAGTTCTACATCGAGCAGGACCGCGCGGTTTCGCGTGGCGGCCGTCCGGCCACCACCCAGCCCGTGCTGCTCGGCATCACCAAGGCCTCGCTGCAGACCAAGAGCTTCATCTCGGCCGCGTCGTTCCAGGAAACGACCCGCGTCCTGACCGAAGCCTCGGTGCACGGCAAGACCGACACCCTGGAAGGCCTGAAGGAAAACGTCATCGTGGGTCGCCTGATCCCCGCCGGTACGGGTTCCTATCTGCGCAGCCTGCAGCGCGTCGCCGCCAAGCGCGACGAGCAGTTGGCCCAGCAGCGCGAAGATGCGATGGAGCCTCTGCCCGAGGCCATCGCTCTGGCCGACGCCGAATAGGCTTCGACCTGACGAACTGAACGGAAAGGCCCGGGAGCGATCCCGGGCCTTTTCTTTTGCCCGGCGCTGGGGCCGGCGGGAATACCGCTCGGGTGGATCGATTCCAGATCTCGTCCGTTTATTCTCGGGCAGAGTGCTCGGGGGAGAGCGGCGAATGAGCCTGACGACAGACTATGCGGCTAGGTTACGCGCGCTGATATACGACGGGGAGGGGATCTCCGACGGAGACCTTCTGGCCAGGGCCATGATGATCGGCGTCAAATGGCGCACGCAGCTCTGGGTCAACACCCTGGCCGCGGAAGGCTTGCGCGTGCGCTCTGGGCCGTTCGCCGGGATGGACTATGTGGTGAACGCGGCCGAGGGGGCTCTGCTGCCCCGGCTTCTCGGTGTCTATGAGCGCGAGTTGCATCCCGATCTTCTGGCGTTCGCGGCCGAAGGCCTGGATCATGTGATCGATATCGGATGCGCCGAAGGCTATTACGCCGTTGGCCTGGCGCGCCTGATGCCCGGCGTCACGGTTAACGCCTACGATATCGACGAGACGGCGCGCCGCCGTTGCGGTTTGCTGGCGGCGGCCAATGGCGTTTCAGAGCGTGTGGTCGTCCGTGGAGCCTTTCAGGGCGAGGACTTCGACGCCTACCGCAGCAGGGGACGGATTCTGGTCTTCATCGATGCGGAGGGTTACGAGGACGAGGTTCTCCGCCCCGACCTCTATCCAGCGCTGGCCGAGTTCAATGTCATCGTCGAGACCCATCCGGGGTTTCGCGAGGGTGTCACCGAGCGCCTCATCGCGCGGTTCTCGCCCACCCACGATATCAAGCGCCTCGATCCCCGCGTGGAGAAGGCCGATCTGCCCGACCAGCTGACCAGCCGCAGCCATCTGGACATGATGCTGGCCTGCTGGGAGTGGCGCGCCGGGCCAACGCCTTGGCTGGTCATGAGACCCAAAGTGCGGGTTTCCCGGGCGGATCCGGCGGCATATGGTCGCAAAGCGTCGAGGAATTCGAGTTAAATCAGAATCTTAAGCCTTGGTTTACGCGCGTTAGGCATCTGGAAGAGCTCAACCGCTTCCCACGGATGCCATGCGCTCGGACATTTCCACCAAGGTCAGTCTGACCATCGCCGCAGCTTTCCTGGTCTTGACCGTTGCGGTCCTGGCCATCGTCGCCAGCGGTTCGCTCGGCTTCGCCAAGCAGCAGGCCGCCGCCCAGCAGGAAGCCAGCATGCGGGTGGCGTGGGACGTCATCGGCCAGCGCGGCGCGATCTTCCGTCGGGAGGCTGACCAGCTGATGGTGGGCGACAAGGTTCTGAACGGCGACTTCGACGGCGTCGACAGGGTCAAGGCCCTGGTCGGCGGCACGGCCACCGTGTTCATGGGCGACACCCGCATCACCACCAATGTCACCAAGCCCGATGGCAGCCGCGCGGTCGGCACGCCCCTGGCCAAGGGCAAGGTCCATGACGCCGTGCTGGGTCGGGGCGAGTCCTACCGCGGCGAGGCCAAGATCCTGGATCGGCCGTTTTTCGTGGCTTACGATCCAATCAAGGACGCCAGTGGCCAGGTGATCGGCATCCTGTATGTCGGCGTGCCTCAGGCCGACTTCTTCCAGCCGGTCTACAAGCAGCTGGGTTTCCTGGCTGCGGCCTGCCTGCTGCTGGGCGCCGCCGGCGCCACGGCCTCGGTGCTGATGGTGCGTGGTCAACTGAAGCCGCTGTCGACCCTGCGCGACGCCATGGGCAAGGTGATGGCTGGCGACCTGACCGTCAGTCTGCCCTTCGCCGGCCGCCGCGACGACATTGGCCTGATGGCCGACGCGGTCCACGCCTTCCGCGACGACGCCCGGGAAAAGCAGACCATTCAGGCCCAGGCCGAGGCTCGCGACGGTGTAGAACAGGCCGACCGCCTGGCCGCCCGGGATCGCGACGCCCGCCAGGCCGCAGCCCAGAACAGCGTCGTCACCAGCCTGGCCGAAGGGCTGGGGCGTCTGTCCGACGGCGACCTGACCGTGCGCATCGAGACGCCTTTCGCGGCCGACTACGAAGGCCTGCGGGCCGACTTCAACCAGACCGTGGGCCGTCTGCAGGACGCCATGGGCGCCGTGATCGACGCGGTGGGCGGCCTCCACGCCGGGGCCGGCGGCATCGCCTCGGAGGCCGGCGACCTGTCTCGCCGCACTGAGCAGCAGGCCGCCAGCCTGGAAGAGACCGCCGCCGCCCTCGACGAGATCACCGCCACGGTCAAGCGCACCGCCGACGGCGCGCGCGGGGCCCGCGAGGCCGTACGCGAGGCCCAGGCCGAAGCCGACCGCTCGCGCCAGGTCGTGAGCGAGACCATCGATGCGATCAACGGGGTGGAGGCCTCGGCCGCCCAGGTGGCCCAGATCATCGGCGTGATCGACGAGATCGCCTTCCAGACCAATCTGCTGGCCCTGAACGCCGGGGTCGAGGCGGCGCGAGCCGGCGAGGCCGGTCGCGGCTTCGCGGTCGTGGCCCAGGAAGTGCGGGCGCTTGCCCAGCGCTCGGCCGACGCGGCCAAGCAGATCAAGACCCATATCGGCGACTCCACCCGTCAGGTCGAGGCGGGGGTGAAGCTGGTCGGCCGCACGGGCGAGGCGCTGCAGAAGATCGCTGCCCAGGTCGCGGCCATCGACGGCAGCGTTTCCGAGATCGCCGCCAGCGCGCAGGAACAGGCCGCCGGCCTCAGCGAGGTCAACACCGCCGTCAACCAGATGGACCAGGGCACGCAGCAGAACGCCGCCATGGTCAACCGCTCGGCTGACGCCAGCCGCGATCTGGTCGCCCAGGCCGATAGCCTGGCGGGCCTGGTCGGCCGCTTCAAGGTGGACGCCCACTCGGCATCCCCGCGCCGCGTCGCCTAGACGCCCTTCAACGCTGTTCTGACTCCCGTCGGGCCTTGGCGCGCTCGGCCTCTATCTGCTTGGCCTTGCCCAGCAGATAGAGCTCCTGGCCGCGTGCGTCGCGGGGCCGGCCCAGCCCGTCCTGCTCGAGACCGCCGACGAAGGGGATGTCCTTGGCCCTGCCCGGGCCGTCGCGGCTACGATGATCCACGCCTACGCCCATGGGGCTTTCCCTGTAGGCGCGACTGGCTTCCTGGGCGAGCGACTGCTGACGGAAGTCGATCGCCGCCCCGGCGCTGACCGGTGCGTTGGCATAGACCGGAGCGTTGCGCGCCGCCGCCCCCCAACGCTCCTGACATGTCTCGATCTCCCGCCGGTTCAGCCCGACCGCGCGGCCATTGGCGCAGCCCACGCCGCTGCCGCGCAGGGCGGCGCGCAGATCGCCCCTGGGGCCTTCGGGCAGGGGGGCGGGATGCAGGGCCGTGCCGCGTCGCGGCGCGGCCGGCAGGCCCGGAACCATCAGCGGCGCCACGGGCGAGGAGAAGACCGCGCGGGGCGTTCGCGCCTGGATCTGGCCGGGCGCGCTGGCGGGCGGGGCGTCGGACGGGGCCTCCGGCGTCCGGTCGATCCGTTCCAGGGTCACCGTCAGGGCGTCTTCGTCGTTGGAACGGTCAGGAAAGGCCTCGATCCGGGGAAAGGCCAACAAGGCCAGCACCAGTCCGTGGGCGACGAGGGAGCCGGCCAGAACAGCGCTCGGTCTCAGCGGTTGGGCGCGCGCCGTTGGCAAGGTCACAGATCATTCGACAAAGGGGTTACAACGCGCGCAGCCTCGCCATCGGAAGTGGCGAAAGCGTGGCCTTTAAGACCTCGTTAACCGACGCAATCACCGGCGTTGACGCGGATCGACTTCGCGAGTAAATACCGCGCTCTTTCGAGGTGGGCCCTGCGCCCGTCCTGATAAGCGCCCGTCCCCTACCGACGGATAGCCCGCCGGAACGCTTTCCGCGTCCCGGCGAGTTTCGTGTTTATCGGATCTCCATCTGGAGCCTTGCAAGCCGGAATACATGACTAGGACCCGAAGCGCCTCGGCCGACAGGCACACGCTTCCATCAGAGCAGAGACTTAATGCCTACCGTCAACCAGCTCATCCGTAAGCCGCGCCAGCCTAAGCCGGTCCGGAACAAGGTGCCCGCCCTCAAGGGCTGCCCGCAACGCCGTGGTGTTTGCACCCGCGTCTATACGACGACCCCGAAGAAGCCCAACTCGGCTCTGCGTAAGGTCGCCAAGGTCCGTCTGACCACCGGCATCGAAGCCGTTTGCTATATCCCGGGCGAAGGCCACAACCTGCAGGAGCACTCGGTGGTGCTTATCCGCGGCGGCCGCGTCAAGGATTTGCCCGGCGTCCGTTATCACATCCTGCGCGGCGTCCTCGACACCCAAGGTGTCAAGGATCGTAAGCAGCGTCGTTCGCTCTACGGCGCCAAGCGTCCGAAGTAAGGAAAAAGAAGCATGTCACGCCGCCGTCGCGCCGAGAAACGCCAAGTTCTGCCGGACCCGAAGTTCGGAGACCTGGTGGTCACCAAATTCATGAACTACGTGATGTACGAGGGCAAAAAAGCCGTCGCCGAAAACATCATCTATGGTGCTTTCGACATCATCGAAACCAAGCGCAAGGACCAGGGTCCCCTGGAAACCTTCCACTCCGCTCTGGACAACGTCGCCCCGGCGATCGAAGTCCGGTCGCGTCGCGTTGGCGGCGCCACCTATCAGGTGCCCGTGGAAGTCCGTCCGGACCGTCGTCGCGCCCTGGCCATCCGCTGGCTGGTTACCGCTGCGCGCAAGCGCGGCGAGAACACCATGACCGAGAAGCTGGCCGGTGAACTGCTCGACGCTTCCAACAACCGCGGCACCGCGGTGAAGAAGCGCGAAGACACCCACAAGATGGCTGAAGCCAACCGGGCGTTCTCGCACTACCGCTGGTAACCTTTCTTACCAGCACTCTTTCAGGCGCGGGCGGTTTGCGATAAACCGCCCGCGCCGCACGTTTAAATGTCCCTGCCTCACAGCAGCGCTACGCAGAGCTCCATCATGGCCCGCCAGCATAAAATCGAAGACTACCGTAACTTCGGCATCATGGCGCACATCGACGCCGGGAAGACGACGACGACCGAGCGGATCCTGTATTACACGGGCAAGTCGCACAAGATCGGCGAAGTCCACGACGGCGCCGCGACCATGGACTGGATGGACCAGGAGCAAGAGCGCGGCATCACGATCACGTCCGCCGCGACGACCGCTTTCTGGAAAGAAAAGCGCCTCAACATCATCGACACCCCCGGCCACGTCGACTTCACCATTGAAGTCGAGCGTTCGCTGCGCGTGCTGGATGGCGCCGTCACCGTTCTGGACGGTAACGCCGGTGTTGAGCCCCAGACCGAAACCGTCTGGCGCCAGGCCGACAAGTACAACGTTCCGCGTATCGTGTTCGTCAACAAGATGGACAAGATCGGCGCCGACTTCGACAAGTCGGTCGAGTCGATCCGCGACCGCCTGGGCGCCAAGGCCGTTCCGATCCAGTTCCCGATCGGCTCGGAAAACACCCTCAGCGGCCTGGTTGACCTGGTCCGCATGAAGGCCGTCGTCTGGGACAATGACGCCCTGGGCGCCAACTTCCGCGACGAAGAAATTCCCGCCGATCTGATGGACAAGGCCGTCGAGGCCCGCGCCTATCTGGTCGAATGCGCCGTCGAAATGGACGACGAAGCGATGGAAGCCTATCTGGGCGGCGAAGAGCCCTCGGAAGCGACCATCAAGAACTGCATCCGCAAGGCTGTGCTGAGCGGCGCGTTCTATCCGATCCTCTGCGGCTCGGCCTTCAAGAACAAGGGCGTTCAGACCCTGCTGGACGCCGTCGTCGACTACCTGCCGTCGCCGCTGGACATCCCGCCGACCAAGGGCATCGACTTCAAGACCGAAGAAGAAATCGTGCGTCGGGCTTCGGACGAAGAGCCGCTGTCGGTTCTGGCGTTCAAGATCATGGACGACCCCTTCGTTGGTTCGCTGACCTTCTGCCGCATCTATTCGGGCAAGCTGGAAACCGGCATGGGCCTGCTCAACGCCACGCGCGACAAGCGCGAGCGCGTTGGCCGCATGCTTCTGATGCACTCCAACAACCGCGAAGACATCAAGGAAGCCTTCGCCGGCGACATCGTCGCTCTGGCTGGCCTCAAGGACACCCGCACCGGCGATACCCTGTGCGATCCGCTGAAGTCCCCGGTGATCCTGGAGCGCATGATCTTCCCGGCGCCCGTCATCGAAATCGCTGTCGAGCCCAAGTCGAAGGCCGACCAGGAGAAGCTGGGCGTCGCCCTGCAGAAGCTGGCCGCCGAAGATCCGTCCTTCACCGTCTCGACCGACTTCGAAAGCGGCCAGACGATCCTGAAGGGCATGGGCGAGCTGCACCTGGACATCAAGATCGACATCCTGAAGCGGACCTACAAGGTCGAAGCCAACATCGGCGCGCCGCAGGTTGCCTATCGCGAAAGCCTGGGTAAGACGGTCGACATCGACTACACCCACAAGAAGCAGACCGGCGGTACGGGCCAGTTCGCCCGCGTCATGATCACCTTCGAACCCGGCGAGCCCGGTTCGGGCTTCGTGTTCGAAAACTCGATCGTCGGCGGCGCGGTGCCCAAGGAATACATCCCGGGCGTCGAAAAGGGTCTGAACTCCGTTAAGGACAACGGCCTGCTGGCCGGCTTCCCGCTGATCGATTTCAAGGCCACCCTGACGGACGGCAAGTACCACGACGTCGACTCCAGCGTGCTGGCGTTCGAAATCGCGTCGCGCGCCGCCTTCAAGGAGCTGCGCGAAAAGGGCGCTCCCAAGCTGCTCGAGCCGATCATGGCCGTCGAAGTCGTGACCCCGGAAGAGTATCTGGGTTCGGTCATCGGCGACCTGAACAGCCGTCGCGGCATGATCCAGGGTCAAGACATGCGCGGCAACGCCACGGTGGTTAACGCCTTCGTGCCGCTGGCCAACATGTTCGGCTACGTGAACACCCTGCGGGGCATGTCGCAAGGCCGCGCCCAGTTCACCATGCAATACGATCACTACGAGCCGGTGCCGCAACACGTCGCCGACGAAGTGATCAAGAAGTACGCGTAGTTTTTTCCCTCGGGAAAAGCCTGCACGAAGGAAGCAGAGAGGGCTCCGTTAGGGGCCCTCTCAACAAGAACCCCAGAAATTCCCATTAATTTGAGGCCCCTCTGGGGTCCTAAGGTAGAGAAAAATGGCCAAGGAAAAGTTCGAACGTAACAAGCCGCACTGCAACATCGGCACCATTGGTCACGTTGACCATGGCAAGACGACGCTGACGGCTGCGATCACCATCACGCTGGCCAAGACCGGCGGCGGCAAGGCGATGAACTACGCCGACATCGACGCTGCGCCGGAAGAAAAGGCCCGCGGCATCACGATCAACACCGCCCACGTGGAATATGAGACGGCCAACCGTCACTATGCCCACGTCGACTGCCCCGGCCACGCCGACTATGTGAAGAACATGATCACCGGCGCCGCGCAGATGGACGGCGCGATCCTGGTGGTTTCGGCCGCTGACGGCCCGATGCCCCAGACCCGCGAGCACATCCTGCTGGCCCGTCAGGTCGGCGTGCCGGCCCTGGTCGTCTACATGAACAAGGTCGACCTGGTCGACGACGAAGAGCTGCTCGAGCTGGTCGAGATGGAAGTGCGCGAGCTGCTTTCGTCGTATGACTTCCCGGGCGACGACATTCCGATCACCAAGGGCTCGGCCAAGGTCGCCATCGACGGTGGCAACCCCAAGATCGGCGAAGAGTCGATCCTGGCGCTGATGCAGACGGTTGACGACTACATCCCGCAGCCGGCGCGTCCGCTGGACCTGCCGTTCCTGATGCCGGTCGAAGACGTGTTCTCGATCTCGGGCCGCGGCACCGTGGTCACGGGCCGTATCGAAAAGGGTATCGTCAAGGTCGGCGAAGAAGTCGAAATCGTCGGCATCCGTCCGGTTCAGAAGACGACCTGCACGGGCGTCGAAATGTTCCGCAAGCTGCTGGACCAGGGTCAAGCTGGCGACAACGTCGGCGTTCTGCTGCGCGGCACCAAGCGCGAAGACGTCGAGCGCGGCCAAGTGCTGTGCAAGCCGGGTTCGATCACGCCGCACACCAAGTTCGTGGCTGAGGCCTATATCCTCAACAAGGAAGAAGGCGGCCGTCACACCCCGTTCTTCACCAACTATCGCCCGCAGTTCTACTTCCGCACGACGGACGTCACCGGGATCATCAAGCTGCGCGAAGGCGTGGAAATGATCATGCCGGGCGACAACGCCGAGCTGGACGTCGAGCTGATCACCCCGATCGCCATGGACCAGGGCCTGCGCTTCGCCATTCGCGAAGGCGGCCGCACGGTCGGCGCCGGCGTGGTTGCCAAGATCGTCGAGTAGTCTCGACTTTCTAGCCACGGCTAAAGACTGCGAAGGCCCCGGCGGAAACGCCGGGGCCTTTTGCTTTGGGGGCGTTGGATCGCGCGTCGCCAAGCGGTTATGTCGGCGACCGGCTTGACGTTTGCCAGTTGCGGCGTCACGTCAATAACTGGTGGGGGACTTGATGATGGGCTGGCAAAGCATCCGCACCGCGCCGCTGTTCGGCTACGGGATCGCGGCGGTCGCGGCGTTGGCGGCCTTTTGCCTGCGCCTGCTGCTCGACGGCTGGTTTCCGCCCGGCTTTCCCTATGTGACCTTTTTTCCCGCCGTGGTGATCACGGCCTATTTCGCCGGGGCCAGGCCGGCGATCCTCTGCGCTGTCCTGTCGATGTTTGGCGCGGGCTACTTCTTCGTCCCGGCCTATAACGGTTTCCACATCAACGTGGCGACCGGGGTCGCGCTGTTCTTCTATGTCTTCGTGGTGGCGGTCGACATCTTCTTCATCGACGGCATGCGTGGCGCGATGCGGCAGCTGGCGGCCGAGCGCGAACGCTATGAGCGGCTGGCCGAGAACCGCGACCTGCTCTATCGCGAACTGCATCACCGGGTGAGCAACAACATCCAGGTTGTGGGGGCGCTGCTGCGCCTGCAGGCGGGCGGGGTCAGCGACGGCGAGGCCCAGCGGGCCCTGACCGAGGCCGGCGGCCGGATCGAGACGATCGCCCGGATCCAGCGCGAACTGCACAATCAGGTCGGCGATCCGTCTCCCTTCCGCGACTTCGCGCGAAGCCTTCTGGCCGACGCCAACGCGGCGGCCGGCAGTCCCGCCGAGGTGTCGCTGGACGGCGGCGAGGCGCCCCTGCACCCCGATCAGGCCACCCCCGTGACCCTGGTGCTGCTGGAAAGCTTCAACAACGCCATCGAACACGGCTTCAAGGGCGGCGCGGGCCAGGTGCTGGTCAGCCTCGACCAGAGCGGTGACGAGCACGTGCTGATCGTGCGCGACAATGGCGCCGGACCGCCGCCCGGCTTTGATCCCCGCAACTCCGCCAGTCTTGGCCTGCGGATCGTCCGGTCTATGGCCGGTCAGCTTGGCGGCGTCTTCGATCTGACCCGCCAGGACGGCTGGACCGTCTGTCGCCTGACCTATCGGCCCAAGGCGCTGGAGTTCTAGGCGCCGGGCCTTGCCGCTCGCGGCGCGCCCGGCTCTAATCTCCCCGAGGTATGATCTGGGGGGAACGGCATGACCATCACATCCAAGCGCTCTGGCCTTGTCCAGGATCGCCGCACGCTGCTGACGGGGGCGGCCGCTCTCACCCTGTTCACGCCGGGCCTGACCTTCGCCGCCAGCGGGGATCTGGCCGCCGTCCGCAAGGCCGCGGAGATCGGCTTCGACGCTTCGGTCAAGCGCATCCAGGACTGGATCGCCCTGCCGTCCATCGCCGCGGAGGACCGCGACATGGACAAGGGCGCCGACTACATGATGGCCCTGGCCCGCGACGCCGGCTTCCAGCAGGTCGAGAAGGTGCCCACCGACGGCTATCCCGGGGTGTTCGCCACCCTGGACGTCGGCGCCAAGCGCTGGATGGGCATCTACTTCATGTACGACGTGAAGCAGTTCGATCCCGCCGAATGGAGTTCGCCGCCGCTGGAGGCGCGGATCGTCGACAAGCCGGGCTTTGGCAAGGTCATCGTCGGCCGCGGAGCCGTCAACCAGAAGGGCCCGGAGGCGGCCTTCCTGGCGGCGCTTCACGCCCTGCGCGCGGCCGGTCGCAAGTCGCCGGTCAATCTGGTGCTGGTCTGCGAGGGCGAGGAGGAGATCGGCAGTCCCCACTTCCACCAGATCGTCGCCCGGCCGCACATCCTGGCGGCGCTGAAGCGCTGCGAGGGCGTGGTCATTCCCGCAGGCTGGCAGAGCCCCAGCAATGGCGGCGTCAGCGTCAATCTGGGCGCCAAGGGCGTGGTCGAGTTCGAACTGGTGGCCAGCGGCGCCAAATGGGGGCGGGGTCCGAAGACCGATATCCACTCCAGCGAGAAGGCCCGGGTCGACAGCCCCGCCTGGCGTCTGGTCCAAGCCCTGGCCACCCTGGTCACCCCGGATGGCAACAGCCCGGCGATCGACGGCTATTTCGAGAAGGTGCGGCCGCTGACCGCGCGCGAACGCGAGCTGATCGCCCTGGCGGCCCAGCGGATGAGCGAGGCCGACGCCAAGCGGTCATTGGGCGTGGATCGCTGGATCGACGATCTGCCGTGGGAAAAGGCCCTGGAGCGCCTGGCCTCGCAGCCGACCGTCAATATCGAGGGGCTGGTCTCGGGCTATACCGGCCCCGGCGGCAAGACCGTGCTGCCGGGCCGCGCCGTCGCCAAGATCGACCTGCGCCTGGTGCCCAACATGACCATGGCCGACTGCGTGGCCAAGCTGCGCGCCCATCTGGACAAGCGCGGCTTCCAGGACATCGAGGTCAATGTCAGCGGCGGCTATGATCCCACCGAGACCGACGAGAACAGCCGGCTCATCCGCGCCGAGCTCAACACCTACAAGCGTCTGGGTGTCGAGACCTCGGTCTATCCGCGACTGGCCGGGTCATGGCCGGGCGCGGTCTTCACCTCGGCGCCGGTCGGTTTGCCGGCCGGGCAGTTCGGCCTGGGTCACGGCAGCGGCGCCCACGCGCCCAACGAGTACTACGTGATCGAGTCCTCCAATCCCAAGGTCGAGGGACTGGTGGGCACCACCATGGGCTATGTCGATTTCCTGTACGAGATCGCCGCGATCCGCTGAGGCGCCGGCCTGAGAAGGGCCCCGGTTCGCACCGGGGCCCCGGGTTCTAGAGCCGGTCGGCGGGCGCCCCGTCCGGCGTCGCCGTGACCGGCGCTTCGCGCGGGGTGGTCCAGCGGGCCAGCTTGGGCTTCAGCCAGTTTTCGAAGTCGTCGATGATCTCATAGACCACCGGCACCAGCACCAGCGACAGGACCGTCGAGGTGATGAGGCCGCCGATCACCGCCACGGCCATGGGCTGGCGGAACTCCGAGCCTTTTCCAATGCCAAGAGCGGTGGGCAGCATGCCGGCCATCATCGCCAGGGTGGTCATGATGATCGGACGCGCGCGTTCGCGACAGGCTTCGAGGATGGCGTCGCGCTGAGGCTTGCCGGCCCGTTCCTCCTCGATGGCGTAGTCGACCAGCAGGATCGAGTTCTTGGCGGCCAGGCCCATCAGCATCAGCAGGCCGATCAGCGACGGGATCGACATGCTCATGCCGCAGACCAGGAGGCCCGCAAAGGCGCCGCCGATGGCCAGCGGCAGGGCCGACATGATGGTGATCGGCTTGAAGAAGCTGCCAAACAGCAGGGCCATGACGCCGAACACCAGGAAGATGGCCGAGAGCAGGGCGATGGCGAAGCCGCCGAACAGCTCGCCCATCGCCTCCTCGGTGCCGCCCGTGGCCTTTTCGACCCCGGCAGGCAGGTTCTTCATGATCGGCAGGCTGTCGACCTCGGCGGTGGCCGAGCCCAGCACGACGCCGGGCTGCAGATCCGCCTCGGTGGTCAGCTGGCGCTTGCGGCCATAGCGCTCGATCTTGGCGGGACCGGCCTGGAACTCGACATCAGCCACGGCGTCCAGACGCGTATAGCCGCCGGACGCGGTCGGCAGCTGCAGAGCCTTGATCTGGGCCAGGTCGCCGCGAATGTTGTCGGGCAGGCGCACCCGGATCGGCAGGCGGCGCTCGCCGTCGGTCAGCTTGGCGACATTGGCGTCGATGTCGCCCACCGTGGCCACGCGGGCGACGGCGGCGATGTCGGCGGCCGAGACGCCCAGGCGGGCCGCTTCATCGGTGCGCGGGCGGATGACGATTTCCGGACCGCTGGGCGGCGAGGCCGGGCGCGGGTCGGCGATGGTCTTCAAGCCGCGCATCTGGCGTTCCAGCGCCAGGGCGGCGCGTTCCAGCGCCGTGCCGTCTTCGCTGGTCAGGATGGTGGAGACCTCGGCCGAGCCGTCATCGCTGAGCAGATTGACCCGAACGTCAGGCAGATCCAGCAGCTTGTCGCGCATCAGGGCCTTGATCTCGGGGACCCGCAGCTCGCGCTCGTCATGCAGCACGATGGTCACCGTGCCGTCGCGCAGGTCGCTGCCGCCGGAGCCTCCGCCGGGACCGCTGGCGGCGATCACCGACCCGACCTGGGCGAAGACGTGGGCTGTCTCGGGGCGCGCCTTGAACAGCTTGGTGATCGACTGGACGGCGCGGTCCATGTCGGCCGCTGTGGCGCCCGGCGGGCCCTGGACCTTGAGATAGTAGTAGTTGTTGTTGGCCGGCGGCTGGAATCCGGCGGGCAGATTGCTGGCCATGAAGATCGAGAAGGCGAAGATCACGCCGCCGATGATGCAGGCGACGATCCGGTGGTCGAGCGACCATTCCAGCACGTTGCGGTACAGGCCCTTGAACGGCTTGCGCGGGTGCGGGTTGGTGGCCGGCTTGAGGAAATAGGCGGCCAGCAGCGGCGTCAGCAGACGGGCCACGACCAGCGAGAACAGCACCGCCACGGCGACGGTCAGGCCAAACTCCCGGAAGAACTGTCCGGGAATGCCGGGCATGAAGGCCACCGGCGCGAACACCGCCACGATGGTGAAGGTGGTGGCCACGACCGCGAGCCCGATCGCGTCTGCGCCGACCATGGCCGCCGCATAGGGACGCTCGCCGGCGGCGATGCGTTTTTCGATATTCTCGATCTCGACGATGGCGTCATCGACCAGAATGCCGATCACCAGGGTCAGGCCCAGCAGGGTCACGACATTGAGCGAAAAGCCCATGATCGCCATGAAGATGAAGGTCGGGATCAACGACATCGGCATGGCGATGGCGGTGATCAGGGTGGCGCGCCATTCGCGCAGGAACAGAAACACCACCAGGGCGGCCAGCAGCATGCCTTCGAGCAGGGTGGTCCGTGTGGCCTCGAAGCTGGCGCGGGTGTCGTCGACGATCGAATAGATCTTGGTGAAGGTGACGTCCGGGTGGGCCTCGACCAGCTTGTCGATGGCGATCTTGATGCCGTCCTCGACGCGCACGTCGCTGGCGTCCTTGGTCTTGCTGACCTGGAAGGCCACCACGGGGCGGCCGTCGAGGCGTGCGAAGGAGCGCGCTTCGCCGGCGCCGTCGCCGACCTCGGCCACGTCGGTCAGGCGCACGAAACGCCCGCCGCTGGTGGGTATGGTCACGGCCCGCAGTTGCTCGACAGTGCGGGCTGCGGCCAGCACGCGGACGGTCTGTTCGCGTGCGCCGATCGCCAGTCGTCCGCCCGGGGCGTCGACGCTGAAACTGGCCAAGGCCGCGTTGAGCTGCGGCGCGGTCAGGCCGGCGGCGGCCATGCGGTCGGGATCGATGACGATGTTGATCTCGCGATCGACGCCACCGACCCGGGCCACCTGGGCGACGCCCTTTTCGCCCTGCAGGCTGCGGCTGATGGTGTCGTCCACGAACCAGGACAGCTCGCTGATCGTCATGGACGGCGAAGACACCGCGTAGGTGATGATCGGCAGGGAATCCAGGTCGACACGCTGGACGATCGGCTCGTCGATCTCGCGCGGCAGCAGGGCGCGCGACTGGTCGATCTTGGAGCGTACCTCGTCGGTGGCCTTCTGCAGGTCCTCGCCGATCTCGAACTCGATCGAGGTGGTCGAGACCCCCTGCACGACCGAGGAGCGGATGCTCTTGACGTTGGAGATGCCGGCCAGGGCGTCTTCGACCTGGCGGGTGATCTGGGTTTCCATCTCGCCGGCGGCTGCGCCGCTCTGGGTGATGGTCACCGCCACCAGCGGGAACGAGACGTTGGGATACTGCTTGATGGGCAGCATCATGTAGCTGGCGACGCCCGCCAGGATCAGGGCGATGAACAGGACCGCGACCGGGATCGGGTTCTTGATCGACCAGGCGGATATGCGGACGTTGGCCATCAGCGAGCGGCCTTGCCATTGGCGTCGGTCGGCTTGACCAGATCGCCGTCGAGGGTGAAGGCCGAGCCGCCCAGCAGCACGCGGGAGCCGACCGGCGGGCCGTCAAGCAGTTCCACCCAGCCGCCGCCGCGTTGACCGGTGCGGACGGGCGCCTGGCGGGCGCGGTTGGAGGCGTCGACGGTCACCAGGGACGAGCCCTCGGCGTCATAGCGGATGGCGGTTTCGGGCGCGGCCTTCACCTTGCGGCCCGAGGGGGCGAAGATGGCGCGGCCAAAGCCGCCGGGGCGCAGGCCGGCATCGGTGGGCAGGCGAAGGCGCACCTTGCCCAGGCGGGTCGCCGCGTCGATGCGCGGACTGATCAGGCGCACGGCGCCGGACACCGAGCGGCCGTCGGGCAGCATGACCTGGGCCGACTGGCCGATCGCGAGGGACGACAGCTGGGCGTCGCCCACCTCGGCGTCCAGCTCGACCAGGCCGTCGCGGGCGATGCGGAACCAGGGGATGGTGGCCCCGCCCGAGATTTCGCCGGGGCGCACGGTGCGTTCCAGAACCCGACCGCCGACCGGCGCGGTGATGGTCATGCGGCTTGAGCGCGTGCGCAGTTCGGCCAAGGCCGCTTCCTGGGCCTTGGCGGCGTAGCGGCGGCTTTCGATCTGTTCCTGGCTGAGGACGCCCTGGCCGTCGAGGCCGGCGACGCGCGCGGCCTCGGCCTGAGCCTGGGCGGTCAGCGCCGCCTGCTGGGCGATCTGGGCGCGCAGCAGGGTGTCGTCCAGCTGGACCAGCGGCTGGCCGGCGCGGACATAGGCCCCTTCCTCGACATAGACCCGGGCGACGCGATAGCCGGCCAGCTCCGAGCCGACGGCGGCCTCCTCGCGCGGGACCAGCTGGCCGGAGGCTTCGAACCCGGCGCCCAGCGGGCGGCTTTCGACGCGGCCGACGGTGACGGCGCGGGCCCCCTGGTTCACGGCCGTGGCGGCGGCGGGTTCGTCCTTCTTGCCGCCGCAGGCGGCGACGCCCAGGGCTGTCGACAGGAGCAGGGCGGCGATCAGGGGGCGGTTCATCGGGGAGGATCTCATCGCGAAGAGGCTTTTTCGGGAACGGCTTGGGGCGACCAGCCGCCGCCAAGCGCCTTGTAGGACTGCACGGCGCGCTGCAGGGCCTGGCCCCGCGCGCCGCTGAGAGCGGTGCGGGCGGCGCGCCAGGACTGTTCGGTCTGCAGGGCCGATGTCAGGTCGGTCAGACCCGCGGCGTAGCCGCGGCGGCTGGATTCGTAGGCCGCGGCCGCGCGACGCTCGCCGGCGCTGAGCAGGGCGACCCGGCGCTGGTCGGCCGACAGCTGCAGCAGGGCGCCCTCGGCCTCGCCGAACGCGGCCTGCACCGACCTTTCGTAGGTGATGGCGGCCTGTTCGGTGCGCGCATCCTGGGCGTCGATATCGGCCAGGAGCTTGGGAATGTTCAGCACAGGGATCGAAAGGTCCAGGCCGATCGACCACGCCGAGCTGGTGGTCGAGGAGGTGGCCCCCGGCGTCAGGAAGCTGGGCGAGACCGCCTTGCTCAGGCCGATGCCCGGAGCCAGGGTGAAGGTCGGGAACATCGCCAGCTCGTTGACCTTGAGATTGGCCGAGGCCGAGGCCAGCCGGGCCTGGGCCTCGCGCACGTCGGGGCGGCGGGCCAGCAGGGTTCCAGGGATGGCGGCGGGCGTGGGCGGCGCATCGGCCAGTGCAGCGGGGATCTGCAGGCTGGCCAAGGGGTCGATCCCGCGCCCGACCAGGATCAGCAGGCTGCGGCGGGCGACCTGAAGCTCGGCCTCCAGGCTGGCGACCTGGGCCTCGGACTGGGCCAGATCAGCGGCGGCGCGGTCGGCGTCGGAGCTCGGCGACAGTCCGCGCGTGGCGCGTGCTCCGGCCAGATCGGCTAGTGACCGGGCGATGCGGGCGCTCTCGCGAGCGTCTTCCAGCTGCACGGCCAGGACGCGGGCCTGAAAATAGGACTGGGCGACATTGGCGGCCAGGGCGGCGCGCGCGCCTTCATAGGCAAAGCGATTGGCGGCCAGATCATTGTTGACCACACCCATGGCGGCGCGGCGACGGCCGATCAGGTCCAGCTCCCAGCTGACGTCGAAACCGGCGCGATAGTTTTCGCTGTCGCCGCTCTGGGTAAAGCCGACCGGACCGCTCTGGTCGACGATATCGGTGCTGGTGCGACTGGCTGAGCCGGTCAGCGGCGTGGAAGGAATATAGAGCTGCCGCACCTGGCCCCGGCGCACGGCGCGAGCCTCGTCCAGACGTGCAGCCGCCAGGCGGGCGTCCTGGCTCTGCTCCAGGGCGGCGTCCACCAGCTGGGTCAGGGCCGGATCGTTGAACACCGTCCACCAGCGGTCCAGCGTCTGGTCGGGCAGGGGAGCCCCGGCCATGACCTCATAGGCGGCGGGCAAGCGGGTCTCCGCTGTATGGCGTGGGGCGGTCGCGCAAGCGGTCAAGGCCAGCCCCGTCAGGGCCAGGGCCAGAGCCGACATGCTCGCACCCGTCCTTAGTCGCGGGCCGGTCTTGCTAGGATTCATCTGCCAGTACTCGGGCGCGCTAGAGAACAGTGGGGGAGGCGTCATCGGGTTCAGTCGGTTCGGGACACAGGGGCGGTGGCCCCGACGCTTTGAGGTAGATATCGACGACTTGGTCCAAAAAGGTCTCGATGACGCGGCGTTCGGCGGGCTCGAGGTCAGAGATCACGCCGCTCAGGGCGTCGAGCATCGGCGCCAGCAGCGCGAAGGCCCTTACTTCCGAAGCTTCCACGGGAACGACGAAGATTTTGCGACGATCGATGGTCTTTCGCTCGCGGGTGACATGGCCGGCCCGCTCCAGGCGATCGACGATCTGGGTGGCAGCAGCGGTTGTCACCTTCAGCTGATTGGCGAGCTGGCTGGGCGTGAGGGTTCGCGCGTCGATCAACAGCTCCATCGCCGCCATGTCGGTGACGTTGACCCCCAGGGTCTCGCCGATCTTTTTCCCGATCTCGAGGTTCAGAAACGAGATCGCCTTCAGGCGCTGCATGATCGGGTCGTGCAGCCTGTCGGCATAGGCGGCGCGAGACGCGCATTCGGACGGTCCTGAATCGTCACTCATGTCGGGGGATTATCACTAAGCAACTTAGCAATCAAGGCGCTTAGGAATGTGCCGCCTCCGGACTGGTTTGGCTTGATTGAGGCGGCTTGCGCGTTCGCGCGGCAGACAGACAGTTGCGTCCCTTGGAAACATACCGCATCATCGAAACAGGCGTTCGAATTCAGGTTCGAGTCCCGCCCCGCGTCGTTCTGCGAGGCAGTAGGCTAGCGTTTTCCGGTATCCGGCTCAGGGAGATCCTAGGCGTGTCGGTTAGGTGCGGTGCATCATCAGGTTTCGAAAATGCTGCGGCGCCAGATTTCGCCCTCGATGGCGTGATTTGGCCAGCGACCTGTCGTGCAAGGCGTCCAGACGACTGAGATCGACCACGGCCCCCTAGAAATAAGCGTCAAAAAAGCAAACGAGGGAGGGAAGCATAATGAAAAGAACCGTGTTCCTGCGCGGCGGCTCGTCACTGGCGTTGGCCATCGCCCTAAGCGCCGGGGCGGCTCACGCCCAGACCCGGCCTGACACCACGCCCACCGAGGTCGAGGAAGTCGTCGTCACCGGCTCGTTCATCCGTGGCACTCCCGAGGATGCCGCCCTCCCGGTCGATGTGATCGGCGCCGAAGAGCTGCAAAAGCGAGGCTCTCCCTCGACCGTCGAACTGCTCAAGGCCCTGTCGGTCTCCAGCGGGGTTCTGGGCGACACCAACCAGTTCGACAGCCGCGCCCAGGGGTCAGAAGGCTCCGGCTCGGTCAATCTTCGCGGTCTGGGCTCGCAGCGCACCCTCGTGCTGCTGAACGGTCGCCGCCTGGCGATCAACCCGTTCGGCGCCGCCGGCGCCGGCATCGTCGACACCAACATCATCCCCGCCGCCGCCATCGGCCGGCTGGAAGTGCTCAAGGACGGCGCGGCGGCGACCTATGGCTCTGACGCCATCGCCGGCGTCGTCAACTTCATCACCAAGAAGAACTTCAACGGGCTGGAAGTGGGCGCCGACTATCGGGTGATCGATGGCTCGGACGGCGACCACAGCCTCAACGCCACCTTCGGCAAGATCTGGGACAACGGCAACCTGCTGGTCAGCGCCGGCTGGCAGCACCGCTCCAAGCTCAGCGTCGCCGAGCGCAGTTGGGCCAACACGCCCTATCTGAACAATCCGGAAGCCGGTTGGTCAGCGGCGGGCAGCCCGTCGACCTTCATCCCCCTGGCCAGCACGACCAGCGGCATGCGCGACCCGGGCTGCGCCGGCCTCAGCGGCTTCCCAGGCTTCAGCGGCCTGACGCCGGTCTGCTACTGGCACTACACGCCGTTCGACAATCTGGTCGAGAAGTCTGACGCGATCCAGATCTATGGCGAGGTCAATGCCGACCTTTCCGACACGACCAGGTTCCATGTCGAGGTGCTGTACGCCCACACTGACGTGCCTGACTGGAACACCTCGCCGTCCTATGCGGCGCTGGCGGTTCCCACGGCTGAAGCTTCGCCCATTGCCGGGCGCTATATTGTGCCGGCCACCAATCCGGGCCTGCAGGCCTTCATCGCATCCAACCCGACGGTTCAGCTGACCAATCTGGTCAACGGGACCCAGTTCACGGCGCCGGGATCGATTTTCGCCTTCGGCGCCATCAACGCCGCCAACCGCCCCTTCGGCATCGGCGGCAACCCGGCCTTCGGCTACGGCCCCTCGATCGGCTCACGCGCCTTCGACGCCTTCCGCGTCTCGGGCGACCTGAAGGGTGAGTTCGACAACGGCATCGGCTGGGAGATGGCGCTAACCTACTCTCAGGAAATCGGCATCCGCACGGGTTATGACACCCTGGTCAACCGCTATGCCCTGTCCCTGCAAGGCCTGGGTGGTCCGACCTGCGACAGCAACCCAAGCTTGCCCGGCATCCAGGGTACGGCCGGGGTCGGCGGTTGCATGTACTTCAACCCCTTCGCCAGCGCGATCCCCAGCAACGCCGTCACGGGCGCGGCCAATCCGGCCTACAACTCCGCTCTGGCGATCAACAAGGACCTCGCCAAGTGGTTCTTCCAGAAGCTGTCGACCAAGCAGTCCTCGCGGCTGTTCGTCGGTGAGGCGGTCCTGAACGGCAAGACCGGCATCAGCCTGGCCGGCGGCGACGTGGCCTGGGCGGCGGGCGTGCAGTACCGCCGCAGCTACTTCAAGGCCGACTACAACGACATCAGCAATGCGGCGATCAATCCGTGCGTCAACACGCCCGACTTCGGCGTCACGACCTGCACGGGCTCGCAGCGCAACGGCCCCTTCATGTTCCTGGGCGTCGGCAACGAGGCCGACAACCAGTCTGACGTGATGGCCGCGTTCGGCGAACTGTCGGTGCCCGTCACCGAGACCTTCCAGGTGCAACTGGCCGCTCGCTTCGAGGACTATGGCGGGGCTGTGGGTGACACCTTCAATCCCAAGATCTCGGCGCGCTGGCAAGCTCTGCCCTGGCTGGCCGTGCGCGGCTCGGCCGGCTCCACGTTCCGCGGCCCGCCGGACCCGATCACCACCACCACCTCTGTGACGTCGCTGCAAAGCATCCTGGGCACGTTCCGGGCCGTCGATATCTTCGGCAACCCGAACCTCAATCCGGAAAAGGCCAATACCTACAATGCGGGCCTGATCTTCAACGCCGGCAACTTCAAGGCCAGCATCGACTACTTCCAGTTCGACTTCAAAAACCCGATCGTCACCGAGCCAGTGGCGGGCATCGTCAACGCCCTCTATCCGAACGGCGCCACGGGGGCCAACAACTGCGCCCTCTATCCGGCCCTGGCCGCGCGGTTCACCTTCAACGGCGCCTGCGGTCCGCCCACCACCATCGCCCGCCTGAAGACCAACTACATCAACGGCGCGGCGGTGAAGAACTCGGGCTTCGACTTCTCGGCCGACTACCGGTTCGACAACGTGCTGGGCGGGGACCTCTCGGTCGGCGGCAACGCCACCTACATCGCCGAATACAAGGTCGGCGCCACCAGCGTCGAGGGCGTGGTGGTCGAGAAGGCCTTCGATGCTGTGGGCCTGCTGAACTACCAGACCACGGTCGTGCCGATCCCGCAGTGGAAGGGCGACATCCACGGCGAATGGAGCATGGGCCCGCACAATGTGCGCCTGACGGTCCACTACATCGACTCCTACACCGACCAGCGCACGGCGCCCTTCGCGGCCAACGCCTACAAGGACACCACCGGCGCCGGCGTGCAGATCACCAAAGGCAAGACGATCGACGCCCAGGTCCTGACCGATCTGGCCTATCGCGTCTTCCTGCCCTGGGACACCACGGTTACTGCGGCGATCACCAACCTGTTCGACAAGGATCCGTCCTACGCCCGTCTGGACCTCGGCTACGACCCCTTCACCGGGGACCCGCTGGGCCGGACCTACAAGATCGGTCTGCGCAAGAAGTTCTAGATCTCGCTGGAGAGACCAAGACGGAAGCGCGCCCTTCGCGGGGCGCGCTTCTTTCGTTCAGGAGGGCCGTGATGACCTTCGGCGGCCTCAGATATAGTCGAGCAGACTAGCTCCGCCATTGGGGCCGCTTGCGCTGCTGAAGAACGAGGCCAGCTGACTGCGCATATCCTGCAGCTTGACCATCTGGTCGTAGAGCTGCGGCGTCCAGCCCGCAGCCTGGCGCTCCTCGCCGGTCATGCCGACATAGCGCGCGATCATCGCCTTGCCGAACGCCGACGGGTCGTCAGAGGCGCCGGTGGACGTGTAGCTGTCGCGGACCGCCTGACCGTCGCGGGTGCGGATCTCGGTCGCCGCCTCGCGGATCTCGTGCTCCGAGAACAGCCCGTCGCGATTGAGCGAGATCGCGGCCAGCGAACGGGCGTCGAACCGGGTGAAATCGATCTCGCCCAACTCCGAATCGCTCGCCATGCCCTCTCCGGTCGCCGTGGCGTATTGCCGGTCCAGCACCGCCCGCACGTCGCTGGCCACCTTGCCGAAGTCGCGGGTGCGGGGACTGGCGACCACGCCGCCGGCGTCCTTCAGATAGGCGGCGATCGGGTCGCCCTCGATGCCGGCGGGGGCGAGGCCGGGGCGGTCCATGGCCTGCTTGCGGCCCTCGGTCAGGGCGGCCTTGTCCTTGGCCCACTGGCCTGTCGCCTTTTCCTCGGGCGGGGCGGTCTCAAGATGATCCAGGGCGGCCTTGTAGAGACCGGCATAGTCGCCGGTGATCCGGGCGCTGGCGGCGGGGCCGGCCAGGACGGAGTCGCGTCGAGACTTCAGGTCCAGCGAGGCGACGACCTGCTCCTCGATCGGGAACTTGCCGCCGCGGTTGCTGGCGACGGCGTAGAGCTCGCGGCGATCCAGCCCGGCCAGATCGATGGTCGCCTTGCCGTCCTTCAGGGCGCTCGTCGCCCTGGCGGCCTTCAGCAGGCTGTCGAGGGCGGAGCGGGCCTCGGCGACCACGCCATCGGCGGTGCGGGTGTCGGTCTGGGCCTTCAGGGCCGCCTGGGCCTCGGCCGACAGGGTGACGGTGACGGCCGCCGTGGCGTTGTTGGCCGCCTTGGCCTGGGGCGAGGTGTCCGCCGTGTTCGTTGGCGTGGTTGTCGTATTGGTCGCCGGGCCGGCATTGGCGTAGCCCGTGACGTACGGCGAAGATCCGATGATGGTCATGGGGGTGCTCGAAGCGATTCAATCGCCGCAAGCGTAACAGCCCCGCGATGCTTTGAAATCCTGCGAAATCAAACCTCTGGTTGGTTAACGCGTGAACACGCCCATCAGCAGCGGACGAGCGAACAGTTCAGCCGCCTCGTCGCGCTCGACCCCGGGCACCCAGGCGCCGAGGGCGGCGGCGGCGTTGAGCATCGAATTGATCATGTGAGCGGCGATCATCGGATCGACGGGTCGGATCGAGCCGTCGGCGATGCCGTCGGAGATCATCGCCGCGAACCGTTCGGAGCCCCGTCCATAGCCCTCGGCCATGTCATGGCGGATATCGGTGGGCAGGGCCCCCATCGACGAGGCCCGAAGCAGGGGGCCGTGGTCCGACAACTGATAGGCCACCAGGGTCGCGGTGGCGGCGGCCACCTGGTCCCAGGACGAGCCCTTGCTGGCGCGGGCGTCGACCTGCGACTTGCGGGTCACGGCGAAGGTGCGCTGGAAGCACTCCACCACCAGGGCGTCCTTGTCCTCGTGGTGGTGGTAGAACGAGCCCTTGGTCACGTTCAGCGCCGCCGAGATGTCCTCGACCGAGGCGCCGCGATAGCCGCGCTGATTGATCAGCCGGGTGGCGGCGACCAGGAAGGTCTCGCGCCATTCCTGGCCTTCGGCCGAGACGGGGGTCGGGTCGGGCAGGGCGGCGGGCGCCCAGGCGCGGCCGGGCGCGGCCAGGCCGCCGATCAGGATGTCGTAGATCTTGTCGCGGACGCGTTCGTAGTCGTCCAGATCGTAGCGCCGCAGCCAGGTGCCCGACCAGAACACCTGCTCCATCAGCAGGTGGGTGCGGGCGTTGCGCTGGCGCTTTTCCAGGTGCTCGAAGCCCTCGCCCTCGAAGAAGCTCCGCACGCGGCGGAACAGGTCGTTGAAGGCGTTGGAGACCGACGAGCGCAGCGGTTCCTTGAGGGCCTTGATCTCGGTGAAGCTGGTCAGGGGCGTGGCCTCGCCCAGCCGCACGCGACGGTTCAGATCGAGATACAGATCAATGAAGGTCTTCAGGCGCGAGGGCGGATCGGGCTGGGCCGCCGCCTGGGCGATCATGGCGTCGAAACGCTCCAGGCCGCGCATGAAGCAGGCGGCCGCCAGATCGTCCTTCTTGCGGTAGTAGTAGGTGACGCTGGTGGTGATCAGGCCCACGCGGGCGGCGACGTCGGCCAGGGTCATGCCGCGCACGCCCTGACGGTTGAGGATCGCCGTGGCCGCCGCCAGGATGGCTTCCTTCTTGCGCGCATAGCGCGCCGTGGCCACGCCCGCGATCCGTCCATCATCCATACGCAGGACCCCCGAAGCACCGTTTACGCCGGTTGTTCGACTACTTGGTGCAATTTAGGCGCGCCGAGGGGCTGCGCAAAGGCCGCGCCCCCGATTATCTCGACAATAACAGGCCTTCTGATCCGGCGTTTTTCAGCTTTGTTGCAGAACGCCGATCGGCTGGGCGCCTTCGACGTCTTCCAGGGTGGCCTTGTCGCTCAGGTCCTTGCCCATCGGCGTTCCCTCGTTTTCAATAACCCTGCGCGAGGCGCGTAGAGCGAACATCGCTTCACAAGGCCTTGTCGCCAACAAAAACAACGCCCTCCCTGCGGGGGCGGTCGCAGGGGAGATGTAGAATCGTGAGCACGCCTGAAGCCGTGGGGCTGTCGTCTGAGCGCCTGAAGCGCATCGAGACCTTCATCCAGGAAAAATACATCGACAGCGGCAAGCTGCCCTGCGCCCTGACCCAGGTCTGGCGACGCGGCCAGCTGGCCTATACGTCCGTGCTGGGATCGGCCGATATCGAGCGCGGCAAGCCTCTGAAGGCTGACAGCCTGTTTCGCATCTATTCGATGACCAAGCCCGTCACCAGCGTCGCCTTCATGATGCTGGTCGAGGAGGGCAAGGTCTCGCTCGATGATCCGGTCCATCGCTTCATTCCAGCTTGGCGCGACCTGGGGGTCTTCCAGGCGGGCGTGCAGGGCGCATTCCAGACCAAGCGGTCGGCCGAACCGATGCGGATGCTGGACCTGCTGCGCCACACGGCCGGCCTGACCTATGGCTTCCAGCAGCGCACCAATGTCGACGCGGCCTATCGCAAGCTGAAGCTGGACGGCATCGACAGCGACGGCGGCCTGCAGGAGTTTGTCGACAGGCTGGGAACCGTGCCGCTGGAGTTCAGCCCCGGCGAGGCCTGGAACTATTCGGTGGCCACCGACGTGCTGGGCTATCTGGTCGAGAAGATCTCCGGCCAGCCCTTCGACGCCTTCCTCAAGAGCCGCATCTTCGATCCGCTGAAGATGGTCGACACCAGCTTCTTCGTGCCGGAGAGCCAGCGCGCCCGCTTCACCGCCTGCTACGCCCTGACCCCGTCGGGTAAGATCGTCCTGCAGGACGATCCGGAAAAGAGCCGCTATCTGACCGATCCCTCGGTCAAGTCGGGTGGCGGCGGCCTGGTCTCGACGGCTGACGACTATATGCGCTTCTGCCGCATGCTGCTGAACGGCGGCGAGCTGGACGGCGCGCGGCTGCTCAGCCCCAAGACCATCAGGCTGATGACCATCAACCACCTGCCGGGCGGCAAGGAGCTGACCGAGCTGTCCAAGTCGCTGTTCAGCGAGGCGGTGTTCGAGGGCCTGGGCTTTGGCCTGGGCTTTGCGATGACGGTCGACCAGGCGCGGACCAAGAACATCGGCTCGCACGGCGAATATTTCTGGGGCGGCATGGCCTCGACCGCCTTCTGGATCGATCCGGTCGAAGACCTGGCGGTGGTGTTCATGACCCAGTTGATGCCGTCGACCGCCTACCCGATCCGGCGCGAACTGCGGACGCTGGTCTATTCGGCGTTTACGGAGTCAGCGGCTTAGCGGCAGGCGCGAAAGAAAAGCGGCGCGGGAGCCAGGCTCCCGCGCCGAAGTGCGCTTTACCTAAGTTCGACGCATTGGCCACAACGCGCCGCGCCCACGCAAAAACCATGACTTCGAAATTCCGGGACGCTTGCAAGTCGCGTCCCAAGTCCCAGCTCCCACGCGTACGCCCTCCCCCAGCCCGACCGTTCTCATGACAGTGGAGGGCCGACCGCGTTCAACGCGTCGTCCGCCCCCACGGACAATCTTGGCTGAAATTGCTGTTTCGAACTTGTAGTATGTTCACTACGTCGTCAACGCCGGCTGCCCACAATTCGGGCGCCGCTTCGTCAGGCTGGACATCCGCGTCTGGCCGTGCAGGTTTTGTCTTCAAACAACCGTTCAAAAGAGCAGGGGTGGAAACCGCCATGACCGCGATCAACGCCGTCACCGATCTAACTGTCGAAGGCGACATCGGCGTCATCACGCTGAACTCGCCGCCAGTCAACGCGCTGTCGGCCGCCGTGCGCGAGGGGCTTTCGGGCGCCTTTGACGCGGCCATCGCCGATCCGGCCGTCAAGGCCATCGTGCTGATCTGCGAGGGCAAGACCTTCATCGCCGGCGCCGACATCACCGAGTTCGGCAAGGCCATGACCGGCCCGCCCCTGCAGGACGTGCAGAACACCATCGAGAACTCGCCCAAGCCGGTGATCGCCGCGATCCACGGCACGGTGCTGGGCGGCGGTCTGGAAGTGGCGCTGGTGGCGCATTACCGCGTCGCCGTGCCCTCGGCCAAGGGCGGCCTGCCCGAAGTCAACATCGGCCTGCTGCCGGGGGCCGGCGGCACCCAGCGACTGCCGCGCATCGTCGGCGTCGAGAAGGCGCTGGAGATGGTCACCAGCGGCCAGCACGTTCCGGCCAAGGCCGCGCTTGCCATGGGTCTGTTCGACGAGCTGGTCGAGGAGGGTAACCTCCGCGCCGGCGCCATTGCCTACGCCCACAAGGTGCTGGCCGAGAAGCGCCCGCTGGCCAAGGTTCGCGAGCTGAACGCCAAGGTCGAAGCCGCCCGCGGCAAGCCCGAGATCTTCGCCGCCTTCCGCGCCGCCAACGCCAAGAAGTTCCGTGGCTTCATGGCCCCGGAAAACAACATCAAGTGCATCGAGGCGGCGGTGAACCTGCCCTTCGACGAAGGCCTGAAGGCCGAGCGCAGGCTGTTCATGGAGCTGATGACCGGCAACCAGTCGGCCGCCCAGCGCCACGTGTTCTTCGCCGAACGCCAGGCCGCCAAGATCCCCGACGTGCCGGACGACACCGCCATCATCCCCCTCAAGAAGGTCGGCGTCATCGGCGCCGGCACCATGGGCGGCGGCATCTCGATGAACTTCCTCAACGCCGGCATCCCGGTGACGATCATCGAGATGAAGCAGGAAAACCTGGATCGCGGCGTCGCGGTGATCCGCAAGAACTACGAGAACACCGCCAAGAAGGGCCGCATCACCCAGGACGACGTCGAAAAGCGCATGGCGCTGCTGACGCCCTCGATGTCGCTGGACGATCTGGCCGACTGCGACCTGATCATCGAAGCCGTGTTCGAGCTGATGGAGATCAAGAAGGAAGTGTTCGGCAAGCTGGACAAGATCGCCAAGCCCGGCGCGATCCTGGCCTCGAACACCTCGTATCTCGACATCGACGTGATCGCGGCCTCGACCTCGCGGCCGGAAAGCGTGATCGGCCTGCACTTCTTCTCGCCGGCCAATGTCATGCGCCTGCTGGAGATTGTCCGTGGCGAGAAGACCGACAAGTCGGTGATCGCCACCTCGATGCAGATCGGCAAGAAGATCGGCAAGGTCGCCGTGCTGGTGGGCAACTGCCACGGCTTCGTCGGCAACCGCATGCTGGCCCAGCGCCAGCGCGAGGCCCAGAAGCTGATCCTGGAAGGCGCCATGCCCTGGGATGTCGACCGGGTGCTCTACGACTTCGGCCTGCCCATGGGCCCGTTTGCCATGAGCGATCTGGCCGGCCTCGATATCGGCTGGGACGCGGCCAAGACCTCGTCTTCGACCGTGCGCGAAGTGCTGTGCGAGATGGACCGTCGCGGCCAGAAGAACGGCAAGGGCTTCTACGACTATGACGAAAACCGCGTCGCCAAGCCCTCGGCCATCGTCGAGGAAGTGATCCGCGACTTCGCCGAAAAGCGCCAGATCCAGCGCCGCGACATCACCGATCAGGAGATCCTGGAGCGGTGCCTCTACCCCATGGTCAACGAGGGCGCGAAGATCCTCGAAGAGGGCAAGGCCATCCGGGCGTCCGACATCGATACGGTGTGGCTCAACGGCTATGGCTGGCCGGTCTATACCGGCGGCCCGATGTTCTGGGGCGAACTGATCGGCCTCGACAAGGTGCTGGCCAAGATGAAGGAATTCCACGCCACGCTGGGCGAGGACTTCAAGCCGTCGGCCCTGCTGGAGCGGCTGGTGGCCGAGGGCAAGGGCTTCAAGGACGCCTAGCGTTCGGCGCCATCCAAAAAAGCTTGTCATCCCGGGCGGCGAAGCCGACCCGGGACCCAGGGGCCAGTGCAGTGCGGTTGCCCCTGGGTCCCGGCTCTCCGCTTCGCTGCGGCCGGGATGACAAGAGTTTTGAGTTCTAGGAAGAAGCCCATGACCACCATCGCCGCCATGATGTCCGCCGACTACGGCGTGATGGGCGACATTCTGCGGCTGCGGACGGCGCAAAACCCCGACCATCCGGCCATCGTCATGGAAACTGGCGAGGCGGTGACCTACGGCCAGTTCGACGCCCTGGTCGATCGCGTGGCGGCGGCCCTGCAACGCGACGGGATCGCGCCGGGCGAGGCGGTCGCGGTCTGCGCCCTCTCATCCATCCCTTACACGGCGGTGTTCCTGGGCGGACTGCGGGCCGGGGTGGCCGTGGCGCCGATCGCGCCGTCCTCGACGCCCGAGGCCATAGCCGGCATGGTCGCCGACTGCGGGGCCAGGCTGTTCTTCCTCGACGCCGGCGTGGCCGAGGCCCAGAAGCCCGCGCCGGTTCCGGTGCGCCTGATCGCGCTGGACGGCTCAAGCGCTGGTGAGGCCTTCGATGCCTGGCTGGCTCCTGAAGGCGCAAAGCCGTCGCCCATCGAGATCGCGCCCGAAGCGCCGTTCAACATCATCTATTCCAGCGGCACCACCGGCACGCCCAAGGGCATCGTCCAGTCGCACGCCATGCGCTGGAAGCACGTCTTCCGGGGCGACGCCGTCGGCTATGGCCCCACGGCCGTGACCCTGCTGTCGACCCCGCTCTATTCCAACACCACCCTGGTCTGCTTCTTCCCCACCCTGGCGGGCGGCGGCACGGTGGTGCTGATGAAGAAGTTCGACGCCGGCCGGTATCTGGAGCTGGCCCAGATGCACCGCATGAGCCACACCATGCTGGTGCCCGTGCAGTACCGCCGCCTGATGGAGCGGCCGGACTTCGACAGCTACGACCTGTCGACCACCCACCTGAAGTTCTGCACCAGCGCGCCGTTCGCGGCGAACCTCAAGGCCGATGTGCTCAAGCGCTGGCCCGGCGGGCTGGTCGAGTATTTCGGCATGACCGAAGGCGGCGGCACCTGCATCCTGATGTGCCATGAGCACCCCGACAAGCTCCACACGGTGGGCCAGCCGGCGCCGGGCCATGACATCCGGCTGATCGACGAGGACGGCGTGCAGGTCGGGCCCGGCGTGGTCGGCGAGATCGTCGGGCGCTCGGCCGGCATGATGAACGGCTATCACGGCCAGCCGGGCAAGACCGCCGAGGCGACCTGGGTCTCACCCGAAGGGCTGCGCTTCATCCGCACCGGCGATGTGGGCCGGTTCGACGAGGAGGGCTTCCTGACGCTGATGGACCGCAAGAAGGACATGATCATCAGCGGCGGCTTCAACATCTATCCCAGCGATCTGGAGGCCGAGATCGTCAAGCACGAGGCCGTCGCCGAGGCCGCCGTAGTCGGCGTTCCGTCCGACGCCTGGGGCGAGACGCCGGTCGCCTTCGTGGCCTTGAAGGCCGGCGCGATCGCCGACGCCGACGAGATCAAGACCTTCGTCAACAGTCGGGTGGGCAAGACCCAGCGCGTGGCGGAACTGCACCTGGTCGATGCTTTGCCGCGCAGCCACATCGGCAAGGTTCTCAAGCGCGAACTGCGCGACTCATGGCAGGCTTCATCGAAAGCCTGAGCTTTTCCCCGCGACGGCGCGCCGCAGTGGGGCGAACGGAATCGGTTGTTACGGTTGCTTAACCATAAGGTGACGCCATAGGGCGGAACCGGTCTCTCGTGGAAGCGCCTGCCCCATGCGTCCTTCGCCCGCCGCCGCCCCCGTTCCGCAGCCGACCACAGCCAAGAAACGCGCGCTCTCCCTGCCGGTCGACTTCGACGCCGTGACCGAGGCCCTGCGCGCGGCCGGTCATGGTCCGGGCGAGGAAGCGGGCCTGATGTCGCGCTTCTGCCGCCCCGTGGCCGTGCGGGTGCTGTCCGATCATGCGCAGGCCGTTTCCGTCGCCCTGACCGCCCTGGGCGTCCGTCCCGGCGGCTATTGCGTGGTGTCGGCCCTGGCCTGCGCGCAGACCCTGGCCGGCATTGACGCGGCGGGCCTCAAGCCCTGGCTGGTCGATGTCGATCCATTCAGCTGGATGTTCGACCCCTCGCACCTTCGCGAGCGCCTGCCCGAGGCCCCCGGTCCGCTGGAAGCCATCCTGCCGGCCGGCGCCCATGGCCGCGCGCCCGATCTGCGCGCCTGGGCCGCCTTTCGCGACGAGACCGGCCTGCCAATCCTGGTCGAGGCCGTCGAGGCCTTTGACGTCATTCAGAGCGCGCCGGTGCCGGTCATTGTCGGCCTGCCCAGCGGCCAGGGCGTGTTTGTCGCCTGCGAGGACGCCACCCCGATCAACGCCATGGACGCGCCGCTGTTCGAAGGCGAGGCGGGCCTGGACCTGTGGCCGCAAAGGCGTCCGCGCCTGGCCACCGCCGCTCAGCGCCTGCGCGTGCTGCTGCTGGATGCCCCCATCGGTTTCCAGCCCGGCTGGGGCATGAGCTGGGTGTCCGAGACCTGCGCCTTCAGCCTGCCCGACGACACCGCCGCCGGCGTGCTGACAAAGCTCGGCGAGGCCGGCGTCGAAGCGGTCGGCGCCTCGTTCCGCACCCGTGACATGGACGCCGACGAGACCCCGGTCGCCGACCGCCTGGCGGGTTCGGTGGTGGTGATCCGTATCGATCCGGACCTGGGTCTTGAGGCCCTGGACGATATCGCAGCGGTGCTGCGGACGGCCGTGGCGGGTTAGTTCGCCAACCTATCTCCGATCTTCCCGGCGAAAGCCGGGACCCAGATCGAACCCACGAGTGCCTGACGGCCTTGCGCCGTGGATGGGCGCGTCATCCCCAAACGCTCAGGCTGAATCTGGGCCCCGGCTTTCGCCGGGGAGAGCGGATTTATTGGGCGGGCTAGTTCGCCGCCGCGTAGGCCTCAACGCCTGCGATCCGCTCGGCCTTTTCCGCCTCGCTGAGGAAGGACCCGGCGAAGCTGTTGCGGGCCAGGGTCACCAGCTCGTCGCGGCTCAGGCCCACCGCCGTCGCCGTGGCCATGTAGTTCTCCAGCAGATAGCCGCCGAAATAGGCCGGGTCGTCGGAATTGACCGTGGCCTTCAGGCCCAGGTCCAGCATGCGCTTGAGGGGGTGCTCCTCCAGCGTCTTGACGCCGCACAGCTTCAGGTTCGACAGCGGGCAGACCGTCAGGGTCACGCCATCGCGCACCAGCCGCGCGGTCAGGGCCTCGTCTTCCAGCGCGCGGTTGCCGTGGTCGATGCGGTCGACCTTCACCAAGTCTATGGCTTCCCAGACATAGGCCGGAGGGCCTTCCTCGCCGGCATGGGCGACGATCTTGAGCCCGAGGTCGCGGGCCGCCTGGAACACCCGGGCGAACTTGGCCGGCGGGTGGCCGACCTCCGAGCTGTCCAGACCGACGCCGGCGATCTTTGAAAGCCAGGGCTTGGCCTGTTCCAGGGTGGCGAAGGCGGCGTCTTCGTCCAGATGGCGCAGGAAGCAGAGGATCAGCTTGGAAGTGACGCCCAGCGTCTTTTCAGCCTCGTCCATGCCGGCCAGCAGACCCTTCATGACCACGTCGAAGGCGATGCCCCGATCGGTGTGGGTCTGGGGGTCGAAGAAGATCTCGGCGTGGGTGCCGCCATCTGCCGCCAGGCGGCGGAAATAGGCCAGGGCCAGGTCCTTGAAGTCCGCCTCCGTGATCAGCACCCCGGCGCCCTGGTAATAGATGTCCAGGAAGTCCTGCAGGTTGGAGAAGGCGTAGGCCGCGCGGATCTCTTCGACCGACTTGAAGGGCAGGGCGATGCCATTGCGCTCGGCCAGTTCGAACATCAGCTCGGGCTCGAGGCTGCCCTCGATGTGCATGTGCAGCTCGGCCTTGGGCAGGCCGCGAACGAAGGTGGTGAAATCAGTGTCGGTCATGCAGGTTTATGATCGCACCAGCGGGGCGCGATCAACCGTCATTGCGGCGCGCGGCCTGCAAATGCGACCCGATAAACCCGACAGCCGTAAACCGGACATCGACCCGATAAATCCGGACATTCCCGATAAACCCCTTAAGGCCTCGGCGCTTCGCGCCGGGACTGGCAATCACGCTTCGATATCGGTTAAGTCGGTTCCGTACTCAAGGTTGTCGCCGCGAAGGGCCCATGACTGTTTCCCAGAAGCTTCTGCCGGGCGTGCCGGTCATCGAGTCGATGCTGTTCGCGGCCTCGCTGGACGACATGGGCCTGTCCAACAGCGAGCGCGACATCGCCGTCCAGCTGAACGAGAAGGGCTTCGCGGTCTTTGACTTCCCCGATGAGGAGATCGACCAGCGGATCGAGCGCATCATCGCGGCTCTGACGCCGGAATATGATCTGGAGCACTACCGCGCCAACGGCTGGGCCCGGAAGGATCAGCGCGTGCAGGACGCCTGGCGCACCAACGAGGACGTCCGCGCCATCGCCGCCAACACGGTGGTGACCGACCTGCTGAGCAAGCTGTATGGCCGCCGCGCCTTCCCGTTCCAGACGCTGAACTTCCCCGTCGGGACCCAGCAGCACATCCATTCGGACTCGATCCACTTCTCCAGCATTCCCGAGCGCTTCATGTGCGGCGTATGGCTGGCGATGGAGGACATCCATCCCGACGCCGGCCCGCTGGTCTACTATCCGGGCTCTCACAAGTGGCCGATCGTCTACAACGACATGATCGGCAAGGTGATCGGGACCGGGGCCGACTTCATGGCCCAGAAGCCTTATGAAGACGTCTGGGACGCCATGGTCGAAGCCTCCGGCGCCAAGCCGGAACTGTTCCAGCCCAAAAAGGGCCAGGCGCTGATTTGGGCCGCCAACCTGCTGCACGGCGGCAGCCGCCAGAACGATCCGACGCGGACGCGCTGGTCGCAGGTGACGCACTACTATTTCGACGACTGCGCCTATTACACGCCGGCCTTCTCGGACCCGCTGATGGGCAATCTGGACCTGCGCCAGATCGTCGACATCACCACCGGCCAGACCGCGCCCAACATCTATATCGATCGCCCGGTCGAGCAGGTCCCGCGTCGGGCCTCGCCGGTCGGCGCAGGGCAGCCCGCGCCGGTTCGCGGCAAGACGCCGCCGGACTTCGATGCGAAACGCTATCTGGCGCTCAATCCCGATGTGGCGGCGGCCGGCGTCGACGCCAAAAAGCACTATCTGCGCTTCGGCATCCGCGAGAACCGTCGCTACAAGTAGCGGCCGCTTACGCCTCGGTCAGGAACGCCGCCAGCGCTGCGGCGAAGGCCGGGTCCCGTCATCGGCCCAGACCGTGAAAGCGATCTTCAGGCCGGCGGACGTGGTGAAGCTGGGTCGGGGCGCTGTTCTAGTTGTTGGCGGCGATCTCGGCCTTCAACCTGGCGACGGCTTCGGCGATCGGCGACTGTCCACACAGCGCGTCTGTTCGGGGCGGAGCCTCGCCGTCGATGCCGGCGCCGATACAGAGCTGGGCGGCAAGATCTATCGGCAAGAGATCGAGCGGCTCCTTGCCGGCGTCGTGGCGCGCGATGACGACGTCCAGCTTGGTGATGAAGTCGCGCCAGAACGCCCGGCTTTCGTTGTCGTCGACCGGCTTGGACTCAGGGTCGGATGGCGGTGGCGAGGGGCGGGGCTCCAGAGCCTGGCGTGGCAGGTCTCGCAAGGTCGCCGCCGCCTCGTCAAACCGTCCCAGTTCGCGCAGGGCGTTGATCGCGCGGATGCGCAGCGCCAACCCATCGAGGGTTTCGGGCTGCGAGGAGATTTGACCCGCCGCTGTGACGAACTCGCTGCGATAGCGGTTGTGACGCGCGGCGTCCCCGTCGGTTTCCCACGTGGCGTTGAGGAGCAGCCATGCGGCGGTGGCCTCACTGCCGCCGAGCGCACGCTCCAGCCAGGCGGCGCGGTAGTACTGTGTTTCGTCCTTCCGCAAGGCCAGGTAGTCCGGCGAGGCGAGCAGGGCAGGCAGGCGCGCCAGCTCTTCCGGGGAGAAATCCCTGTACATCACCAGGCCGTTCTTGGGGCAGGTCGGCAGGTTCAGGGGGAAGGTCCAGCTGCCGTAGGGGCGTCCGTCCGGTCGGTGGCCGTAGATCGAGTAGGATCCCGTTGTCACATAGGTGAACCTTTGGCCGCCGACGGCGCACTTTTCCTTCACCTGCACGGGAAAGCCCGCCCAGGCCGAGGCGGGCAGGCACAGCGCCAAGCCAAGGGCGAAAGCCGAAATCAGACGCAAAATCGATCCTCCGCCAGACACGCTAAAGGGAGCAAGTTTCGCTAGCGCCCGTCAAGGTGGCGAGGTGCTACATCGGTTGCGGCGTTGCGGGCTTGGCCTCGGGCAGGGGGATGAACTCGTCGTGGTCCAGGTCGGGCAGCTTCATGCGGCCGGCCTTCCAGTCGGCCTTGGCCTGCTCCAGCCGGTCCTTTGACGACGAGACGAAGTTCCATTCCATGAAGCGCGGGCCCACGGGCTCTCCGCCCAGCAGCATCACGGTCGAGGGCTCCAGGGCCTTGAAGACGATGGTGTCGCCGGGCGCGAACACGGCCATCTGCAGGGCGGTCAGTTCGCGGCCGTCCACCTCGACCCGGCCGCTGGCGACATAGGCCGCGCGCTCGGAATATTCGGCGGGCAGGGCGGCGGTGGTTCCGGCCGCCATTTCCCAGTGCACATAGAAGAGCGGCGAATAGACCGGCACATTGGTCTTGGCCCCGAAGGCCTCGCCGGCGATCAGCCGCGCCTTGAGCCCGCCGCTCTCATAGGCGGGCAGGGCGGCGTCGCCCTCGTGATGGCTGAAGCTGGGAGCCACCTCCTCGAACTCCTGGGGCAGGGCGATCCACGCCTGCATGCCGTCCATCCGGCCGCCCTGGCGGCGCAGGGTCTCGAAGCGCTCGGAATGGGTGATGCCCGACCCGGCGGTCATCCAGTTGACCTCGCCGGGCTTGATCACCGCCAGCGAGCCGACGCTGTCGCGATGGGTGATCTCGCCCTGGAACAGATAGGTCAGGGTCGACAGGCCGATATGGGGGTGAGGGCGCACATCGGCGCTCTTGGGAAAGCCCGGCGCGAACTCGGCGGGACCCATGTGGTCGAGGAAGGTGAAGGGGCCGACCATCCGCTTGGCGTGGAACGGCAACGCGCGCCCGACCTCGAAATTGCCGATGTCGTGACGGCGGGCTTCGATAACAAGGTCGATCATGGAGGGCTCCGGCGCGGGGATGGCCGGAGATTCTCACAGGTTGCTGTGGGCGTCTTGTCGAAATGCGCCTCGCGCTAGCGCGAAACAGCGATGCCCATGACGCGCGCGGCTCTGGGCTCCGCCGTCTTCAGCCCGTCGTCGCCGAAGTCGGTCCACTGGCTGCGGGCCACGAAGACAAAGTCGTCACCGCGCATCGCGCCGCTGGTCGGCTCGTCCAGCTCGGGCAGGTTGGCGGCCAGGGTCTCGACTCGGGTCAGGCGCTTTCCGTCCGGCGTCGGCCACAGGCGCAGCAGCCGCTGGGGCGAGACGCCGTTCTGGACAGCGATCAGAGTCTGGCCGGCGCGGGCCAAGCCATCGACGCCCAGCAGGGTGACGTCCGGCGGGATCGCGACCGGCAAGACCGCGCCGCTGGCCAGATCGATGACGTGCAGGCCGCTGGAATAGTCGGCGACCAGCAGATGCTTGCCGTCGGCGGTCAGGGCCAGGCCCTGGGGCGAACCCAACTCGGGCGAGGAGACCAGCCGGTCCAGCGCCTTGGCTCCGGGCTCCAGCCGCCAGATCTCGCCGCCCAGGGAATTGGAGGCGTAGACCGCGCCGGCGGGGCCCACGGTCAGGTCGCCCAGCTGGCGCTTGGCCCCGTCAGCGGGCGGTGCGTGGCGGGCCAGGATCTTGCCGGTGTCCAGATCGATGCGCAGCAGGGCCGTGGCGCCTAGATCGGTTGCGGCGACGCCCTTGGCCTGGGGCGTGGCGGCGGTCAGGGCCCATAGAATCCGCCGCGGCGCATCGATGGCGATACCGAACACGCCCCAGTTGTCGTCGGAGGGCGCCGTAAACTCTGAGACCGCGCCGTCCTCGCCGATGGCGACGATCCGTCGGGTGTGGATCTGGCTGACCAGCAGGCGACCGGTCTTGCTGTCATAGGCGACGCTCTCGGTCAGGACGGGGCCGGCGAAGTCCTTGACCGGCTTCAGCGCGCCGACCGGCTGGCGGTTGACGGCGACCCGTGCGGCGACCGGGGCATAGTCGGGGCGCTCGGCCAGAGCCTTGAGGACCGGATCGGCGGAGGCGTTGTGGGTCAGGCCCATGGCCGCGTGGCGGGCCAGCAGGGCGACCGCGCCGGCGGGGTCATCGGCAGCCTTCAGACGGGCCAGCAGCAGGATGGCGCCGGGGTGTGACGGCATCGTCGTCACCGCCTCGCTGAGTCGGGCTTGAGCGGCTGCCATGTCGCCGGCCTTGGCGGCGGCCAGGCCCTCGGCGCGCAGGCGGCGGAAGGCGTCCAGCCGCCCCTCGGCCAGGGACGGCGTGGTCAGGCAAAAGGCGAGCGCGCCGACGGCGGCGCTCGCGAGCGCCTTAGCCCAGCGGGCTGACATAGGGGCTGACGAGACCCAGCGGCACGGCGGTGGAGTTCTTGACCCCCCGGATGACGATGCGGCTCTCGATGTTGCTCACCAGGCCCAGCGACAGAAGCTTGTCGCGGAGGAACTCATCGAAGGCGCGCATGTCGCGGGTGACGATGCGCATCTCGTAGTCAGCCGAGCCCGTGACGGTCGCGCACTGCACCACCTCGGCCCACTTGCTGACGGCCTGCTCGAACGTGTCGAGGTTTTCCTTGGTCGGCAGCGACAGCTTGACGGTGCAGTAGACCTCGAAGCCCAGGCCGAGCTTTTCGCGGTCCAGGATGGTGACGCGGCGCTGGATGACGCCGGCGTCTTCCAGCCTTTTGATCCGCCGCCAGCACGGGCTGGACGACAATCCGACTCGTTCCGCGATCTCCGCGACAGACAGTCCGGCGTCGTGTTGGATGAGATCGAGGATCTTGGCATCCACGGCGTCGAGTTGTTCGGACAAGATTTCCTCCCCCAGAGGTCGTTTGGCGCGGTGATCATGCCGAAAGCGGCCATGGGTAGGGCACGCCTTGGGCAAACAATTTCCCTGTTTCTATAAGATATTGCTACGCGGGCGAGAAGACCCGGGAGGAATTTTTTTGCCATGAGGCACTCGGAAGTCACTCTAGACGACAAATATCTTCTCGAAGATGGTCGCGCCTTCATCACCGGCGTGCAGGCGCTGATCCGGGTTTTGCTCGATCGCAAGCGCCTGGACCGCAAGGCGGGGTTGAATACGGCGGGCTTTCTCTCCGGCTACCGCGGCTCGCCGCTGGGTGGTCTGGACCAGCAGGCGGCGCGCCTGAACAAGCTGCTCACCGCCCATGATGTGGTCTTCAAGGAAGGCCTCAACGAAGATCTGGCCGCCACCGCCGTGTGGGGCAGTCAGCAGGCCAATCTGTTCCCCGGCGCGACCCATGATGGCGTGTTTGGCATGTGGTACGGCAAGGCGCCCGGCGTCGACCGCACCGGCGACGTCTTCAAGCACGCCAATTTCGCCGGCAGCTTCCCGACTGGCGGCGTGCTGGCCGTGGCCGGCGACGACCACGCCTGCAAGTCCTCGACCCTGCCGTCGCAGTCGGAGTTTGCCTTCCAGGACTTCGAAATGCCGGTGCTGTCGCCGGCCGACGTGCAGGAAGTGCTCGACTACGGCCTGATGGGGATCGCGATGTCGCGGTTCACCGGCCTGTGGACCGGCATGATCGCCCTGGCTGACACCATGGATAGCGGCGTGACCATCGACGTCTCGCTGGACCGCCACAAGATCATCATCCCCGACTTCGCTATGCCTCCAGGGGGACTCGGCATCCGGCTGAAGGACCAGCCGATGGAGAAGGAGCGCCGCCTCCGCCTCCACAAGATTCCCGCCGCCCTGGCCTTCGCCCGCGCCAACCATATCGACCGCGTGGTGCTGGGCGCCTCGCATGTGCGGGTCGGCAAGGCGCGCCTGGGCATCGTCTGTCAGGGCCAGGCCTACAAGGATGTGCTGGAGGCCTTCACGGCCATGGGCATGACCCTGCAGGAAGCCGCCGACCTGGGCGTGTCGATCTACAAGGTCGGCATGCCGTGGCCGCTGGAGCCGCTGGGCATCCGCGCCTTTGCCGCCGGTCTCGAGACCCTGATGGTGATCGAGCACAAGCGTGGCCTGATCGAGCCCCAGGCGCGCGCCGCGCTCTATGACCTGCCGGCGCAGGCCCGCCCGCGCATCATCGGCAAGACCGACGAGCACCATCACCCGCTGCTGTCGGAGCTGGGCTCGCTGTCGGTCGCCGAAATCGCCCTGGCCATCTATGACCGCCTGCCCGACGGGCCGCACATGGAACGGGCCCGGGCCTATCTGGACCGCGTCTCGGCCGCCGGCGTCGCCGCCGTCAGCCTGGCCGCCGACCAGGCCCGCAAGCCGTTCTTCTGCTCGGGCTGTCCGCACAACACCTCGACCAAGCTGCCGGAAGGTTCGCGGGCCCTTGCGGGCATCGGCTGTCACTACATGGCCGGCTTCAACGATCCCGCGACCGACCTCAACACCCACATGGGCGGTGAGGGCCTGACCTGGGTGGGCGCGGCGCCGTTCACCACCGAGAAGCACGTCTTCCAGAACCTGGGCGACGGCACCTACAACCACTCCGGCTCGCTGGCGATCCGGGCGGCGATCGCGGCCAAGGCCAACATCACCTATAAGCTGCTGTTCAACGACGCCGTCGCCATGACCGGCGGCCAGAAGGCCGAGAGCGGCTTCACCCCGGCCCAGATCACCCGCCAGCTGGCGTCCGAGGGCGTGACCAAGACGGTCATCGTCGTCGACGAGCTGGAACGCTATGCCGAGGTCAGGGATCTGGCCCCCGGCGTCGAGGTCTTCCCACGATCCGAGCTGATGACCGTGCAGAAGATGCTGCGCGACACGGTTGGGACCACGGTGCTGCTCTATGACCAGACCTGCGCCACCGAAAAGCGCCGCCGTCGCAAGCGCGGGACCATGGCCAAGGCGACCCAGCGCGTCTTCATCAACCCGCTGGTCTGCGAAGGCTGCGGCGACTGTTCGGTGAAGTCCAACTGCGTCTCGGTCGAGCCGCTGGACACTGAGTTTGGCCGCAAGCGCAAGATCAACCAGTCCAGCTGTAATCAGGACTATTCCTGCGTCGAAGGCTTCTGCCCGTCGTTCATCACCCTGGAAGGGGCCGAGGGCGCGCAGTCGAAAAAGGCTCCCGCCGCCCTGACGGCGGACTCGACGCCTCTGCCCGAATTCGAGCCGCTGACCGGCGTGCGCAAGATCCTGTTCACCGGCGTCGGCGGCACGGGCGTGACCACCGTGGCCTCGATCCTGGCCATGGCCGCCCATATCGACGGGCGCTCGGGCAGTGTGGTCGACATGACCGGCCTGGCCCAGAAGGGCGGCTCGGTGTTCAGCCACGTCAAGATCGGCGAGACCGAAGAGACCGTGGTCGGCGGTCGCGTCCCGGCTGCCAGCACTGACGTGCTGATCGCCTGCGACCTGCTGGTGGCCGCCTCGCCCGAGGGCCTGTCGCTGTACGCCAAGGACCGCACGCGGGCCTTCGGCAACAGCGATTTCGCCCCCACCGCCGATTTCGTCACCAGCCGCGACGTCAAGTTCGACAGCGGCGCCATGGCCCGCCGGGTCAAGGCGGCGTCGAAGAGCTTCGACGCCTGCCCGGCCCAGCATCTGGCCGAAAGCCAGTTCGGCGACGCGATCTTCGCCAACATGATCATGGTCGGTTTCGCCTGGCAGCGCGGCGTGATCCCGCTGTCCAGCCGCGCCCTCTACCGGGCCATCAAGCTGAACGGGGTCGAGGCCGACGCCAATCTGCAGGCCTTCGAGCTGGGCCGCCGCATCGCCCACGATCCCACGGCCGCCGGCCCCAAGGTCGACGCCGTGGCCACGCCCGATACGATGCCGCTGGACGACCTGATCGCCAAGCGCACGGCCGAGCTGACGGCCTATCAGAACGCCGTCTATGCGGACCGCTACGCCGCCAAGGTGGCCAAGGTGCGCGCGGCCGAGGTCGCGATCAGCGGCGCCGAAAGCGCCCTGCCGCTGACCCGCGCGGCGGCGGTCAATCTTTACAAGCTGATGGCCTACAAGGACGAGTACGAGGTTGCCCGTCTGTACACGGACGGTCGCTTCGCGGCGGAACTCGCCGGGACGTTCAAGGGCGGCAAGGCCAAGGTCTGGCTGGCTCCGCCGCTGATCGCCCGCAAGGGTCCCGACGGCCGCCCCAAGAAGATCGCCTTCGGCGGCTGGATGCTCGACTACGCCTTCCCGCTGATGGCGAAGATGAAGGGCCTGCGCGGCGGTCCGTTTGACATCTTTGGCGCCACCGAGGAGCGCCGGATGGAGCGCGGCCTGATGGCGGACTACGCGGTCACGCTGGATCGGCTGTCAGCCGGTCTGCGGCCTGAGAGCCTGCCGCTGGCCCTGAAGATCGCCGAGATCCCGCAGGCCATCCGCGGCTACGGCCACGTCAAGGAGGCGTCGGTGGTCACGGCCAAGGCTGCTGAGGCCAAGCTGTGGGAGCAGTGGAAAGCGAACTAAATCTTGTCATCCCGGAAGCCTCGCAGAGGCTATCCGGGACCCAGGGGCCGCCGCAGTGCGCCGGCCCCTGGGTCCCGGCTCTTCGCTTCGCTACGACCGGGATGACAAGGAATAGGGCTTGAGGCCTACGCCGCCCGCCTGACGAACGGCACCTTCCACGTCCGGTACGTCGCCGCCCGCCACAGCCACTCCAGCGGGCCATAGGCGAAGCGCCTGAACCACAGCTGGGCGGTGACGGCCTGGATCACCAGATAACCGACGCCCAGCCCCAGGGCGGCCCCTTGCGGCAGGGTCTTCCACGCCGCCAGACCAAAGCCGTAGAACACCGGAACCCAGATCAGCGACTGGACGACATAGAAGGTCAGGGTCATGCGGCCCATCGGGGCCAGCAGGCGCAGGACCCTGCCCGCCAAGCCCTGATAGGCCTCGACGATCAGCAGCACATAGGTCCCCATCAGGGCCATGTCGAACCAGCCGCCTAGCAGATTGCCAGCCATCACCCGGGCCATGCCGGGCTTGGGCGTCTCGGGCAGCAGGGCGGTCAGGTGCGGCTTGGCCAGGTACAGCGCCAGGGCGGTGGTCGCCAGCACGGCCAGGGCGACGCGGCGCTGGACGATGAAGCGCTGCGGCGCGTCGAGAAAGCCGCTGCGGCCCAGCATCAGCCCGATCAGGAACAGGCCCAGCACCAGGCCCAGCCGGCCGGTCTCGATGAAGAACCACCACTTGGTCAGCTGGCCTTCGAACAGGTTGGTCTTCAGCACCGCCATCAGGTCGGCGCTCTGGTAGAGCGCCAGGGCCGGGTCGGTCCAGTGGTGGGGCGGCGTATTGGCCCAGGGCGCGCCCGAGGCGGCGATCGCGATCTGCATCCACATCCACGGCTGCAGCAGGAACAGCGCCGCCGCGCCGGCCAGCGCCTTGGTCGAGGCGCGATAGAACGGGATCAGCGGGATGCCCAGCAGGGCCAGCACCACCAGGATGTCGCCGCGATAGATCAGGCCGTGGACCATGCCGATCAGGGCCAGCAGCGCCATCCGCCAGACGAACCGCGCGGAGAAGTCCTCGCCCCGTCGGGCCGAGCGGTCCATCAGCAGGAAGAAGCTCAGCCCAAAGCACAGGGCCAGCAGGGCGAAGGCCTTGCCCATCATCAGGGTGGTGATCAGGGTGTGGGTCAGGGTCTGCTGGGGGGAAGCCCAGTAGATCTCGAACTGCTCGAACATGTGGACCATGAACACGCCGATCAGGGCGAAGGCGCGCAGCGTGTCGATCAGGTCGTTGCGCATGGAGACGGTCGGCGCGTCGCGGTCCATGGTCGAAATTCCCCCCTTGGACAGTGCGCCGCCATTGGCCTGACTAGCGCTGTCATTGGTCGGACCTTGCCGCCGTGGCCCGGCTTGTCAACCGCCCGCGCCGCCGAGGTGTCGCACGGCGGGGCGTTCGTGTTAGGCTCTGCGCCATGACCAGACCGCTCGATCCCCCTCACGTCACGGTGCAGCTTTCCGCCGAGGACGCCGCCGATCTGCAGGCCCGGGTGGAGCGGGGCGAGTTCGCGTCGCTGGACGAAGGCGTCGCCGCCGAACTGGCCGAGCTCAACTATCGCCGCGCCGCCGAGATCGTCGGAGGCTCCGAGCAGCTCGAAGCGCTGCTGGACGAGTTGGATTTCGACCTGGTCGATCCCGAAGAGCCGGTCGCCGGCAATATCTCGCTGACGCAGATGCTGACCAACCTGAAGGCGCAGGCCAAGGCCGCCGACGAGTGAGCGAGACCTTTGATTTCGACGCTGTCGTCGTCGGCGCCGGCGCCGTGGGCCTGGCCTGCGGCTATGCGCTGGCCAAGCGTGGCCTGGTCGTGGCGGTGCTGGAAGAGCAGGGCCATATCGGTCAGGGCGTGTCGTCGCGCAATTCCGAGGTGGTTCACGGCGGGCTCTACTATGCCACCGGTTCGCTGAAGGCGCGGCTGTGCGTGCAGGGGCGACGCCTGCTCTACACGTTCCTCGACCGGCACAACGTCTCCTACAAGAAGTGCGGCAAGCTGGTGGTGGCCACCAGCGACGAGGAGGTCGCGCGCCTCGACGGCATCTGGGCCCAGGCTCTGGCCAATGATGTCGAGGGCATGGAGCGCCTGACCGGCGAACAGGCCAGGGCCATGGAGCCCGGCCTCAACGCCCACGCCGCCCTGCTGTCGCCGGAAAGCGGCGTGTTCGACAGCCACGGCTACATGCTGGCCCTGCAGGGCGAGATCGAGGCGGCCGGCGGGGCGGTGGTGATCGCCACGCCGTTCGAGGGCGCGGAAGCCCTGGCCGAGGGCGGCTTCTCGGTGCGGGCCGGCGGGGCCGAGCCCACCACCCTGACCTGCCGGCTGCTGGTTACCGCGCCGGGGCTGTCGGCCCAGGCCGTGGCGGGCCGGATCGAAGGCTATCCGGAAGATGGCATTCCCAAGGGCCACTTCGGCAAGGGCGTCTATTTCCGCCTGACCGGCAAGGCGCCGTTCCAGCGGCTGATCTATCCGCCGCCGATCCCTGGCGCCCTGGGCACCCACTATCGCAACGACCTGGGTGGCCAGGCGGTGTTCGGCCCCGATCTGGAATTTGTGCCGGAGCCGGACTATTCCGTCGACCCGGCCCGGGCCGAGGTTTTCGCCGCCTATATCCGCAAGTTCTGGCCAGGCCTGCCCGACGGCGCCCTGACCCCCGACTATGCCGGCGTGCGGCCCAAGCTGCATGGCGCGGGCGAGCCGCAGCCGGACTTCCAGCTGCGCGGCCAGGACGACCACGGCCTTGCAGGCCTCATGGCGCTGTTTGGCATCGAGAGCCCCGGCCTGACCAGCTCTCTGGCCATCGGCGAAGAGGTCGCGGCGCGGCTGCTGGACTAGGCCGGCCAGGCGGCGCCGGCCGCCGCAGGCTCTAGATTGACACGCCCGACCCACCCGCAGATGGTCCGCGCGCCTCGCCGTATCGGAGACCCGCCTTGACCAACATCCTGCACGCCATGCTGGGCAAGGGGCTGGGCGGTCTGGAGCGCGTGTTCCTCGACTACCAGCCGATCCTCGAGGCCTATGCCGCCAAGCACGGCGGAACCTGCACGGGCGTGGTGCGCCGGGGCGGGGCGGTCAGCGGGGCCGAGGCCATGCGCTCGCCGCCGCTGGAGGTGATGCCCGCCTTTACCGACTGGGACCCCTGGACCGTGGGCGCCGCCCGGCGACTGGTCGAGACGGTTCACCCGGGCCTGATCCTCAGCCACGGCCAGCGCCCGGCGCGGCTGTTTGGCCGTCTGGCGCCGGTGGGCGTGGTGCAGGCGGTCTGCGTGCACAAGCCGGTCTTCGATGTGATCGAGGGCGCCCACTATATCTGCGTCGGACGTCATCTGGCCGAGCTGGCCGTGGCGCGCGGCGTGCCCTCGGCGCGGGCCCACTTCGTGCCCAACGCCGTGGCCGAACCCACCGCCCAGGCCGATCCCTTCGCCGCCCCGGGCACGGCGATCCGGGTGGTGGCCGCCGGCCGGCTGCATCCCAAGAAGGGCTTCGACATCCTGATCCGCGCCATCGGTCTGCTGCGCGCCCGCGGCTTGGACGTCGTGTGCGACATCGCCGGCGAGGGCGAGGAGCGCGCGCATCTGGAGCGCCTGATCGCCGAGCTGGACCTGGGCGCCGCCGTCAGCCTGATCGGCTGGACGGCCGACGTCTCGGGCTTCCTGGCCATGGGCGACCTCTTCGCCTTCCCGTCGCACCAGGAGGGTTTCCCCCTGGCCCTGCTGGAGGCCATGGCCGTGGCGCTGCCGGTGGTGTCGTCGGCCATTGATGGCCCGGTCGAGATGGTCGCCGATGGCGAAACCGGCCGCCTCGTGCCGCCCGATGATCCCATGGCCTTGGCCGACGCCCTGGCCGACCTGATCGCTGCGCCCGACCTCGCCCGCGCCATGGGCCAGCGCGCCCGCGAGACCGTGTTGCGCGACTATGGCTCGGCCCGCCTGGCGCGGCGTCTTGAAGCGGTCCTGGATCGCATGCTCGAGCCTTCCCGGGACTGGGCTTCCCGTCCCGGGAAGGCTCTTTTCTAAGTAGAAGCGCGATCTGGCGCCGAACCGGCGGCCACTTCGGCGGATCGCGCTTGCAGGCTTGATGCCTAGGCCGCGAGAGCGTATGACGCCGCTCCGTTCTGGAACGGTTGGGTAGCTCAGATGGTTAGAGCGGTGGATTCATAACCCACAGGTCGGCGGTTCGATCCCGCCTCCAACCACCAGGACGGATTTCCACAACACACGGGTTTGTCGGGCCTTGTTCGCCCGCTACGCTGGACCGTACGGGCGCTCAGCCAAACCTGATGGGCCGGCGCCGATGGTGCGCGAAGTCGACCTTTTCGGGATTCATCCGTGAACGACAATCCCGATCTCGCCGCCCTCGATAAGCTCAAGGCCCGCATCCAGGGGCTGCGCGCCAAGACCACCGACAACGGCTGCACCGAAGGCGAGGCTCTGTCAGCCGCCGCCAAGGTCGCCGAGTTGCTGGATCGCTACGACCTGTCGCTGACCGATGTCGAAATCCGGGATGCGCCGTGCGAGCGGCGCGACTACGAGACCCATCGCAACAAGCGCATACCGCTGGACGATTGTGTTGGCGCGATCGCGGACTTCTGCGATTGCCGGGTCTGGCGCGAGAAAAACCCGGCGGGCGAGGCGCGATACGTCTTTTTTGGGCTCCGATCCGATGTTGAAGCCGCGCACTGCCTGACCGAACTGATCGATCTCGCCGTTCGCTCCGAACTCGGCCGCTACAAGACCAGTGCCGACTATCAGCGGTTCCGGCACCAGGAGCGACACATGGCCAATGCGTCCTTCACCCTGGGCATGGTCGCGTCCATCGCTGCCAAATTGACGGCGATGAAGGCGCGGCGCGACCAGGCCAACCACGGCGCCGGGCGTGATCTTGTCGTCCTCAAGGCGTCGGTCGTCGACGCCGAACTCGACAAGCTCGATCTCAAGCTCAAGACCGTGCGCCGCGCGACACGCATGGTGTCGCCAGAGGCCTACGACGCCGGCGGCGCGGCGGGCGCGGCCCTGGCCCTCTCTCGGGCCATCCGGGAGCCGTGATGACCTCGACCGCCGGCGCCTCGCCCGCTATCGGGCGCGGCGTGAAAGGCTGAGAAACCCGGGCGCGATCAAGCCGCTTTCAGGGCCTTGAAGGACGCATCAGCCTCGCGACGCAGGGTGCGCCGGCGTCGTTGATGCAGAGGAGGCGGAGACGGCCTCCGAGCGACTTTACCGTGAGCAGACCATCCATGGTCCAGCGCTCAATGGCCCGGACGTGCTTCAACGCGAGATCGACGGGCTGTTTGCGCGTCCTTGACCAGAGCATGACGCCCTCAAAAAAATGGTCCGCTCAGCGAACCGAGCGGACCAGTTGAGGGGAAGACGGTGTCGAAAGGGACGTCCTAGAACTTGGCCCGCAGGCCAAGGCTCACCGTGCGGCCATATTTGGTGTAACCGCCGAACCAGCCGCCCTTGACGAACTGCCACTGGGCCGCATCGGCCAGGTTCTGAGCCTCGACCGCCGCCGTGATCTGAGGCGTGATCTTGTAGCTGACGCTGGCGTCCAGCGAGCCGAAGGCGCTGTCGTTCAGCGCCGACAGGCCAACCCCGCCGACGTCCTGAAGCACATCGTCGACCCAGCTGTAGCTGGCGCGGGCCGCGAAGCGGTCCTTCTCGTAGAAGCCGGTGACGTTGAAGCTGTTCTTGGCGACGTTGACCATCTCGTCCTTGAGGGTCGGCGAATAGGTCGCTTCGGTGTCGGTGTAGGTATAGTTGGCTAGGAAGCCCAGGCCGTCGAACGGCGCGGGCAGGCTCTTGAACAGGTGCTGATAGGCCAGCTCCACGCCCTTGATCGTCGCCTTGCCGCCATTGGTCGGCGAGGTCAGCAGATAGGTCTGGCCGTCGACCACGAGGTTGGTCTTCTGGCTGTAAACGAAGGTGGTGATGTCCTTGTAGAAGGCGCCGGCGATCAGGGCGCTGCCGGGGGCAAAATACCATTCCAGCGTCGCGTCGTACTGCCAGGCCTCGAAGGGACGAAGCTCGGGATTGCCCCCGACGGCGGTCAGCACGGTGCCCGACGAGTTCAGGGTGAGGCGGGGCGCCAGGTCGGCCAGGGACGGACGCGTGATGACCTTGGCCGCCGCGACGTGGGCCTGCAGGGTCTCTGACAGCTCCAGCACGAAGTTGGCGGTCGGCAGGGCGTCGCTATAGGTCTTCTCGTAGCGCACAGGGATCGCCGCCGTGCCGTTGTCGGCATAGCCCGCCGAGACCTGCTTGGTCTGGGCCAGCCGCACGCCGACCTGACCCCGCAGCCCGGCGCCCAACAGCTTGGAGTCGATGTCGGTCAGCGCGTAGGCGGCGCCGATATCTTCCGACACATGGTACGAATTGCGACGGTCGGCGCGGGCCGTGCCCTTCTGGGTCTTGTCGGCCACGGCCCAGAACGCGGCCGGATCGGGCATGGCCCAGGTGTTGGGCAAGGTCCCGTCGACGTCGCCCAGGAAGTCGCTGACCGGGAACGCATCGAAATAGTCGGCGCCGAAGAACTTACCGGCCAGGTTGGTCGTGAAGTTGATGTCGGCGCGGTTATAGTCGCGCGAGCGCTGGCGGTACTTCACGCCGAACAGCACGCGGGTCAGCGGCCCCCAGGACACCGGCCGCTCGGCGTCGAACTGGATGGCGCTCTCGTCGTCGGTGGAGTTGTTGATCCGCCACTCGATGCGGCGGAACGGCAGCAGCGAAGGGTTGCTCAGATTGGCGGTGAGCAGCTTGACGCTGGGCACGGCGTCGTCGTCGGCCCTGGTCATGGCGAAGGTCGTCTGGCCGATCGCGCCCAGCAGACGGGTGCGGGTGATCGGCTTGGAGGTTTCGGAATAGGCGCGCGCGTAGGCCACATCGGCCGTCAGGGTCCAGTCGTCGAGCTTCTGGCGGATCTTGCCGGCGACCATCAGGTTGTCGTGGGCCAGGTCGCTGACCTCGCGGCCGATCTGGGTGGTCGAGGTGACCGTGCCGCCGACCAGGACATTGTCCTTGATCACCGCCGAGCCGGGAACCAAAGTGGCGACGCCCTGGTCGACCGAATAGGTCAGCTCGTCATAGTGATCGTCCAGCTTGGTGTAGCTGGCGTCGAAGGTCACTTCGGTTTCTTCGCTCGGCCGATACTGGGCCGACAACACCACGCCCTTGCGCTCGCGATCCTCGCGCTCGAGGGTCGGGCGGATGGCGGTCGGATAGAGGTTGATCCCCTGGGCGATCATGGTCTTGCCCAGGGTCGTGGACGGGTCCGAGTAGCTCCAGCCCACGCCCGTGATGCGGTCCTGGCGCAAGGTGCGCTGATCGAACACAGCCGCCGCGAGCACGCCGAAAGTCTGGGCGTCATTGGTCCAGCTGATCAGGCCCGAGACGCGCGGATCCGTCTTGCCGGCCAGTTCTGGCCGACTGGCCGTGGCCGACAGGGCCACGGTGCTGCGGCCCAGGTCCAGCGGACGGAAGGTCTTGATGTCGACCACACCGCCGATCGCGCCTTCGTCCAGGGAGGCCAGGGGCGTCTTGCCGACCTCGACGCCGGCGACCAGCTCTGACGGCAGGGTGTCAAAGCGGAATTGACGGCCGCTCTGGCCGCTGTCGCGCATGTTCTCGTTCACGGCGGCGCTGCGGCCGTTCAGGGTGACGATCTGGAAGTTGGGGCCCAGGCCCCGAACGCGCACGAACAGCCCCTCGCCCCGGTCGCGGGTGATGGCCACGCCCGGCACCCGCTGCAGGGCCTCGGCGATGTTGTTGGACGGGAACTTGCCGATATCCTCGGCCGAGATGCCATCGACCACGTTGACCGCCTTGCGCTTTTCCGACAGCGCCTTGGCCAGCGAGTTGGCGAAGCCGCCGGTCACGACGATCTCCTCGACAGTGCTGGGCGCCTCCTGGGGCGCCTCGGCGACCGGCGCGGCGGCCTCGGCGCGGGACGCCGGGGCGGTCGAGATCTTCTGGACGGCCGGGCGCAGAATCGCCGCGCCGCCGTTGCGGACATAGGTCAGGCCCGTGCCGCGCAGCAGCTGAGCCAGGCCGCTCTCGACGTTCAGCTCGCCGCTGACGCCGCCGGTGCGCTTGCCCGCCAGCAGAGCCGGATCGGCTAGCACCTGTAGGCCGGTGGCGCGGGAGAAGGCCGGCAGGGCGGAGGCCAGATCGCCGGCCGGGATGGCCAGGACGGGCTTGGGCGCGGGCGCCGACAGGGCAGGAGAGGCCGCCAGCAGGGCGACGGCGGACGTCGCGCCAAGCCAGGCAAAGGTTTTGGAGGTCATCGCGTCATCCCCGAATTCGCGCGGCGCGTTCGCCGGCTTCGGTGGTGAAGACGTCGGCCGAGCCCTGTTCCGGACAGGGAATTTTGTGAAGTTTCCGCGACGCCCAGGTTGTCAGCGGGACAACGCCAAGCTGCCGGCCTCTTCGCGGACCCGGAAACCGTGGACAAGAGCCAGGTTGCGCACCAGGGCCTCGGGCTCGTCGAGGCGGAACCGGCCGGCCACGCGTCGGCGGCCCAGGGCGGGGTCGTCGATGACGATCGGCGTCATCGACGCGCGGTTGAGGCGCTCCACCAGCCGCGCCAGCGTCACGCCATCGGTCTCCAGCCAGCCCGACCGCCAGTCGTCTGCCGACGGATCAAAGGCGCGCAATCGGGACAGTCGACCCTCCTTGGCGAAGGCCTGCTGTCCCGGTGTCAGGTCGGCGGTGCGATGGACAAGGCCCGCCGGCGCCAAGCGCACCCTGCCGCGATGCACCGACAGTTCTAGCTTGCCGTCGCCGCGCTCCAGATTGAAGGCGGTGCCCAGCACCCGGGCCGAGCCCTCCGGCGCGCTGACCGTGAACGGACGCGCGGCGTCGTGGGCGACATCGAAATAGGCCTCGCCGGTAATCAGTCGGACCTCGCGACGGTGCGTCCCGATCCGCGCCTCCAGCCGGGTGGCGCCGTCCAGGGTGACCTTCGAGCCATCCGCCAGGGCCACGGAGCGGATCCTGCCCGGCGCCGTCTGGACCGTCATCGGCTCCACAGTCATCAGCTGCAGCTGGGGCCAGGCCAGCACCAGGGCGAAGACGCAGGCCGCCAAGCCGCCCGCCAGGGCCGCGACGGGCGCCCAGGCCGGTCGCCGGATCGAACGGCGCTGGACATCAAGGGCCATGGCCTCGATCAGCGCCACATCCTGCGCCGTGGTCCAGATCTGGTCGAAGGCCGCGCTGTTGGCAGGATCGGCGGCGCGCCAGGCGTCGAAGTCCTGGTCGTCCTGCGCCTGGCGATCCAGGCGTCGCGCCACCCAGAGCGCGGCTTGCTGTCGAGACCCGCTCATGGACGGCCCCCGGCGCGGCGCTCGGCCTTGGCCATTTCGCGATGCAGCTGCTCCAGCGCCCGCACCACATGCTTCTCGACCGCCGCCTCGTTCATGTTCAGCTCGGCGGCGATCTGGCGGGTGGAGTGGCCGTGCAGCCGTCGCCGAATGAACACGTCGCGCCGCAGGGGCGGCATGGCGTCCAGCGCCTTTCCGAACACCTCAACCTTCTGGCGATGCATCAGGATCTGCTCCGGAGCGGGGGCCTCGCAGGGAATGTCGTCGTTCAGCGCCTGGACCGCGCGGCGGCTGTGATGGCGGAAGTGGTCGTGGACGAGGTTGAGCGCAATCCTGTAGCCAAGCGCCGCCCGGTCCACGACGTTTCTCGCCCGCTCGTAGGTCATCAGGCGCAGCAGGGTTTCCTGCACCAGGTCGTCGGCTGCGGCCGGGTCGCGCGTGCGGCGGACGATGAAGTGATAGAGGTCATGACGCTGAGCGCGCAGGCTGGCGAGATCAGTCATCAGCGCCCGTCATCGACGCGGTCGATCGCAAAGGAAACGGGCGCGCTTCTGGCTGGCATCCGGCGGCGCTACCACGCGTTGATGACAGTTTTCACGATGCGTCGACGGCTGGACAGGCGCCTTGGCCACCAGGACGGTCTTCCGCCTTCAGCCAGATGTCGTCGCCGGCGCGCCCTTGCGGCCGCGTGGGCTCTCGCCTGTCCAGCGCTTGAAGGCGCGAGAGAAGGCGCTGGGGTCGGAGAAGCCCACGAGATAGGCGGTCTCGTTGACCGACAGCTTCTTGCTCCCCAGATAGTCCAGCGCCATCCGGCGACGCAGATCGTCCAGCACCGCGTCGAAGCTGGCGCCCTCGGCTTTCAAGCGGCGATAGAGGGTCTGTCGGCTGAGGCCCAGACGTTTGGCGATGGCGTCCATGGCCAAGTCGCCGGTATGCAGCAGGGGGATCAGCAGGGTCTCGACCCGGCCGCGCGTGGTCCCGCTGGTTTCCAGCTGTTTCAGCAGCGTCTCGGCGTGTTCGTTGAAGATTCCGAAGACATAGCGATTGGGCTTGTGGGTCTTGACCGCCAGCCACGAGGCTTCGATCCGCAGGGCGTTGCGGGGCTGGTCGAAGGCGACGGGCGCCTTGAAGATGCGGTCGTATTCGGCGCTGTAGCCGGGCCGGGGATGGGTGAGGTGCACCGCGGTCACGAACGGCACGTCGCCATGGCTGCGGGTCACTTCGCAGGCAAACCGCGAGAAGGCCGCTTCGGTCAGTTCGGGGAAGGCGTTGGGATCGGGGCGCCGGTCCTCCAGCCACAGCTCTTCGCCCTGCCGGACCAACTGGAAGCGTTGCTCGACGCCCAGGCCGTCGATCTCGGTGACCAGCCGGGAATAGCGGCTCAACTGCTGCAGGCTCTCGCCCATGGTCTCGCCGGCCTTGCAGATCAGGCCGACGATCGACAGCTCCTCAAAGCGCGTGCCTTCGCTGAACCGCAGCGCCAGGGCGGGCTCGCCACAGAGGTCCTGGCCGGCCTTCATCAGGGCCTTGTAGCGGTCCATCGGGATGCGGCTGTCCTGGTCGGCGAGGTCTTCGACCGCGATGCCGGCCCGCGCCGCCAGGGTTTCGCGGTCGGCTCCAAGAGAGACGGCGAAGTCCATCAGCGCTCTGGCGAAGCCGCCTGAAACCGTCGATCCGCGCATCTGCTCTCCAGGGTCAAGAATCTGGCCCCCGCGATCATGGCGGCCCGCGCGACCGGTTCCTAGCCTGGATCTTACGGCTCGAATTGAAGCCTTTCGGAAACAGGCAGGCAGAATGAAACCGGTATCGGCGCGCCGCATGGATGGGCTGGCGGCGGCCACCCTGGCGCTCAGGGCTTCGGCGGCGCTCTGGTATCTGGCGCTGGTCGTCGGGCTGTGGGTGTTCGGCTACTACATCGTCACCCTCTATGGCGTCAGCGCGCTGCGGGGCGATTGGGCGCGCTGGAACACGGTGTTGCCGGCCGGGCATGGCTATAATCCCGGCGATCTGGGCGGCAATGCGGTGCTGGGCGTCCACCTGCTGGCCGCCGGCCTCGTCAGTTTCAGCGGCGCGCTGCAACTGGTCCCGCAGATCCGGTCGCGCCTCCCGGCCCTGCATCGCTGGAACGGCCGGCTGTTTCTGCTGATCGCCCTGATCATCAGCGGCTCAGGTCTCTATGTGGCCTTCACGCGCGGGGCGGTCGCTGGAAGCTATATGGCGTTCGGCAATACGCTGAACGCGGTGCTGGTGATCATCTGCGCCGTCCTGGCCTGGCGTCACGCCGCCGCCCGCCGGATCGCCCTGCACCAGCGCTGGGCCCTGCGATTGTTCGTGCTGATGTACGGGGTCTGGTTCTACCGGGTGGGGATGATGCTGTGGTTCGTCATCCACAGGGCGCCGGTGGGCCACAATGACACCTTCACCGGGCCGTTCGACATCTTCCTGGCCTTCGCCCACGTGCTGCTGCCGCTGGCGGTGCTGGAGGTCTACATGGTGGCCCGCGACCGGGGCGGGGCGCTGGCCAGGACCGGCATGGCGCTGGCCCTGTTTGTCCTGACCCTGGCCATGAGCGTCGGCATCTTCGGCGCGACCATGGGGATGTGGCTGCCCAGGCTCTAGGTTCCGGCCAGGGGAAACACCCGCGTCTGCTTGACCACGCCATAGGCGAAGCTGGTGTCGATCGAGGCGATGCCGGGGATGGCGTGCAGCCGGCGGCGGATGAAGTCCTCATAGGCCTCCAGGCTCTCGACGATCACCCGCAGCAGATAGTCGTCGCCGCCGGCCAGCAGGAAGCAGTCGAGGATCTGGTCGATCCGCGCCACCTGGTCCTCGAAGCCCTTGACCACGTCCTGACCATGGCGATCCAGCCGCACGCGGATGAAGACAGTGATCGGCAGGCCATAGGCCTTCTGGTCGACCAGGGCGGTGTAGCCGGTGATCACCCCTTCGGCTTCCAGATTGCGCAGCCGGCGCAGGCAAGGGGAGGGCGACAGGTTCACCCGGTCGGCCAGGTCCTGGTTGGTCAGGCGGCCGTCCTTCTGCAGTTCGCGGATGATCTGACGGTCCTTGGCGTCCATATCGGCTCCTCGGGGTGGAATCTGCCAAAACTGGCACCTTCACTAGCAGACTTGGCAATCTTCCGCCGATGAATCCGCGTCAATCTCGTGCCGTAGCAACGGAGCACAGTCATGGCGCGCGACCTCATCGAGACCGGCTTTTCAACGCGGGCGATCCACGCGGGCTATGATCCGGCTGACGAGCACGGCGCCCTGACCCCGCCCGTCCACCTGACCTCGACCTTCGCCTTCGATAGCGCCGAGGCCGGCGGCGAGATGTTCGCCGGCACGCGGCCGGGGCACTTCTATTCGCGGATCTCCAACCCGACGACCGACCTGCTGGAGCGCCGGGTGGCCTCGCTGGAGGGCGCCGAGGCCGGCGTCGCCACGGCCTCGGGTATGGGGGCGATCACGGCGGTGATGTGGAGCTTCCTGCGCTCGGGCGACGAGGTGGTCACCGACCAGACCCTGTATGGCTGCACCTTCGCCTTCCTGCGCGACGGGCTCTCGCGGTTCGGGGTCACCGTCACCCAGGTCGACATGACCGACATGGAAGCCCTGGCGGCGGCGGTCAGCGACAAGACCCGGATCATCTATTTCGAGACCCCGGCCAATCCCAACATGCGGCTGGTCGACATCGCCGGCGCCGCGAAGGTCGCGCGGGCCTGCGGGGCCAAGCTGGTGGTCGACAACACCTACGCCACCCCGCTGCTGACCCGGCCGATCGAACTGGGCGCCGACATCGTGGTGCATTCGGCCACCAAGTATCTGGGCGGTCATGGCGACCTGATCGGCGGCATCGCCGTCGGCGGAGTCGAGGATATGGCGCGCGTGCGGCTGACCGGGGTCAAGGACATGACCGGGGCGGTGATGTCGCCCTTCACGGCCTTTCTGGTCATGCGCGGCCTCAAGACCCTGGCCCTGCGCATGCGCCAGCACTGCGCCAGCGCCGCCAGCGTCGCGACCTGGCTGGAGGCCCATCCGGCCGTGACGCGGGTCTTCTATCCGGGACTGAAGAGCTTTGCCCAGCATGACCTGGCCCAGCGCCAGATGGCCTTGCCCGGCGGCATGATCGCGTTTGAACTGGCCGGCGGGCACGCGGCCGGGGTGGCGATGATGAACCGCCTGACCCTGATCCGTCGGGCCGTGTCGCTGGGCGACGCCGAGACCCTGATCCAGCATCCGGCCAGCATGACCCACTCGACCTATAGCGCCCAGGAGCGGGCGGCGGCGGGCATCGGCGAGGGGCTGGTGCGGCTGTCGATCGGCCTGGAGGACGAGGCCGACATCCTGGCCGATCTGGCCGGCGCGCTGGAGCGGGCGGCCTCGCCGGTGGTCGCCTGACGGCCCTCAAAGGTTAAGGGCGCGGCGCCATGATCCGGGGGCGGCGGGGCATGTTGGGTTTCCGACAAAAGCCTCGGGGTTTCAGCGGCTTGTGCGAGGTCTAAGGTCGCAGGAGCGACAAAATCGCATCGCCTGCACGGCCGATTAACCGCGCCATGCGTTTATGACTTCATGTCCAAGTACGCGCCAGGCGCAGATGGTGATCGGCGGGGTGCGGCCCGTATCTCGACCCACAGGGCGGGAAAGCTGCTCTGTGGCGCCTTCGCCTGGGACTGCGTGATCCGCGACGTTTCCGACGCCGGCGTTCGCGTGCAGATGCTGGCCGGCGCGGCGCCTCCCGCCAAGGCCCAGCTTGTCGATCTGGCCGCCGGCCTGGCCCATGATGTCCAGATGGCCTGGCACAAGGAGCGTGAGGTCGGCTTCAAGATCCTCAAGACCCATGACCTGCGCGGCCTGACCCACGCCTCGGCGCGGACGGCCAAGAACATCTGGGCAGCCTCGCAAGCGCGAATCTCGGCCAGTTAGAGCTCTATGGGACGACCCGGACGCAAGAAGGCCTCGACGGTCGCCCGCCGAGGCCTTTTGTTGCGCTGGGCCGCTGAGGGATCAGGCGGCGGCTTCGTTGCGCCCGGCGTCGTCGGCCATCGCCCGGACCAGATCCAGCACCTGGCGACGGACCCGGCCGCGCGCGATGCGCGGGAACACCTCGGCCAGTTCCAGGCCTTCCGGCGTGGTCAGGAATTCCTGGACGATGCGTTCGGCGTGCAGGCCGGCGTCATCGGCTTCCGAGCCGCCCATGGGGTCGGCCAGGCCATCGAAGAAGAACGACACCGGCACCTGCAGGGTCTTGGCGATCTCATACAGTTTGCTGGCGCTGACGCGGTTGGCGCCGCGCTCGTACTTCTGGACCTGCTGGAAGGTCAGGCCCAGGGAATCGGCCAGTTGCTCCTGGCTGACGCCCAGCAGTTTGCGGCGCATCCGAACGCGCCCGCCGACATGCAGGTCGACCGGATTGGGTCGCCGCCCCTCGGTTTCTTCGCCCATGATTTCGCCTCCAAAGGTTGTCTGGCTTACATGACACGACCGTGACGGCCCGGAAAGTCAGGCGCGGCATTAGGTCGCGCATACAGGCCCCATACCCACCCCGATATGGGTTCAGGGTGGGCTTGCGCCTTCAGGAGACGGTCGAACAGGGTGCTGGACAGGGCGATCTCTGCCCCTCGCCGCTGCACCAGACGTTGAGGCGCGGCGCAGAACTGGTCATGACCAAAGGCGGCGATGGCCGGGCAAAATGAGGTTCAGCCGCGCCTCGCCGAAAGCCTTTGATCAGGCCGCGACGTCTTCCTCGGCTTCGCCGCTGAGCAGGGCGCTGAGCACGGTGGCCAGGCGCTCGGGCTTGATCGGCTTTTCGACCACGTCCTGCATGCCGGCCGCCAGATAGGTCTGGACGTCAGCGGGATCGGCATTGGCGGTCAGGGCGACGATGGGGGTGATGGCCGGACGACCGCTCATCTCGCGAATGGTGCGGGTGGCGGTCACGCCGTCCATGCGCGGCATCTTGATGTCCATCAGGATCAGGTCGAAGCGGCCGCTTCGAGCCATTTCGACAGCTTCCACACCGTCGACCGCCTGTTCGGAGGTGCAGTCGAACATGTCGCACAGCGCTTCGGCGACCATGCGGTTGGTGGCGTTGTCGTCGACGATCAGGATGTGGGCGGCGCGGGTGTCAAGGGTCGGTTCGGCCGGCGCCGCTGCATCGATCTCGGCGGTCGGGGCGTCAAAGGCGAAGCGTACGGTCAGGCCGGCGCCGCGATTGGCCTGCGCCATCACTTCTCCGCCCAGGCCGCGCACGATCCGGTGGGCCAGGGCCATGCCCACGCCCAAGGCCATTTCGGTGCGATCCTCGATGCGCGCCGCGCCCAGCGGCTCGTAAATCCGCGCGAGACGATCTGCGGCCAGACCCCCGGCGTTGTCGCGGACGCTGCCGTCCAGATGCACGCCGTCGGCGCCGATGCGGGCTTGCAGGCAGGCCTCGATGACGCCGCGGCCGCTGGCCAGGGCGCTTTCGATCAACGCGTCGAACACCTGCAGCAGACGCTCGCCGTCGACCTCGACCCCGCATTCGGGTTCGCCGTCATAGGAGAACAATAGGGTGGATCCGCCCTCGGCGGCGCGGGCCGACCAGCGGGCCTCGACGGCGTCGGCCAGGTCGCGCAGGCGCACGGGTGTCGGGGTCATCGGCAGTTGGCCACCGGCCGCGCTGTGCAGGTCGATGGCGCGGCCCAGCATGGCGCCCATGTCGCGGCTGGTCTCGCCGATGGCGCGCACGAAGGCGCTGGCGTCCGGGGTCAGGCGCTGCTGCTCCAGACGCGCGGTGATGGCCAGGACGCCGTCCAGGTGGTGATTGATGTCGGTGGCCATCCGTTCGACCAGGGCCATGGCGTCTGCAGCCTCGCGCTGGCGCCGACGATAGGAGGTCAGCAGCGGGCCCAGTCCGCCCACGCCAACATAGTCACCGGCCTCATCTACGGCCACGAACGCGGTGCGGAACACAGGCGAGGGGCTATCGGCAAGGCGGTCGACGAAGGCGCCAAGTTCGGTCTCGACGGGGACCTGGCGCGGATCTCGGTCCATGACCTCGACGATGGGACGCTGGCTCAGGGCGTCGCGGGCGACGGCCATCATGCCCATGAACACGTCACGATAGACAATGCCGGTCGGTGCGGCGCCGTCGACGACGGCAACCGAAAAAGCTCGGTGATCTGCGTCGAAGATCGCCCAGACGTCCTGGCAGGACGTGGTTGAGGCGACCGGCGGACGGCGATCAATGAGACGAGATAGCGTTTCCATGCGGCCGCTTCGCTGGCGTCTGTGAGCGACTACCTTGCCCGCCTCGCCCTTGCGGAGTCGTTAAGTCGGGGCCGATTCTCAGGAAAGTTGCTTCCGGCGCACCCAATCTCGGGACCACGGGCAGACCATCAGGCCATAAAAAGGGGCGGCGGGATGACCCGCCGCCCCCTGCAGAAGAGCGTCCCGTCAGGGACAGCCGGTTACCACTTCTTGGTGATGCTCACACCGTAGAGGCGCGGCTCCTGAGTGATGACGTTGGTGAACAGGCCCGAGGAGTCGTCGCTGGTGTAGGCGTCGATGATCGGAACGTCGTTCAGCAGGTTCTTCACATAGGCGTCGACCTCCAGGCCCCATTCCGACTTCTCGAGCTTGAGGGTCAGGTTGGCGTTGTCCCAGGCCTTCAGGCGGTCGTAGGCGGTGTTGTAGACCCGGGCGTACTGGCCCGTCTGGCGGTAGTAGTCGCCGCGCAGCGTGGCCGACCAGCCGGCCGCCATGTCCCAGCGATACTGGGCGCCGATCGAGGTCGTCCAATGCGGCGAGCTGGGCAGCTCGTTGCCGGAGATGTCAGCCGCCGTACCTTCGATCGAGTAGCCGGCGCCGTAGTTATAGAGGCCGGTGCCGTTGGCCAGGAAGTTGGCCGTGGCGGCGGGAGCGCCTCGGCTCTGCAGGAAGCCGGCAAACACCGCCGGACCGCCGCAGGCGAAGGGCAGGGTGCCGCCCTGGCCGATGGCCAGCAGGGTGGCGACGCCGGCCGTGCTGAGCACGCAGTTGGCGCCGACGCTGGCGTTGGGCAGGCCCGGGCCGACCTTGACCAAGGTGTAGGCCGGGTTGCTCTGCGTGCGGTCCATCGTGTCGATCGACTTCACGCCCTTGCCGATCTCGGTGTGCAGGTAACCGACATTGGCGTTGATGCGCAGATTGTAGATCGGCGACCAGATCGACTCGAACTCCAAGCCATAGACCTTGGCGTTGACGTTCTCGTTGACCGAGGTGCGGTTGACGATCTTCGAGATCTGGTAGCCTTGGTAGTCGTAGTAGAAGCCCGTCGCGTTCATGATCAGGCTGCCACCCATCAGGGTGTTCTTCGTGCCCAGTTCGAACGCGTTGACGAATTCCGGATCAAAGGTTTGCGGGATGCCGACGGCGTTGGCAGGCACGCCCGGATTGATGCCGCCGCCCTTGTAGCCCTTGGAATAGAAGGCATAGACCAGGGTGTCGTCGGTCATCGACAGCTCTGGCTTGTAGTCGAAGCCGAAGCGGCCGGTCAGTTCACTGAAGCTGACCTTGGCGGTCGGCGTGACCGGGTCGAGGACCAGGCCGGTGCCCGGGGCGAGCAGCACGGTCTTGTAGTTGTCGACTTCCTTGCGGTCGCGCGTCTGGCGCAGGCCCAGGGTGAACTTCAGCTTGTCATTGGCCTGCCAGTACATTTCGCCAAACAGGGCGTCCGACTTCAGGCGGTAGGGGGTGCGGTTGTCATAATAGTTGTGACCCGAGCCGTCGGGCGTGGCCCCGGTGTCGATGCCGATACAGGTCAGCGGCAGGGTGACCGGATTACAGTTTGGATTGCCGCCATTGCCCGGCGTGGTGGCGTTCAGGGCCAGGGCCGACAGGGTCAGCGAGTTGCCGATCACATAATAGTCGGTGACCGTCTCGTAGTCGAAGTGGATGCCGCCGATGTTGAAGTTCAGCGGGCCATCGAAGTTCGACGACAGGCGGAATTCCTGACTGAACTGTTCGGCCGCGTTGGACGAGATGTCCAGCGTGGTGAACTTGTTCGTCCGGCCCGTCTGCGGATCGGTGAAGAAGCCGCCCGGCGTGAAGGGCGTGTTGTTGAACGGCACGGCCGAGACGTTGCGGTTGTAGTCCTGCTTCGAATAGACCGAGTTCTCGCTGTACGACGTCATGGCCGTGATGGTCAGGCTGTCGGTCAGGTCGTAGTTCAGGGTGAACTGATAGACGTCCGACTTGGACCGGTAGATCGGGTCGAACGACGACTCGAACTTGTTCAGATCCTTGTCGGTGGTGTCGCCGGCGTTCACGTCGCCGCTGGTGAAGCCGAAGATGTTGCCCAGTTCGCCGGTGAGCGTGCCCGAGCTGTTGACGGTGCCATAGGCGTTGTTGCTGTACAGCGAGCCGGGCAGGCAGCCCTGGGTCAGGAAGATGCGCGCCGCGCCGGTCGCGACGCCGCCGACGGTGGCGGGGCCGTTGTCCTTGGTGCACAGCTGCTTGCCGGTGCGCGAGCGGGCGTCTTCTTCATCGAAGCGCTCCCACAGGAAGTTGGTGCGCAGCTTTTCCGTCGGGTTGAACATCACCGAGATGCGGGTCGAGTACAGATCCCGGTCGTCCACCTTGTTGCCGGTGAACGTGTTGGTCATGAAGCCGTCGCGCTTCAGATAGGCGCCGGCGGCCCGGATGGCGAGCTTGTCGCCGAAGATCGGCACGTTGATCATGCCGCGGACCTTCTGGGTCCCGTAGTTGCCGACTTCGGCGCGGGCCATGGCTTCGAAGGTGTCGGTCGGCTTGGCGGTGATCAGGTTGACCACGCCGCCAGTGGCGTTGCGGCCGTACAGCGTGCCTTGCGGGCCGCGCAGAACTTCCACGCGCTCCATGTCATAGAATTCGGCTTCGAACAGGTTGCCCGACTGCTGGGGGGCGTTGTTCAGGTGGACGCCGACGCCGGCGTCGGCCGATGCGCCGACTGCCCGGGCCCCGATGCCGCGGATCTGGAAGTTGAAGCTGTTGGTGAAGTTGCTCTTGGCGAAGCTGACGTTCGGAATGGCAAGCTGAAGATTCGGACCCCCGTCGATCTTCTGGGCTTCAAGCGTGTCCTGGCTGAAGGCGGAAACCGCGATCGGCACGTCCTGAAGGGCTTCTTCCTTCTTCTGGGCGGTGACGACCAGTTCCTCGATGACCGTGGTCTGCTGACCGGTCTGGGCCAGCACGGGTGTGGCGACGGCTGCGAGCACGGCCGCCGAAGCGCCCATGGCCAACAGGCTCCGCAAACGCGAAGATTGCGACATTCGAATTCCCTCCCTGAACGCCGCGGCTCCTTATGGCGGACCCTGCGTGCGTCGCTTGTTTCCTCGGCGCCGTACAATTCGCGCTACGCGGGCGTACGGCGGACCCCTCGCAGCATAGGCAGATTGCATACTTGCGTTCTTTGACTGTCAACTGCCGTCAGCCTAAGTGAACAGCGATAGGTTACGCCTTTTCACTTTCCCCGGCATCACGTTCTCCTGTTTGGGGCAAGTTTCCACCGGTATTAGAAAAGCGGGTTTGGCGCTTACCTAGCGGCAGCCTCCGCAAAGGCGCCCAAAACCCGGGCGCAATGGTTTGCGGCCTCCTGCGGCGTTGGTCGATTACGGCCTTGGGTATTGACCCAGATCATTGTTTTTTGGGGCTTGATGCGTCCTGGCGAGCCGTTGCTGGACCCCGCCGCGCCGCTGGACCGTTTCGAGCCGTCGCCGCCTGGTGTAGAGGGAGCCATGGCTTTCTGTTTCTACTCTTGTGCAGCCCGCCGTGCGCCGGGCCGGAGAACCGTTCATGACTGACGCCGCCCTGGTGCTGTTCTCCGGCGGCCAGGACAGCAGCGTCTGCCTGGCCTGGGCGCTGGAGCGCTATGCCCGCGTCGAGACGGTCGGCTTCGACTATGGCCAGCGTCACGTCATCGAGATGGAGGCGCGCGTGGCTGTGCGTCACCAGATCGCCGCCCGCTTCCCGCACTGGGCCGAGCGCCTGGGCGAAGACCATGTGCTGGACCTCAAGGGTTTCGGCGCCGTCGCCGAGAGCGCCCTGACCGCCGACCGGGCCATCGAGATGACCGACCGCGGCCTGCCCTCGACCTTTGTGCCCGGCCGCAACCTGGTGTTCCTGATCTATGCTGCGGCCCTGGCCGACCGGCGGGGCATCCCGGCGCTGGTCGGCGGCATGTGCGAGACTGACTTCTCGGGCTATCCCGACTGTCGGCGCGACACGCTGGACGCGATGCAGAGCGCGCTGAACCTGGGCATGGATCGCGACTTCCGCATCGAAACCCCTTTGATGAAGCTGACCAAGGCGGAAACCTGGGCCCTGGCCAAGGCGCTGGGCGGCGAGGACCTGGTCGATCTGATCGTGGTCGAGAGCCACACCTGCTATCGGGGCGAGCGCGGCGACCTGCACCCCTGGGGCCACGGCTGCGGCGACTGCCCGGCCTGCGACCTGCGCCAGAAGGGCTATGAGGACTGGGACGCAGCGGGGCGCGCGGTGCTGGTCTCGTGACCTACAGCGTCAAGGAAATCTTCCTCACCTTGCAGGGCGAGGGCGGTCAGGCGGGCAAGGCGGCGGTGTTCTGCCGCTTTTCCGGCTGCAACCTGTGGACCGGCCGCGAGCAGGATCGCGCCAAGGCCGTCTGCACCTTCTGCGACACTGATTTCGTCGGCACGGACGGCGAGAACGGTGGAAAGTTCGCCACGGCCGAGGCTCTGGCCGATGCGGTCGAGGCCCAGTGGACAGGCGGGCCGAACGACCGGCTTGTCGTCTGCACCGGCGGCGAGCCGCTGCTGCAACTGGATCCGCCCGCCATCGCGGCCCTGCACGCCCGGGGTTTCATGATCGCGGTGGAGAGCAACGGCACCGTCGAAGCGCCTGACGGCATCGACTGGGTCTGCATCAGCCCCAAGGCCGACGCCCCCGTCGTCCAGACCCGGGGCCAGGAGTTGAAGCTGGTCTATCCGCAGGACAAGGCCCTGCCGGAGCGGTTCGAAAGCCTGGATTTCGAGCGCTTCTACCTGCAGCCGATGGATGGTCCCGATCGCGACCGGAACACGCAATTGGCGGTCGCCTATTGCCTTTCCCACCCTCAATGGCGTTTAAGCGTCCAAACACACAAATATCTCGGCCTGCCCTGACGGATAAGGCGCTCGACTTGGTGACAGGGTCGTTGCGCTAGAGCCTCCCAGGCCCTGTCAAAAGAAGTACCTGATGAAGCCTGTCTTCGAGATCACGAAGGCCGCGACGTTCGACGCGGCTCACTACATCGAGCAAGGTCCCGCCGACCATCGCTACCGCAAGCTGCACGGCCACTCGTTCAAGGTGGAGGCCAGCGTAAAGGGGCAGATGCAGGACGCCGGCTGGGTCGCCGACCTGGAGGGCCTGGACACGGCGCTCAAGGCCGTGGCCACCGAGCTGGATCATGGCCTGCTGAACGATCGCCCCGGTCTGGAAAGCCCGACCTTGGAGCGTCTGTGCCTGTATTTCGCCGACCGCTTGACGCCGACCTTTCCGGGTCTGTCGCGTGTGGTGATCTCGCGTCCGACCATCGGCGAAAGCTGCGCGCTTTGCCTTTAGAGGCGAGGTCTTAGCGCGAGCGCTTCCACTCTTCATATTCGCGCTTGTCGCGGTCCTTGGCGCTTTCGCCTGGGATCACCGCCTTGCCGGTGGCGACGACGGCCTTGCCGCCAACCTTGGCGGCGCCCCCGACCACGGCGCCGGTGACGCCAATGGCGGTGCCGGCCACCATGCCGACGGCGCTGGCCGCGACGCAGCCCTGCAGGCTCAGGCCCAACGCGACCAGGGCGGCGGTGGACATCAGACGTTTGGCGGTCATGGCTCGCTTATCCCGGCTAACAGCGACCCCATGATGGCTAACAGGTCTTAAGACCGGCTTAGCCGAAGTCGATGGCGATCGCGTCCTCGTCCCGCCGCCAGGGGCCCTTGTATCCGGCGGCCACCTGCCGTCGCCGATCGGGGCCGAAATAGCCCTCGCAGCGGATGAACGGGCGGGGATGCTCGATCAGCAGGGTCAGGCGATGGACCAGGCTACGGCCGGTCACCGGCTTGGTCAGGAACTCGTTGACCCCGGCGTCGCGGGCGTCCTGGACGCGCCGCATCGTCGAATGGCCGGTCACCATCAGGACCGGCGCGAAGGGATTGGGACTGGCGGGCGAGCGGCGCAGCAGGTTGACGAACTCGATGCCGCCCAGCAGGCCCATCTTCAGGTCGGTAATGACGATGTCGATCGGCACGCGCTGCATCATTTGCAGCGCCTCGCCGCCGTCGATGGCCTCAAAGATGTTCCGGACGCCGATGGCGCGCAGCATCTCGGTCAACAGCAGCCGCATGTGCTGATTGTCGTCGACGAGCAGAATTTTCAGGGTGTCGAAGCGCACGCGTTTTCTTGAGCCCTGACGCGCACTAGCGCAACCTATGCGCGAATCAATCACAAGATGTCCGCATTGGAAGAAGCATTACAGCTTCGCAATATAAGAGGTCAACCCAAAAACCTGAGTGTTTTCAGTGATCAGACCATATTGGATAAAGTTGACAGACCAGTGGTCTCAGAAACGGTCGGTCTGGCCCGGGTGAAAGGCCCCGCCGCCGGTCTGGGCGCGATGGCGCAGGAAGCCGTCGGCCAGGACGCAGGCGGTCATGGCCTCGACCACCGGCACCCCGCGAATGCCCACGCAGGGGTCGTGGCGGCCCTTGGTGCGCAGCTCCACCTCTTCGCCCGCCTCGTTGACGGTGTCGCGCGGGATCAGGATGGAGGAGGTGGGTTTGAAGGCCACCCGGGCCACCACCGGCTGGCCGGTCGAGAGGCCGCCCAGCACGCCGCCGGCATGGTTGGTCAGGAACACCGGACCGTCATGGCCCATCCGCATCTGGTCGGCATTGTCCTCGCCGGTCAGGGCGGCGCTGGCGAAACCCTCGCCGATCTCGACGCCCTTGGCGGCGTTGATCGACATCAGGGCCGCCGCCAGTTCGGCGTCCAGCTTGCCATACAGCGGCGCGCCCCAGCCGGCCGGCACGCCGGTGGCCTCGACCTCGACGATGGCCCCGGTCGAGGAGCCGGCCTTGCGGATCTTTTCCAGATGCTCTTCCCACACCGGAATGATCGCCGCGTCGGGCGACCAGTAGGGATTGTTGTCGACCTCGCTCCAGTCCCAGCGCGAGCGGTCGATGGCGTGCGGGCCGATCTGCACCAGGGCCGCGCGCACGCTCACGCCGGGGATCACCAGCCGGGCGATGGCGCCGGCCGCGACCCGGGCGGCGGTCTCGCGGGCCGAGCTGCGCCCGCCGCCGCGATAGTCGCGCACGCCGTACTTGGCGAAATAGGGATAGTCGGCATGGCCAGGCCGGAAGGCCTGGGCGATCTCGCCATAGTCTTTCGAGCGCTGGTCGGTGTTGTCGATCATCAGGCTGATCGGCGTGCCGGTGGTGCGCTGGCCGTCGCTGCGGCTGTCCTCGAACACGCCTGACAGGATGCGCACGGCGTCGGGTTCCTGGCGCTGGGTGACGAACTTGCCGCTGCCTGGGCGGCGCTTGTCGAGAAAGCTCTGGATCATCTCCGCCGTCAGGGCGATGCCGGGAGGGCAGCCATCGACGACGCAGCCGAGCGCCGGTCCATGGCTTTCGCCCCAGGTGGTGACGCGGAACAGATGACCGAAGGTGTTGTGCGACATGGCGGGGCTTCTAGCGGAAAGCGGGGGCTGCGGCAAAGGCGGGCAGGGGTTTGCGCACTTGCCCCCTCCGCGCTCCGCGCTCCTCCCCCGGAGGGGGAAGATGAGGTCGGTTCATCCGCCCCCGCCGGGGGCGGACGGCTGCGAAGCAGCCCGGTGGGGGCCTGCGGCGCTGGCCGCTCACCCCCGAACCTTCGCGGCCTCTGCCAGGTAAAGCTCCAGGTTGGTCCAGCCCGAGCCGTCCCTGGCCGGCGCCGCGCCATCGGCCTTCTTCGGATTGAGCCCCTGCGCCGCTTCCCACGCATCGGGCATGCCGTCGCCGTCCGCATCCGGCGCAGCGACGCCGGCCGCCAGCACAGGCCAGCCGCCGACATCCTGTTCGTTGTTGATGATCCCGCCGCTGCGGTCGCGCACCCCGGCCACGACCCGCGCGTCGACCGGATCGCGCCAGACCGAGGCCCCGGCGTCGGCCAGTACGCGGTCATAGGCGCTGGCGGCGGGATCGGCGGCGATGGGAGCGATGTCGATCGGAGCCGCCTGCCGATAGCCTTCCACCTGCAGGCCGGTGACCAGGCTCCAGGGATCGGCGGGAACCACGCCGTTCATGCTGTTGCCGGCGAACCAGGCCCTGGCCAGGCTGTTGCTCTCGTTGAAGGCGATGGCCTTTTCGGAGTTGGGGCCCATGACATAGGCGTTGTCGACGAAGTTGTAGGCGACCAGCGCCGCCTTGTCGGCGTCATAGCCGGCATGGCCCTTGCCCCAGTTGTAGAAGACGTTGGAGCGGAACTCGATGAAGGCCCCGACCGGGTCCTTGTCGGGCCCGTCATAGTTGCCGGGGCGCGGCATGCGGGCCAGATGGTTGGCCCACAGATTGTGGTGGAAGCTGATCTTCGAGCCCTGGCCGCCGCGGATCAGGCTGCCATAGCCGTGGTCGCCCTTGGCGTGGATCGAGTGGGCCAGGCTTTCGCTGATGATCGACCACTGCACGGTCAGGTCATGGAAGCCCTGTTCGGGATTGTCGAAGCGGGCCGAGGCCGACAGGGTCTCGTCCACCGACCAACTGGCCGAGACGTGATCCAGGATGATGCGGCGGCCCTTGGCGATCCAGATCGCGTCGCCTTCCGTCTTGCTCTCGGCGCCGAGCCGCGAGCGGATAAAGCGGATCACCACATCGTCGGCGGCCACGATCAGGGTCTGGTCGCGCAGGGTGACGCCCCCGCCCGGCGCGGTCTGGCCGGCGAGGGTGATCTGGCCGTTGGCGATCTTCAGCGGGCTCTTCAGGGCGATCGTGCCGGCCACGTCGAACACCACGGTGCGCGGCCCCTTGGCCTCGACGGCGGCGCGCAGCGAGCCGGGTCCGGCGTCCTCCAGGTTGGTGACCTTGATCACCGCCCCGCCGCGTCCGCCGACACTCAGGCGACCCGCGCCCTCTGCGCCGGGGAACGCGACCACCTCTTTCGGCGCGGCTACGCCGGACGCGGTGGCGCAGGCGGTCAGGGCGAGGGTCAGGGCGGCCAGGCTGGCGGCGTTGTGAAGCGGGCGGCGCATCGGTTTCATCCCCGGTGGAGCGGCGTCTGCGGCGCCGGTGTCGAGGCGCGAAAATGGCGGCGAGGCGCGGATTTGTCCACCGGTGTCATTTCTCCGTCGAAGCCACTGGCCCCCTCCTGACCGCTTCGCGTTTCATCTTCCCCCTCCGGGGGAAGACGGCTGCGCAGCAGCCCGTAGGGGGCAAGTGTGGCGGACACGGTTTCACAACCTCGCGCTTTCGCTGCGATGGGAATGGGAAGGGTCGCGGAGCGCCCGGGCCTCGCCCGGATGATTGGATAGTTGAATACCGTTTCGACGAAGACAGACGCTCCGCGTGATCGTTATCCCTCTGGCCGGGGTGCGCAGGCCTGTTCAGCCTTTTGCCCCACCCGGGCTTTGCCCTCCTCGCGACGGACCCAGCCTTGGGCTGCAGCCACGCCGATTCCGGAGGAACCCGGAGCGAACCTTCGGACGGGCGGAGGCCTTGGCTTGCCCCCGATAGGCGGGTTTACGTCACCCGCCCTCTAACCCCGCTCGATCACCCCTGACAGCCGTCTCAGTCGCCGGCCGGACGCCCTTCCCGTGCTGTCAGGTGAGATTGATTATGCGGGCGGTTTCGATGCGTCTGATAGGCGCGATCAACTATTTTACAAGCGGTTGATCGGGTTGGGGTTTGTTCGGGAAAGAACGGGGATTGAACGCGGCGTATCCCCGTACGCCCAGCCCTCTCCCAGAGGGAGAGGGAGGGACCCACGCTTGCGTGGGAGGGTGAGGGGTTACGCCGTCAGCCGTCCTGGCGCCCGAAGGCGCTGCCTTGTCCGGAGGGGCTTCGCAAACCCCTCATCCTCCCACGCCTGCGGCGCGGGCCCCTCCTTCTCCCTCTAGGAGAAGGGTTCGATCTGGGCGTCCCGCCCCTCTTCGCGCTGAAGGGAGCCATCCTTAGATCTCACGGCGAGACGATCGCCGGTCTGACCAGGTTGCTCAAGGCCGGCCCTGCGGGCCGCCGCGACGCGGCCGCCGGAGGCGGGCCTTGACCAACCTGGACAGACCGGCACGCTGCAGCCTCCAGGAGATTTAAGGATGAGCGGGACGCGGGGCGTCCGCTTTCGGGAGGCGAGGCAAAGTCCGCTTCCGACCGAGGCCGTGTAAAAACGCCGGGCCTGAAAAATTTGCGGGCATTTCCTTTCGTTAGAAGGTGGCTTTTCGGCTCGTACAGAAACGTTCGCGCTGCGCGGGTTCTTGCGGTGGAAGATTGTTCTAGGGGAAAATGCCGCTTCGGCGTTTTTACACAGTCTCGACCCATTGCGGACGCCAAGAAGCAGTGCAATGTTCGAGCGCCTGTGGATTCACCTCTAGAACAGACGACAGCAGTTGCTCGATCCGACACACCGAATTGAAATTAGGCCGCGACTGTTCGGCATAATTGTTCTGACCTCCTGCATGAGCTTTCCGATAATTGTGTCGGTGTCGGGTTTGTTCCTTGATTCAACGAGGTTTATCGCAGCCCTAGTGCTGGCGCTATTGGCCGCAGTGTGGGCTAACTACTGCAGAAACTCCATTATTTTGGAGCGCGGAATCTTAGAAGAACGTGTGCTTTGGTTAGTAAAGTGGAAAGTGCATGCTAGGGATGCATTTATTGATTTGGGGAATGATCATGGAATGCATGCCATTCTGATAAGCAGGAAATCAGATGGAGTTAGAGTTGGTGTAATATCCCAAATTAACTTCTCGGACGAAAGGCTGAACGTGTTGATTGCGTCGCTGGAAGCCGAGGGGGCTGCGTTTTCGGCCGCTTTCGTTGAATAACGCCGTGTCCTCGTGGCTCGGAGATATTCGGCCAGACGTCCGACTTCCACCCTTCTCCGACCTTCGCCCCGTCCGCTTCCCGCATCGCTTCTGAGGTCGGGTTGCTGGCACAGGGTTGATTTCCGGAGCCGACACTAACCGAACGCTCGGAGAGCTTTCCAGCAGAGCCGTGAGTCCGTCTTCGCTTTAGCGCTAGTGGCCGGCGGCGCGAGATGCGAAGTCGCGCATGACATAATCGGCATAGGAGAACACCTCTTGGGCGCCGATCGGGCGAACGCCAGCGTAAGCAGGTTCAATCCGCTGGCTGCAAGCAAACTCCCGATGGTGATCGGCGTACGCTTGCTCAAGTTGCGGGACTTTCGGATTAACGTAGTTGAAAAGACTTCTCTCAAGGCCAAATCCGGCCATTCCGACAATCTTTATCGTCTTCCGCTTACAGTCCGCAGCGTACCCAGTTAATGCCCATCTTAACTTAAGATGTTCTGGTTTTGTGGACCTATTGGTATCGTATACCATTATCATGCTATAATATGTATCACCTTCGGCTGTTACTTGGATCGTGGACTCATCGACAAATTCAGCGCTGAATTCGGTGACGCCGACCAGCCTGAAGGGCCCGCGCCCCTGAGCGTTGGCCGCTGAGCCTGCTATCATCAGTGCCGCTAGTGCCAAAGCTACTGTCTTCACGGGTCAACCTTTTCAACTTCTCAAAGCTGAAACTGCCGGCCCACCGCGTGGTCGTCTAGCCGCCTCGCCGACTGGTTGAAAAACGGCAAACTACCATTGCGTAGACGGGACCTGGCATTGGTGCGTCCGCAAACCGCCCTCAAACCGAACCCCGCAAGGCCCGCTTCAGCGCCCCCGCCTCAGCGCCCCCTAACGCGGCGCGCGATCCAGCGAGCGGATGTACGCCGTGAGATCCGCGATATCGATCGAGGTCAGCGGCTTGCGCGGCATGCGGTAGTGGCCGACCTGCGAGATCGCTTCCAGTTCCCAGTCGAGGCGGGTGTTGCGATAGGTCTGGGCGACGCTGGCGAAGCTGGGCGCGGCGGTCTTGGGGTTGCCGGCGCTGGAGCCTACCGCGTGGCACTGCGAGCATTCGGTCAGGGCCAGGTTGCGTCCGCGCGTTACCAGATCGGCCTTTGACGGCTCTCCCGGGGTGGTCGCGCAGCCGACCAGGCTGGCGCTGGCGCCGGCGGCCAGGATGAGGATCAGGCGACGGGTGGCGATCAAGGGCGATGACATGGTGACGCTCGGGCCCAGTGGGGGTCAGATTTGAGTTTGCGCCCCGGCGGCGGGTTGCAATTGATCGGGATCAATTCGGGGTGGGTTCGGGCGCCTAGTCGACCTTCGCCAGCACGCCGCGCAGGGTCTCGACCACTTGGTCCACGTGGCTTTTCTCGATGATCAGCGGGGGCGACAGGGCGATGATGTCGGCGGTCACGCGGATCAGCAGGCCGGTGTCGAAGGCCGCCTCGAACACCTCCATCGCCCGCGCCGTGGGGGCGCCGGCGCGGGGCTCCAGCTCGATGCCGCCGATCAGGCCCAGATTGCGGATGTCGATGACGTGGCGGGCGTCCTTCAGACTGTGCATGGCCTCCTGCCAGTAGGCCTCCATGCCCGCCGCCCGAGCGAAGAGGTCGTCTTCCTTGTAGGTCTCCAGCGTCGCGATCCCGGCCGCGCAGGCCAGGGGGTGGGCCGAATAGGTGTAGCCGTGGAAGAGCTCGATGGGGGCGTCGGCGCCCTCCATCATGGCGTCGTAGATCTTGCTGCTGGCGGCGACGGCGCCGCAGGGTACGGCGGCGTTGGTCAGGCCCTTGGCCATGCAGATCAGGTCGGGCGTGACGCCGAAGCGGTCGGCGGCGAACGGCGCGCCCAGGCGGCCAAAACCGGTGATCACCTCGTCGAAGATCAGCAGGATGTCGTGCTTGTCGCAGATCGCCCGCAGACGCTGCAGATAGCCCTTGGGTGGGATCAGCACGCCGGTCGAGCCGGCCACCGGCTCGACGATGACGGCGGCGATGTTGGAGGCGTCGTGCAGGGCGACGATCTTTTCGAGATTGTCGGCCAGGTCGGCGCCGTGCTCGGGCTCGCCCTTGGCGAACAGGTTGCCGGCCACGCCGTGGGTGTGGGGCAGGTGGTCGACGCCGGTCAGCAGCGAGCCGAAATACATCCGGTTCTTGGGGATGCCGCCCACCGAAATGCCGCCGAAGCCGACGCCGTGATAGCCGCGCTCGCGGCCGATCAGCCGGGTCTTGGTCCCCTTGCCCCGGGCGCGGTGATAGGCCAGCGCGATCTTCAGGGCGGTGTCGACCGACTCCGAGCCGCTGTTGGTGAAAAAGATCCGGTCCAGGCCCTGCGGCGTCACCTGGGCCAGCTGGCTGGCGAAGGCGAAGGCCAGCGGATGGCCCATGTTGAAGCAGGGGGCGTAGTCCATCTCGGCGGCCTGCTTCTGGATCGCCTCGCGAATGCGGGGGCGGTCGTGGCCGGCATTGACGCACCACAGGCCCGAGGTGGCGTCGAGGATCTCGCGGCCCTCGGGGGTCTTGTAGTGCATGTCCTTGGCGGACGAGAGCATGCGCGGATGGGCCTTGAACCGCCGGTTGGGCGTGAACGGCATCCAGAAGGCGTCGAGGTTGTTGGCGCCGAAATCGGGCATGGGCGGTCTCGAAGGCTGGGCCGGGGGCTGGCGTCGGGCGAGGGATCATGCACTGTGATCGCAATTAGCCGCTTTCTGGAAGCCCCTTCGTGCCCGCCGCCCCGCAAAGACGCGCCCTGGCCGATTCCACGGCCGTGCATGACCAGGTCTACGACGCCATCCGTCAGGCCCTGATCACCGGCCGCATCGCGCCCGGCGTCGGGGTCAGTCTGCGCAGCCTGGCCGCCGAGCTGGGGGTCAGTCCGATGCCGGTGCGCGACGCCGTGCGGCGCCTGGCTGCCGAGCGGGCTCTGGCGATCAATCCGGCCAACAAGCGCCTGTCGGTGCCGTCCCTGACCGCCGACCGGCTGGAACAGCTGTCCCAGGCCCGGTTGTGGATCGAGCCCGAGCTGGCCGCCCGCGCCGCGCGCCATGCCGACGAGGGGCTGATCCGGACCCTGCAGGCCATCGACGCCCGGCTGGACGCCGCCCTCGCGGCCGGCGACGTCGACGGCTACATGACCGCCAACCACGCCTTTCATTTCGCGATCTATGAGCGCTCGGGCGCCGATGTGCTGCTGTCGATGGCCGGCGGGCTGTGGCTGCAGATCGGGCCGTTCATGCGGGTGGTGTTCGGGCGCGTCGGCACCGGCAGCCTGCCGGCCGACCGTCACGCCGAGGCGATCGCCGCCCTGAAGGCCCGCGACGCCGACGGCGCCCGCCGCGCCATCGCCGCTGACCTGTCCGAAGGCATGGACAAGATGCGGACCGCCGTGGAGGCGGGCGCATGAGCGGCCGTCTTGACAGGCGCGCTGAGGCCGCGAACTGTGATCACAGTTTCAGGAAAGCCTGCCCGTGACCCTTGCCGCCGCCCTTCATGCGTTGAACCCCCATGCCGACCTGACGTCGGTGTGCGTGACGCTGAGGTGACCTCCCCATGACCTGCCTGAAACTCGTCGAAACCGCCGCCCTGATCGATGGCCTGTGGATCCAGGCCGACGCGACCTTCGAGGTGACCAACCCGGCCGACGGGACGGTGATCGCCCAGGTGGCCGATCTGGGCGCGGCGCAGACCGTCATCGCCATCGACGCCGCCCATCGCGCCTTCCCGGCCTGGGCGGCGCGCACCGCCAAGGATCGCGGGGCGATCCTGCGCCGGTGGAGCGACCTGATGCTGGCCCATGCCGATGACCTGGCCCGGCTGATGACCGCCGAGCAGGGCAAGCCCTTGGCCGAGGCGCGGGGCGAGGTGGTTTACGGGGCCAGCTTCATCGACTGGTTCGCCGAGGAGGCCAAGCGCGGCCACGGCCAGTCGATCCCGACGCCGGACCCGAACAAGCGGCTGATGTCGATCAAGCAGCCGGTCGGGGTGTGCGCCGCCATCGCGCCTTGGAACTTTCCGATCGCCATGATCACCCGCAAGGTCGGCCCGGCCCTGGCGGCCGGCTGCACGGTGGTGGTCAAGCCGGCGGCCGAGACGCCGCTGTGCGCCCTGGCCATCGCCCGGCTGGCGGCGGAGGCGGGCGTGCCGGCGGGTGTGCTGAACATCGTCACCGGCAAGGACGCCAGCGCCATCGGCAAGGCGCTTTGCGACGACCCGCGCGTGCGCAAGCTGTCGTTCACCGGCTCCACACCCGTGGGCAAGACGCTGTACGCCCAGTGCGCTGGCACCATGAAGAAGCTCAGCCTGGAACTGGGCGGCAATGCGCCGTTCATCGTCTTTGATGACGCCGATCTGGAGGCCGCCGTCGACGGCGCCATCGCCAGCAAATACCGCAACACCGGCCAGACCTGCGTCTGCGCCAACCGGCTGATCGTGCAGTCGGGCATCCATGACGCCTTCGCCGCTCGGCTGACGCAGAAGGTGGCGGAGATGAAGGTCGGTCCTGGCACGGGCGAGGGCGTGACCATCGGTCCGCTGATCAATGACAAGGCCCTGATCAAGGTCGACAGCCTGGTGCGCGAGGCGGTCGAGGCCGGCGCCGTCGTCCTGATCGGCGGCGACGCGCATGGCCTGGGCGGCCTATTCTACCAGCCTACCGTCCTGACCGGCGCGACAGCGGACATGCGCTTGTTTCAGGAGGAAATCTTCGGCCCGGTCGCCCCCATCGTGAAGTTCGAGACCGAGGCCGAGGCCATCGACCTGGCCAACGCCACGCCGTTCGGCCTGGCGGCCTATTTCTACAGCCGCGACGTCGGTCGCTGCTGGCGGGTGGCCGAGGCTATCGAGGCCGGCATGGTCGGGATCAATGAAGGCCTGATCTCCACCGAGGTCGCGCCGTTCGGCGGGGTCAAGGAATCGGGCCTGGGTCGCGAGGGCGCGTCCGAGGGTCTGGATGAGTATTTCGAGACCAAATATCTGTGCTTTGGCGGGGTGAAGGGATGATGTCGGCCGGCATCTTCTGCTGTCATCCCGGACAAGCGCGTAGCGCGCCGATCCGGGACCGCAACGAAGCGCGGCGCTTTGGGGCGGTCCCGGGTCTGCGCTGCGCTCCGCCCGGGATGACAAAGTTGGTGGCGGTCGCGGTATGATCGCTGAGCTCACCAAAAAACTTCCCGACCTAATGCAGGCCGAAGCCGCCTGCTTCACGGCCGAGCATCCGCGCAGCGTGGCGATGGCCGGGCAGGCGGCGCAGGTCTGGCGCGGCGGCGCGCCGATGCACTGGATGAACGACTGGGCCAGTCCCAGCCCGATCTTCGCGGCCCAGGGCGTCGGGGCCCAGATCACCGATGTCGACGGCAGGCTGTATGACGACTTTTGCCTGGGCGACACGCCGTCGATGTTCGGCCATGGCGATGCGGCGGTGGCCGCCGCCGTGTCGGACCAGATCCGGCGCGGCGCGGGCTTCATGCTGCCGACGGCCAGCGCGATCCTCGTCGGCCGCCTGCTGGCCGAGCGTTTCGGCCTGCCGCTGTGGCAGACGGCGACCACGGCCAGCGACGCCAACCGCGCCGCCATCCGCTGGGCGCGGGCGGTCACCCAGCGGCCGGTGATCCTGGTGTTCGACGGCTGCTATCACGGCATGGTCGAGGACGCCTTTGTCGTCCTGAAGGACGGCGCACGGGTGATGAAGCCCGGTCTGCTGGGCCAGGTCCATGACCTGACCGCCACCACCTGGGTCGTACCGTTCAACGATCTGGCCGCCCTGGAAATGGCCCTGGCCTCCGACCAGGTGGCCGCCGTCCTGGCCGAGCCGGTGATGACCAATTGCGGGATGATCCTGCCCGAGCCCGGCTTTCACGAGGCCCTGCGCCGGCTGACCCGCGACTCCGGAACCCTGCTGATCCTCGACGAGACCCACACGCTTTCAAGCGGTCCCGGCGGCTATGCCGGTCTGCACGGGCTGGAGCCCGACATGTTTGTGGTCGGCAAGGCCATCGCTGGCGGCGTGCCGGCCGCCGTCTGGGGCGTCACGGCCGAGCTCTCCGAGCGCATGGATGAGGCCCAGGCGCGGATCGGACCGGGCCAGTCGGGCATCGGCACCACCCTGTCGGGCAACGCCCTGGCCATGGCGGCCATGCGCGCCATGCTGACCGAGGTCATGACGCCCGCCGCCTATGACCGCATGCTGGCCGGGGCTGAACGCCTGGTGGCCGGGCTGAACGGTGTGATCGCGGCGCGCGGTCTGCCCTGGTCGGTGGTCCATGTCGGGGCGCGGGTCGAGCTGGTCTTCGCCGATCCTGCGCCAAAAAATGCCGCCCAGATGCGCAAGGCGCTGGACCACGACCTCGTGGCCGCGCTTCATCTGTGGCTGATGAACCGGGGCGTGCTGATTGCGCCCTTCCACAACATGATGCTGGTGTCGCCGGTAACTGAAGACGCGTCGATCGACCGGTTGGTCGCGGCCGTCGACGGGTTCGCCGCCGAGATCGAGGGCCTGTCCGCATGAGCCATCCCATGGTCGCCGATCCCCAGGAATGCCGCGACTTCCTGGCCGCCAATCCGCAGGTGCGGTTTGTCGATGTGTTCTTCACCAGCATGACCGGCGTGCCGCGCGGCAAACGGCTGCGGATCCACGAGCTGCAGGCGGTCTATGACTATGGCCGCTTCCTGCCGGGCTCGATCCTGGTGGTCGACACCACCGGGGCCGATTGCGAGGATACCGGCCTGGTCTGGGAAGACGGCGACGCCGACCGCCGCGCGCGGCCGGTGCCCGGCACCCTGACCCTGGCCCCGTGGCTGGGCGATGACATGGCCCAGGTCATGCTGTCCCTCTACGAGCTGGACGGCACGCCCAACGATCTGGACCCCCGCCACGTGCTGCAACGGGTGCTGGACCGCTACGCCGCCGATGGTCTCACCCCGGTCGCTGCCTGCGAGCTGGAATATTACCTGGTCGACCTGGAGCGCACCGCCGACGGTGACCTGCAGCCGCCCAAGTCCCTGCAGACCGGCCGCCGTCCGCACGGCATCGAGGTCTATGGCCTGCCCGAGCTGGAGGCCATCGCCCCGTTCCTGCGCGAGCTGTGGGACACCGCCGACGTGATCGGCGTGCCGCTGGAAGGTGCCATCTCGGAGTTCGCCCCCAGCCAGGTCGAGCTGACCCTCAAGCACAAGCCAGATGCGCTGCGGGCCTGCGACGACGCCCTGCTGTACAAGCGCATGGCCAAGGGCGTGGCCCTGCGCCATGGCTGCGAGGCCACCTTCATGGCCAAGCCCTGGGCCGACAAGGCGGGCAACGGCTTCCACGTCCATGTCAGCTTCAACGACAAGGACGGCAATAACCTGTGCGCTGACGAGGACCCCGAGGGCTCGCCGATGCTGCGCCACGCCATCGGCGGCATGAAGCAATTGCTGGGCGAGGGCATGGCGATCCTGGCGCCCAACGCCAACAGCTATCGCCGCTTCAAGGCCAACAGCTATGCGCCGGTCGCGGCGACCTGGGGCGTCAACAACCGCACGGTGTCTCTGCGTATTCCGGCCGGTCCGGCCCCGACGCGCCATGTCGAGCACCGCGTCGCGGGCGCGGACGGCAACCCTTACCTGGTGATGGCCGTGCTGCTGGCCAGCGCTCACCACGGCTTGACCAACAAGATCGATCCGGGTCCGGCGGTGGTCGGCGACGGCTATGCGGCCGCCGCCAAGGAGAAGTCGCGTCTGCCGTCCCACTGGTTCGCCTCGGTTGATCTGTTCGATCAGTCGGCCGTGCTGCGCGACTATCTGGGTGACCGCTTTGTGGACATGTTCGTGTCGGTGAAGCGGACTGAACAGGCGAGGTTCTTCGAGGTGGTCACCAGCCTCGATTTCGATTGGTACCTGCGCAACGCGTGATCACGCTGCGCGGCAATGGCTTTGGGTTGAAAACCGCCGGGGGGATCGCCGGCTTCGAACAAATAGGGAGCTTTGAGGGACCATGAGCACCATTACCCAACGGGGCATGCAACGGGCCGGAATGAACCGCCGATCGCTGCTGACGGCCACGGGCGCCGCCGCCATCGGCCTGACCTTCACCGCCTGCGGCGAGAAGCCCGCGCCCGCCGCCGGCGGCGCCGAGGAAGCCAAGCTGAACTTCTACAACTGGGACACCTATATCGGCGACACCACCCTGGCCGACTTCAAGACGGCCACCGGCGTTGACGTGAACATGAGCCTGTTCGCCACCAATGATGAGCTGTTCGCCAAGCTGAAGGCCGGCAATCCTGGCTTCGACGTGATCGTGCCGTCCAACGAGTTCGTCACCCGCATGGGCCAGGCGGGCCTTCTGGAGCCGCTGGACCATGCCAAGATCCCGAATCTGACGAACATCGATCCGGCCTTCATGGACCCGGAATACGATCCGGGCCGCAAATATTCGATGCCCTATACCTGGCTGGTGCTGGGCATCGGCTATCGCAAGAGCAAGGTGAAGGGCGTTCCCGACAGCTGGAAGTACCTGTTCGACAGCGACCAGTACAAAGGCAAGATCGCCCTGCTGTCGGAAAGCGCCGACCTGATCCGCCTGTCGGCCAAGTACAAGGGCCACAGCGTCAACAAGATCCCGCCTGAACTGCTCGCCGAGATCGAGGCGATGCTGATCAAGCAGAAGCCGTTCATCAAGGCGTTCCACGACGACAACGGCCAGGACATGCTGGCTTCGGGCGAGGTGGATCTGGTCCTGGAATACAACGGCGACATCGCCCAGCTGATGACCGAGGACGACGATGTCGGCTTCGTGGTGCCCAAGGAAGGCAGCCTGATCAATTCCGACACCCTGTGCATCCCCAAGGGCGCGCCGCGTCCGCTGAACGCCCACAAGTTCATCAACTATCTGCTGGACGCGCAGGCCGGGGCGGCGATCTCCAAAACCATCCTCTATCCGACGCCCAACGCGGCGGCCAAGGCGCTGATGCCCGACGACTACAAGAACAATCCGGTGATCTTCCCGCCGCTGGATGTGATGTCCAAGTGCGAATACGGCGCCTTCGAAGGGGCCGAAAAGGCCAGCCAGTACGAGGAAGTCATCACGCGGGTGCGGGCGGCTTAAGCCAGATCCTCCCCCTTCGGGGGGAGGTGGCCCAAAGGGCCGGAGGGGGCAGCGCGGCCTAGGTCGCATTAGCCCCCTCAGTCGCTCCGCGACAGCTCCCCCAGAGGGGGAGCATCTACCTAGGACAGGGGGTTGGGATGGAACAGAGCTGGAAACAGGCCAAGGCGGTGTTCGCCGGCGCGCTCGGCCCGCCGCTGTTCTGGCTTGTGCTGTTCTTCCTCGTGCCACTGGCCATCGTCTGGGCCTACAGCTTTGGCAATAACGACGGCCTGACCGAGATCGCCATCACCGGCACGTTCAAGAACTACGCCCGGGCGATCGAGCCGCTGTATCTGAAGATCTTCCTGAAATCGGCCTGGGTGGCGGCCATCACCACGGGGCTGTGCCTGGTGATCGGCTTCCCCGTCGCCCTGGCCATCACCTTCGCGTCCGAGAAGACCAAGACCTGGCTGCTGCTGCTGATCATGCTGCCGTTCTGGACGAACCTGCTGATCCGCACCTACGCCCTGATCGCGGTGCTGCGCACCGAAGGCTACGTCAATATGGGCCTGGAGTGGCTGTGGAAGGGCGGGGGCACGGCGGCGGCCCTGCTGGGCCTGCAGCCGCTCGGCGACTTCCAGCCGCTGGAACTGCTGCACAACAATTTCGCGGTCATTCTGGGCCTGATCTATGTGCACCTGCCGTTCATGGTGCTGCCGCTGTACTCGGCCCTGGACCGGCTGGACAAGTCGCTGCTGGAGGCCAGTCTCGACCTCGGCGCCGGCCACCTGCAGACCCTGTTCAAGGTGGTCGTGCCCCTCGCCCTGCCGGGCATCGCCTCGGGCGTGCTGATCACCTTCATCCCGGCCCTGGGGGCCTATCTGACGCCCGACCTGCTGGGTGGTCCCGACAGCCAGATGATCGCCAATGTCATCGAGCGCCAGTTCAAGCGAGCCAATGACTGGCCGTTCGGCGCGGCGATGTCGTTCCTGCTGATGTACCTGACCTTCATCGCCATCGCCTTGCAGGCCGTGCTGTCTCGCAAGACCCCGGAGGCCAAGTGATGGCGAAACGCTCTGCTCCCGGTCCCCTCGAGTATCTCCGCCGCTGGCAGATGCAGGCCTGGCTGGCGGCCGTGGCGATCTTCCTCTACGCGCCGCTGATCGCCCTGATGGCCTTCAGCTTCAATGACAGCCGACGCAACATCGTCTGGAAGGGCTTCACGCTCAAATACTACGAGAAGGCCTTCAACAATGCGGGCCTGATCGAGGCGTTCGGCAACAGCCTGACCATCGCGGCCGTCTCGACCGTGGTCAGCGTGGCGCTGGGCGCCATGGTCGCCCTGGCCCTGTGGCGGTTCCGCTTTCCCGGCAAGACGGCCCTGAACGGCGCCCTGGCCCTGCCCATCGTGGTGCCCGAGATCTGCATGGGCGTGGCCATGCTGGTGTTCTTCGCCAAGGTGATGCCGTGGCCGCAGGGCATGGTGTGGCCGCTGAACCTGGGGGCGATCATCATCGCCCACGTCTCGTTCTCGTTCCCGTTCGTGGCGGTGGTGGTGCGGGCCCGCATGACCAGCTTCAACCGCGAGATGGAGGAGGCGGCCCGCGATCTGGGAGCCGGCGAGTGGCGAACGATCCAGGACGTGATCCTGCCGCACATGGCCCCGTCTCTGGTGGCCGGGGCGCTGCTGGCCTTCACGCTCAGCCTCGATGACTTCGTCATCACCTTCTTCACGGCCGGACCCGACACCGTGACCTTCCCGGTGAAGATCTATTCGATGGTCCGGTTCTCGGTGACGCCCGAGGTCAATGCGGCCTCGACCATTCTGATCGTGCTGACCGTGATCCTGACGGCCGTCGCCCTGAAGATACAGGGCAATTCGGCCGCCACGGCGGGCCATGGGGGAGACAAGTCGTGAGCATCATCACCTTCGAGAACGTCACCAAGCGCTTCGGCAAGATGGTGGCCGTCGACAACGTCTCGCTCAGCGTCGAGGAGGGCGAGTTCTTCTCGCTGCTGGGGCCGTCGGGCTGCGGCAAGACCACCCTGCTGCGGATGCTCGCCGGGTTCGAGACGCCGACCGAGGGCCGCATCCTGATCGACGGTCAGGACGTTTCGACTGTGCCGCCCAACAAGCGGCCGGTGAACATGGTGTTCCAGTCCTATGCCGTGTTCCCGCACATGACCGTGTCCGACAATGTCGCCTACGGCCTGAAGGTGGACCGGGTGCCCAAGGCCGAGCGCGACCGGCGCGTCGAGGAGGCGCTGGAGCTGGTGCAGCTGGGGGGGCTGGGCGGTCGCAAGCCCGACCAGCTGTCGGGCGGTCAGCGGCAACGTGTTGCGCTGGCGCGAGCTCTGGTCAAGCGCCCCCGCGTGCTGCTGCTGGACGAGCCGCTGTCGGCCCTCGACGCCAAGCTGCGCGAGCAGATGCGCACCGAGCTGTGCACCCTGCAGGAGAAGGTCGGCATCACCTTCATCATGGTCACCCACGACCAGGACGAGGCCCTGGCCCTGGCCACCCGCTGCGCGGTGATGAACCGCGGCGTGCTGCAGCAGGTGGCCACGCCCAGCGACCTGTACGAGTTTCCCAACAGCCGCTTCGTGGCCGACTTCATCGGCAGCGTGAACCTGTTCGAGGGCGTGCTGGCGGTGGACGAGCCCAGCCATGCGATCATCCGCTCGCCTGACCTGCCGGTGGACATCTTCCTCGATCACGGCGTCACCGGCCCGCGCGGCGGCGCGGCCTGGGCGGCGATCCGGCCCGAGAAGATCGAGCTGCACAAGAAGACCGACGACACCCCGCCCAATCTGGGCGACGCCCCCAAGGGCGCCAACGCGGTGGCGGGTGTTATCAAGCATGAGGCCTATCTGGGCGGCTCGTCGGTCTATGAGGTCGAGATCGCCAAACCGTCCGGGGGCGGCCGCAGCATCAAGGTCCACCGCTCCAACCTGACCCGCTGGGACCAGGAAGACTTCAAGCTGGGCGAAGAGGTCTGGCTTTGCTGGCACGCCTGTTCGCCGGCGGTGCTGTTGTCATGACCCGCCCCGTCGCCGGCATCATCTGCTGCACCCGCACCGTCGGGATCGAGCCGGCCCAGGCGGTGATGAACCGCTATGTCGCCGGCGCCATGCAGTATGCCGACGTCGCCGCCCTGCTGGTGCCGTCGATGCCGCAGCTGATGAAGGCCTCGGAAGTCGCCGCGCGGCTGGACGGGCTGATGCTGACCGGCAGCCCCTCGAACCTGGATCCCGCGCTCTACGGCGAGGAGATCGGCGACGCGCCCGGCCCGTTCGACCTCGCCCGCGACACCACGACCGCCGACCTGATCAAGGCCATGCTCGACCTGGGCCGGCCGGTGTTCGGCGTCTGCCGGGGCTTCCAGGAGATCAATGTCGCGTTCGGCGGCACCCTGCGCCGCGACATGGCCTCCAGCGCCGAGCTGATCGCGCATCACGCGCCGGACGAGGTCGATTTCAACGGCATGTTCGACCATCTGCATCCGGTCGACCTGACCCCCGGCGGTGTGCTGTCGGCCGCGTTCGGGACCGAGCGGGCGGTGGTCAATTCGGTGCACTATCAGGGCGTCGACCGGCTGGGCGAAGGGTTGAGCGTCGAGGCCCGCGCCCCTGATGGCGTGGTCGAGGGTGTGTCTGCCACCGTCAACGGCGCGCCGGTCCTGGCCGTGCAGTGGCATCCCGAGTGGCAGACCGCCGCCAATCCGCAGTCCCAGATTTTCTTCCAGCTTTTCGGACGCGCCCTCAGAGGCGCGCCGCTCGTCGGTCCCGCCTCGGCGGGAGCGCCCCAAAAAGACGTCGCGTAGGAACCAAGCCCAATGACTGTCCCGATCCGCAACCACGACATCGCCGAGCTCAAGCGCCTGGACCTGGCTCACCACCTGCCGGCCCAGACCGACTACAAGCTGCAGCAGGAGCTGGGCGGCAGCCGGATCATCACCCGCGCTGACGGGATCTATATCCACGACGGCGAGGGCCACCAGATCCTCGACGGCATGGCTGGCCTGTGGTGCGTGAACGTCGGCTACGGCCGCCAGGAACTGGCCCAGGCGGCCTATGACCAGATGCTGGAGCTGCCCTACTACAACACCTTCTTCAAGACCGCCTCGCCGCCGCCGATCCGGCTGGCCGCCAAGATCGCCGAGAAGATGGGCGGCAATCTGACCCACGTTTTCTTCAACTCGTCGGGGTCGGAAGCCAATGACACCGTCTTCCGCCTGGCCCGCCACTACTGGAAGCTGAAGGGCCAGCCGCAGCGCACGATCTTCATCAGCCGCTGGAACGCCTATCACGGCTCGACCGTGGCGGGGGTGTCGCTGGGCGGCATGAAGCACATGCATGTGCAGGGCGACCTGCCGATCCCCGGCGTCGAGCACGTGATGCAGCCCTACCCCTTCGGCGAGGGCTTCGGCGAGGATCCGGCCGCCTTCCGCGACCGTGCGGTCAAGGAGATCGAGGACCGGATCCTGGCGGTCGGCCCCGAGAATGTCGCCGCCTTCATCGGCGAGCCCGTCCAGGGCGCCGGCGGGGTGATCATCCCGCCTGACGGCTACTGGCCGGCGGTCGAGGCGGTCTGCCGCAAGTACGGCATCCTGCTGGTCTGCGATGAGGTGATCTGCGGCTATGGGCGCCTGGGCCAGTGGTTCGGGCACCAGCACTACGGGATCAAGCCCGACATGATCGCCATGGCCAAGGGCCTGTCGTCGGGCTACCTGCCGATCAGCGCCGTGGGCGTGGCCGACTTCATCGTCGCCGAGCTGAAGGAAAAGGGCGGGGACTTCATCCACGGCTTTACCTATTCAGGCCACCCGACCTGCTGCGCCGTCGCCCTGAAGAATATCGAGATCCTCGAGCGCGAAGGCCTGGTCGAGCGCACCCGCCAGGACACCGGCCCCTATCTGGCCAAGGCCCTGGCCACGCTGAACGACCTGCCGCTGGTGGGCGAGGCCCGCTCGCTGGGCCTGATCGGCGCGGTCGAGATCGTCCGCGAGAAGGGTACGAACCATCGCTTCCTCGACAAGGAGGGCGAGGCCGGACCCATCGTGCGCGATATCTGCATCAAGAACGGCCTGATGGTGCGGGCCATCCGCGACAGCATCGTCTGCTGCCCGCCCCTGATCATCACCCACGCCCAGATCGACGAGCTGGTGGGGATCATCCGCAAGTCGCTGATCGAGGCCGAACCGGTGCTCCGCGCCCTGAAGCCTGAGGCCGCGTCATGAAACAGCCCAAGCACAAGAAGACCAAGCCGGACCAGCGGGTGAAGCGTGGCGTCGCCACGCTGGAGGAGGCGCAAGCCTGGTTCACCCGGCAGAATATCGAGGAGATCGAGTGCGTCGTGCCCGACCTGGCCGGCGTGGCGCGCGGCAAGATCATGCCGGTGCGCAAGTTCCTGGGCACGCCGTCGATGAACCTGCCGCTGGCTGTGTTCTACCAGACCATCACCGGCGACTTCCCCGAGTTCGAGGGGGTGGTCAATTCGGTGCAGGCCGACACCGACATCGTCCTGACGCCCGACTTCGCCACCCTGGCCGCCGTGCCCTGGGCCCAGGATCCGACCGCCCAGGTGATCCACGACGCCTACCATCCCGACGGCCGGCCGGTGGAGGAAAGCCCGCGCCAGGTGTTGCGCCGGGTACTGGCCCTGTATGCCGAAAAGGGCTGGGTTCCGATCGTGGCCCCAGAGATCGAGTTCTACCTCGTCGACAAGAACACCGACCCTGACTATCCGCTGAAACCGCCCATCGGCCGTTCGGGCCGGCCCGAGACCGGGCGTCAGGGCTATTCGATCAGCGCGGTCAACGAGTTCGATGCGCTGTTCGAGGATATGTACGAATATTCCGAGCGCCAGGGCCTGGAGATCGACACCCTGATCCACGAAAGCGGCGTGGCCCAGATGGAGATCAACCTGCGCCACGGCCCTCCGCTGGAGCTGGCCGACCAGGTCTTCATGTTCAAGCGCACCATCCGCGAGGTGGCTCTGGAGCACGAGATCTACGCCACCTTCATGGCCAAGCCGATGGCGTCAGAGCCGGGCAGCGCCATGCATGTCCACCAGTCGATCATCGACAAGGATGGCCAGAACCTGTTCTCCCACCCCAAGACCGGGGAAGAGACGGCGCTGTTCCACAATTTCATCGCCGGTCAGCAGACCTATCTGCCGGCGATCATGGCCATACTGGCGCCCTATGTGAATTCCTACCGCCGGATCGCCAAGGACTCCGGCGCGCCGGTCAACACCCAGTGGGGCTATGACAATCGCACCTGCGGCCTGCGCGTGCCGCCGTCGAACCCCGCCAACCGGCGACTGGAAAACCGCATCCCCTCGTCGGACGCCAATCCCTATCTGGCCATCGCCGCGACCCTGGCGGCCGGCTATCTGGGCATGGTCAAGGACCTCAAGCCCAGTCCGCCGGTTCTCACCGACGCCGGCGCCCGGGGCATCGAACTGCCGCGCAGCCTGACCGAATCCCTGAAGCTGTTCGAGGCCTGCCAGGACCTGGTCGACATCCTCGGACCGGTCTTCTGCCAGGCCTATGATCACGTCAAACAGGCCGAGTACGAGACCTTCATGCGCACGATCAGTCCCTGGGAGCGCGAGTTCCTGTTGCTGAATGTTTAGCGCCGCAAAGCCCTTCCCCCATCAAGGGGGAAGGGAGACGCCCTCCTGGTACGCCGACACCGCCACGCCCTTCCCAAGCCTGCTTCCGCTCAGGGGCGATGTCCGCGCCGATGTCTGCGTGATCGGCGCGGGCTATACCGGCCTGGGCGCAGCGCTCCAGCTGGCCCGGCGCGGCGTTTCTGTGATCGTGCTTGAAGCGGGCCGTGTCGGGTCGCAGGCGTCGGGCCGCAATGGCGGGCAGGTCCATACCGGCCATCGCCGCGACCAGGCCTGGCTGGAAAAGACAGTGGGCCAGGACGACGCCATGGCCCTGTGGCGACTGGCCCAGGACGCGCGGACGCACCTGCACGCCACCATCGCCGAGCACGCCATCGCCTGCGACCTCAAGCCTGGCATGATCCACGCTCGCCACCGTCCGGGCGGCGAGGCCGAAGACGTGGCGCATATCGAGCACATGGCCAAGCGCTATGGCTATGACGCCCTGTCCCTGGTCGGAACCGATGATCTGGCCCGGGATCTCGGGACAGACGTCTATCATGGCGGGCTGATCGACCGGGACGGGGGCCACCTGCATCCGCTGAACCTGGCCCTTGGCCTGGCCCGCGCAGCCATGGCCGCTGGCGCGACAATCTCCGAGCACAGCCGCGCGCTGTCCTGGACCCGTCAGGGCGGCAAGATCGTGGTGTTCACCGCCGACAGCCGGATCACCTGCGACCAGCTGATCGTCAGCGGCGACGGCAGCCTCAACCACATGGCGGGTCAGGCGCGCGATCGGGTCATGCCGATCAACAATTTCATCCTGACCACCGAGCCGCTGGGTGATCTGGCCGACCAGATCATCACCTCCGACGCCGCCGTGGCCGACAGCCGGTTCGTCGTGAACTATTTCCGCAAGACCCCGGATGGCCGCCTGCTGTTTGGCGGCGGCGAGAACTATCGCCCGGGCTTCCCCGCCGACATCGCCGGCTTCGTCCGTCGACACATGCTGAAGATCTATCCGCGACTGAAAGACGTGAAGATCAGCCACGCCTGGGGCGGCACCCTGGGCATCACCATGAACCGCGTGCCGTTCGTGGCGCAGGTCGCGCCCGGCGTTCGGGTGGCGTCCGGCTATTCGGGGCAGGGGGTGATGCTGGCCCCCTATGTCGGCAAGCTGCTGGCCGACGCGGCGCTGGGCGAAGGCGCTGGCGTGGAGCTGCTGTCGCGCCTGCCCACCCCGCCGTTTCCGGGCGGCGGCCTGCTGCGCTGGCCGCTGACCGTGGCGGGGCTGAGCTGGTACGGACTACGGGATCGTCTGTGAACTTGCCCCCTCCTGACCGCTGCGCGGTCGTCCTCCCCCGGAGGGGGAAGATGAAGCCGCGCTGACCTCATCTTCCCCCTCCGGGGGAGGAGCGCCGAAGGCGCGGAGGGGGCAAGTGCGAATTGACAAGCTCCGCGAGCCTCTCTCTCCTCGCCCGATGACCACACAGACGACCTCTGCCCAGGGCGGCCTCGCCACCGCGCTTGAACACGCCCAGCGTCTGCTGGAGCGCGACCCGGCCCTGGCCCGCCAGCAGGCCGAAGCCATCCTGGAAGCGGTTCCGCGCCACGCCGGCACGACCGTGGTGCTGGCCGCCGCGCACCGTCTGGGCGGAGACCCCGACAAGGCCCTGGCCGTGATCGCGCCGCTGGCGCGGGGCCTGCCCAGCCTGGCCGAGGGCCAGCTGGAGCTGGGTCTGACCCTGGCCGATCTGGGGCGCACCGACGAGGCCGTCGCGGCCTTCCGGCGCACGGTCGCGCTCGATCCCCGCGCCGGCGAAGCCTGGCGCGGTCTGGCCGAGGGGCTGGACCTGATGGGCGACACGGCCGGCGCCGAGCAGGCCCTGGCCCAGCAGCTGCGGGCCTCGACCCGTGATCCGGCCCTGATCGAGGCCGCCGCCGCCCTGATCGACAACCGGCTGGGCGAGGCCGAGCAGCGGCTGCGCGACCACCTCGCCGACCATCCCGCCGACGTCGCCGCCCTGCGCATGCTGGCCGAGACCGGCGCCCGGCTGGGCCGTTACGAGGACGCCGAGCGCCTGCTGACGGGTTGCCTGGAGATCGCGCCCGGCTTCGCCGCCGCGCGGCACAATCTGGCGACCATGCTCTATCGCCAGAACAAGTCGGCCCAGGCCCTGGCCCAGATCGAGCGCCTGACCGACCGCGATCCGCGCCATCCCGGCTATGCCAATCTGCGCGCCGCCATCCTGTCGCGGCTGGGCGAGTACGACACCGCCATCGGGATCTATGAGCGGATGCTGGCCGAGTTCCCCAACCAGCCCAAGGGCTGGATGAGCTATGGCCATGCCCTCAAGACCGTGGGCCGCCAGCCCGACTGCATCGCCGCCTATCGCAAGGCGCTGGAGCTGTCGCCGGGTCTGGGCGAGGCCTGGTGGAGTCTGGCCAATCTGAAGACCGTGAAGTTCGACGCCGCCGACCGCGCCGCCATGGCCGCCGGGCTGGAGCAGCCGGACCTGTCGGACGATGACCGCCTGCATCTGCACTACGCCCTGGGCAAGGCGCTGGAGGACGCCAAGTCCTATGCCGACTCCTTCCAGCACTATGCCGCCGGCGCGGCGATCCGGCGCCAGCAGGTCGACTACGATCCTGAGGAAAACCACGCCGATGTGGCGCGCTCACGCGCGGTGTTCACCCCGGCCCTGCTGGCCGCCACGGCGGGGCAGGGCTGCCCGGCGTCCGATCCGATCTTCGTGGTCGGCCTGCCGCGCTCGGGCTCGACCCTGATCGAGCAGATCCTGGCCAGCCATAGCCAGGTCGAGGGCACGATGGAGCTGCCCGACCTGATCGTCATGTCGCGGCGACTGGGCGGCAAGGCCAACCGCCGCGAGGATTCGACCTATCCGGAAATGCTGGCCGACCTGTCGCCGGACGCCCTGCGGGAACTCGGCGAGGAGTATCTGGAGCGCACCCGGGTGCAGCGGAAGACGGACAGGCCGTTCTTCATCGACAAGATGCCCAACAACTTCGCCCATACCGGCCTGATCCACCTGATCCTGCCGAACGCGAAGATCATCGACGCGCGACGCCATCCGCTGGGCTGCTGCTTTTCGGGCTTCAAACAGCACTTCGCACGAGGCCAGGCCTTCAGCTATGACCTGACCGACATCGGCCGCTACTATGCTGACTATGTGGACCTCATGGACCACTTCGACACCGTGCTGCCGGGCCGGGTCCACCGGGTGATCTATGAGGCGATGATCGGCGATCCGGAAGGTCAGATCCGCGCGCTGCTGGATCATTGCGGCCTGCCGTTCGAGCCGGCCTGCCTGAACTTCCACGAGAACGACCGCGCCGTGCGCACGGCCAGTTCCGAACAGGTTCGCCAGCCGATCTTCAAGGACGCCGTCGAGCATTGGCAGAATTTCGAATCGGCTCTGGGCCCGCTCAAACATGCATTGGGAGACTGTCTGGCGACTTATCCGGACACGCCCAGAAATTGAACACCCCGTTCGGGGTCTGCCATTTCTGCAACAGTCGGAAGATTCGGGATTTTCTGGCGCTTTCCGCCTTGCCGAGCGCTTGGCCGCGGCCGAACATCGTTCCCTTAAAATGGTACGGGGAGCGACCATGACGACGCGTAAAAATTTCAGGCGGGCGGGAGTCTATTCGGCCGCGTTGCTGGCTTCGACCATGCTGACCAGTGTGGCGGCCATGGCCCAGGAGAGCCAGGCCGTTTCGCTGGAAGCGGTGTTGGTCACGGCCCAGAAGCGATCCGAAAATCTGCAGGACGTGCCGGTCAGCATCCAGGCGATGGGTGAGGCCAAGCTGGAGCAACTGCAGGTCTCAAACTTCGTCGACTATGTGAAGTATCTGCCCAGCGTGTCGTTCACGACCTCGGGCCCCGGCTTTGGTCAGGTCTATATGCGTGGCGTCGCCAGCGGCGGCGACGGCAACCACTCGGGGTCGCTCCCCAGCGTCGGCGTCTATCTGGACGAACAGCCGACCACCACGATCCAGGGCGCGCTCGATCTGCACGTCTATGACGTGGCGCGGGTCGAGGCTCTGGCCGGACCGCAGGGCACGCTTTACGGGGCCAGCTCGCAGGCCGGCACACTGCGCATCATCACCAACAAGCCCAGCACCGCCGGCTTCTCGGCGGGCGTCGATGTCGAGATCAACCAGGTTGATGGCGACGCGTTCGGCCATGTCGAGGAGGCCTTCGTCAACATCCCTCTGTCCGACACCATCGCCGTGCGCCTGGTCGGCTGGAACGAGGAAACGGCCGGCTATGTCGACAACGTCAAGGGCACCCGCACCTATGGTCGCGGGACAGCCGACACCAGCGACGACCTGACGATCAGCAACGCCGGGGTCGCCAAGGACAACTACAACAACTCCAACACGCTGGGTGGCCGCGCCGCCCTGCGGGTCGAGCTGGGCGAGAACTGGATCATCACCCCGGCCATCATGGGGCAGCGCACCAAGTCGCGCGGCCTCTACGCCTTTGACCCCAAGGTCGGCGACCTGAAGGTCACACACTTCTACCCAGAGGGTTCGAACGACGAATGGGCCCAGGCGGCCCTGACCATCGAGGGCAAGGTCGCCAATCTCGACGTGACCTATGCCGGCTCGTACCTCAAGCGCGACGTTGATACCCGTCAGGACTATACGGACTATTCCTATTTCTATGACCAGATCGGCTACGGCTTCTACTGGACCAACGACACGGGCGGCCTGGCCAATCCGTCGCAGTATATTCAGGGCAGGGACGGCTTCACCAAGGAAAGCCACGAGTTCCGCGTCGCTACGCCCGACGACAAGCGCCTGCGCTTCATCGGCGGCCTGTTCTATCAGCGCCAGCAGCACAACATCACCCAGCGCTACAAGATCGACGGCATTGGCTCCGACATTGAGGTGCCCGGCTATAGCGACACCATCTGGCTGACGGCCCAGCAGCGGATCGACCGTGACTATGCCGGCTTCGGCGAAGTCACCTACGACATCACGCCGAAGCTGACCGCCATGGCCGGCATCCGCTTCTTCAAGTCGGACAACTCGCTGGAAGGCTTCTACGGCTACGGCACCGGTTATGGCGGCACGGGTGAGCGGGCCTGCTTCCGCACCGGCGGCGTCAATGGCGCGCCGTGTACGAACCTGGACAAGCGGGTCAAGGAAACCGGCAACGTTCCCAAGGTCACGCTCACCTACAAGTTCGACGACGACAAGCTGGCCTATGTCACCTATTCGGAAGGCTTCCGGCCGGGCGGTATCAACCGCCGCTCGACCCTGCCGCCCTACCAGGCCGACTATCTGAAGAACTATGAGTTCGGCTGGAAGACCAGCTGGATGGAGAACCGCGTCCGCTGGAACGGCGCCGTGTTCATGGAAGACTGGAAGAACTTCCAGTTCTCGATCCTGGGCGCCAACGGCCTGACGGAAATCAAGAACGCCAACCAGGCCCGCATCAAGGGCGTTGAGAGTGATGTCACGCTCGCCGTGTCGCGCGGTTTCACGATCAACGCTTCAGCCGCCTATACCGATGCCCAGCTGGCGGCCAACTATTGCGGGGTCACGGACGCGGCCGGTAATCCGATTACCAACTGCGCCAGTCCACAGGCGCCGGACGGTACGTCGCTGCCCGTCACGCCCAAGTTCAAGTCCAATCTGACGGCGCGTTACGAGTTCGATCTGGGCCCTTACCAGTCGTATGTTCAGGCCGCCACGGTCTATCAGACGGGGACCTGGTCAAACCTGCGACTGGCCGACCGTGCCTTTATCGGTCGTCAGCCCAGCTATACGCTCATCGATCTTTCGGGTGGGCTGAGCAGGGACGAGTGGTCATTGTCGGTGTACATCAAGAACCTTACCGACAAGCGCGCCAGTCTGAACCGCTATGCCGAATGTGCCATCTCTACCTGCGGGCCACAGCCCTATACTGTGCCCAATCAACCGCGCACGATCGGTGTGAAGGTCGGTCGCACGTTCTGATCGTTAAGGGGGCGGCTCGCAGGAGCCGCCCTTTTTTCGATTGAGACCCTGATTTTGTGGCGTGTCTCCATCCCTCCCGCTCAGCGCGGCCAAGGTCCTACCCCGCCTTCTGGCCCCAAAGATCGGGACTTGATCCGCCTTGTGAGAGCGCCCGGCGGTCCGGCTTGCCGGCCCTGACCCGGGAGCCGGCCTCGGTCGGGCAAAGCGGAAAAGGTATGCTTTCGTGAAAGTCGTCGAACCCAAGGCTTTGGGCTTCTGGATGTGCGTGGCCCTCGTTGTGGGCAACATGATCGGCTCGGGCGTCTTCATGCTGCCCGCCTCTCTGGCCCCCTATGGCTGGAACGCCGTGGCGGGCTGGGTCCTGACCATCGGCGGCGCCCTGTGCCTGGCCTTCGTGTTCGCGCGCCTGGCCAAGGCCTTTCCGCAGGGCGGCGGCCCCTACATCTACACCCAGGAGGCCTTCGGCCCCGCCGCCGGCTTCATGGTGGCGTGGAGCTATTGGATCTCGATCTGGGTCGGCAACGCGGCCATCGCCGCCGGCACGGTCAGCTATCTCAGCGTCTTCTATCCGCAGATCGCCACCCAGACCGGCCTGCACTGCGCGATCACCCTGGTGATGATCTGGGGCCTGACGATCATGAACTGCTTCGGCGCGCGGCTGGCCGGCGGCATGCAGGTGGTGACCACGGCCCTGAAACTGCTGCCCCTGATGGGCGTGATCCTGCTGGCGGCCGTGGTGCTGGGCAAGACCGGCGGTTCCACCATCCTGCCGTTCCAGGCCCAGGACCTGACGCCGGTCGGCATCACCGCCGCCGCCACCCTGACGCTGTGGGCTCTACTGGGCATGGAGTCGGCCACCGTGCCGGCCGGCAAGGTCAAGGATCCCGAACGCACCATTCCGCGCGCCACCCTGGTGGGCACCGCCTTTGCCGGGGTGATCTATCTGATCGTCTGCTCGGCGGTGGTGCTGATGACCCCGGCTGACATGCTCAAGACCTCCAACGCGCCGTTTGCCGACTTCGTGGGCCTGTATGGCGGCGGCGACGCCCGGCTAGTGCTGGCCGGTTTCGCGGCGATCAGCGGCTTTGGGGCCCTGAACGGCTGGATGCTGCTGCAGGGTGAGGTGCCCTACGCCATGGCCAAGGGCGGGGTCTTTCCGGCCTTTCTGGCCAAGACCTCCAAGCGCGGCGCGCCGGTCCGGGCCCACGTGCTGTCCAGCCTGTTCCTGACCGTGCTGGTGACGATGAACTACGCCAAATCGATGGTCGAGCTGTTCACCTTTATGGCCCTGCTGGCCACGGCCATCTCGCTGTTCGCCTATCTGTTCTGCGCCATGGCGGCGCTGCGCCTGCAGAAGCAGGGCCGGATGGAGCCTTCGCGCGCCGTGACCGTGGTGGCGATCATCGCGACGATCTACTCGTTCTGGACGCTGTATGGCGCGGGCGAGGCCAGTCTGTGGAGCCTGGCGCTGCTGGTGGTGGGCCTGCCGATCCACTGGCTGATCAAGCGGTTCGCCGTCGTTCCCGCCACGGAGTGAAGACCATGCCGCGCAGCCTCACCGTCCTGGCCGGCGCCGTTCTGGCCGCCGGTCTTGTCGCCCTGACCCCGCCCGGCGCCCTGGCCCAGGTCAGGCCGACCTATGTCCATGCCGGCAGGCTGGTCGACACCGAGGCCGGCAAGGTTCTGACCAACCAGCTGATCCGCATCGAGGGCGAGCGCGTCGCCGCGGTCGGACCCTGGACGGCCGCGCCCGCCGACGGCCCTGTGCTGGACTGGAGCGGCTTTACCGTCCTGCCCGGCCTGATGGACATGCACACCCATCTGGTCGACCAGGAGCAGACCGACAACATCGCCGAACCCCTGCTGACCACAGCCGCCGAGCAGGCCTATATCGGCGCCGCCCACGCCCGGGCCACCCTGATGGCCGGCTTCACCAGCGTGCGCGACGTGGGAACCTGGCGGGCGTTTGGCGACGTCGCCCTGCGCGACGCCATCGACAAGGGCCTTGTGCCGGGCCCCCGCATGTCGGTGGCCGGCGCCTATATCACCACGCCCGGCGGCGGCGGCGAGATCACCGGCATCGCCGCCGATGTCGGCATCCCGCCCGACATGCGGCGCGGCGTGGTCGAGGACGTGGCGGACACGCACAAGAAGGCCCGCGCCCTGCTGGTGGGCAGGGCCGACTTCCTCAAGCTGATCGCCACCGGCGCCGTGCTGACGGTCGGCACCGAGCCGGGTCAGATGGAACTGTCGGCCGAGGAAATCGCCGCCGCCGTCGAGGAAGCCGCCAAGCGTGGAACCTACGCCACCGCCCACGCCCATGGGGCCGAGGGTATCAAGGTGGCGTTGCGGGCCGGGGTGCGCTCGATCGAGCACGGCTCGCTGATCGACGACGAAGGCATCGCCCTGATGAAGGCCAGGGGCGCCTATCTGGTGGCCGATATCTATAACGGCGACTTCATCGACGCCTATGGAACAGCCCACGGCTGGCCGGCCGAGACCCTGCGCAAGAACCTTGAGACCACCGACGCTCAGCGGATCGGCTTCGCCAAGGCGGTCAAGGCGGGTGTGAAGATCGCCTATGGCACCGACGCCGGGGTCTTTCCCCACGGCCAGAACGCCAAGCAGATGCCCTACATGGTCAAGTACGGCATGACGCCGATGCAGGCGATCCAGTCGGCGACGACCGTCTCGGCCGCCCTGATGAGCAAGTCCGCCGATGTGGGCGCGATCAGCAAGGGCCGCTATGCCGACATGATCGCCGTCGCCGGTGACCCGCTGGCCGACATCGCCATCCTGTCCTCGGTGGCCAAGGTGATGAAGGGCGGCGTGGTGGTGAAGGAGTAACCCTCCTCACCGCTCTTCCCCTACGTCGCCTCAAAGCTGCTCCAAGATTCACCAGCCTTCGCCTTGGCGCGGCCTGTGCAATGTGCAATGCAACACGTATGTTGCTGTGCAGCATTGAAACACTGTCACGCGGACGCTGTATGTCCGACGCTTAAGCCCGTCCAAGGAGTTCCTCATGGCCACCGAACACAAGTACTTCGTGCGCCCGGTCTCCGGTGTCTGGCATGTGACCTGGAACGATGCGCCGGACCTGATCGGCTCCTATTCCTGCCAGGCCGAGGCCCAGGCCATCGCCGAAATGCTGGCCCGCCACATGCGCGTGCAGGGCAAGACCGCCAAGGTCGAGGTGTTTGAACCCGAAGTTCGCCGCGCTACCTGGGGCCGCAGCATCGTCAGCCACGCCGCCGCCTAATCTAAGAAAACCGGCGTCGGCGAATAGCCCGCCAATAGCCGTTCCGCGATCGCCCCGGCCTCGGCCGGGGTGAAGACCGTCGGGTCCAGGCACAGTTCCAGCCACAGACCGTCGACCACGGCGGTCAGGCCGATGGCCGCCAGCCGCGCGTCGACGCCGGTGTCGCAGGCGGTCAGCAGCTCCTCCAGCCGCGCGCGATAGCCGGCATAGGTCCGCCGATGAATGTCGGCGATGGCGTCATTGATCTTGACCAGACTCCAGAACGCCAGCCAGGCGGCCAGTAGCTGTTCGTCCAGCACCGGCGGCCGAAAGCTGGCGGTCAGATAGGCCGACAGCCGGGCGCGGGGCGCGGCTCCCGCCTGCGCGACCGCAGCTTCCAGCGCCGCGTCGATCCGCTGGCCCACCGCCTCATAGGCGGCCGCGATCAGGGCGTCGACGCCGTCGAAATAGTGCCGCAGCAGGCCGGGCGAGACCCCGGCCTCCGCGCAGATTGTCCGCACCGAAGCGCCGGCCACGCCGTCGCGGGCCAGCACGGTCTCGGCAGCGGCGACCAGCGCCTGGCGGCGGACGTCGGCGGTCTCCCGGGTAAAGGCGGCGCGCATGATCTTAGCCCTCCCCCTCGATGGGGGAAGGGAGATGTACGCCCATCACCACCCCGTCGGCGGCCGATCCAGCCGCGCCTCGGGGATAAGCGCCCGCATCTTGCGGCCAAAACTGCGCAGCGAAACCTCCGAGCTGGCCAGCGGCCCCGCCGTAAAGCTGCGCGACGCCATCCCCTCCTGCACCCGGGCCACCAGCTCGGTGTCCTCGGTATTGACCTGACGGTTGATGCGCCAGTTCAGATAGCGCGCCGCCTTCATCTCGCGGCGGTCGTCGGGCAGGGCGTAGGCGATCTCGCGGATCAGGGTCTGGGTGGCCGAGACCGGGATGAACTGCATGAAGTCCACCTGGTCGGGATAGATGTCGAAGGCGAAGTTCGGCCACAGCTTGAAATAGGTCCACAGCCGCTTGCGCTCGGGCGGCAGGTGCGGAACGTCGGGCAGCAGGTCCTGATACAGCCGCTCGGACGGATTGTTCGAAGGCTCGTCGATCAGTTGGCCCCACATCTTGTCGACCCAGGGCTCGGCTTCGACGCCATAGCCCTTGCCGAACAGCCGGGTCAGGCCCGGATGGGCGACGGGGATGTGCAGGCCGTCCGAATAGTTGTCGCTGATGTTCTTCCAGTTCACCGCCCGGGGCCGCAGGGTGACGCGGCCGAACGGCTGCAGGTCCTCGAAGCGATAGTGGGCCACCTCATGATCGTAGGGCGCCATCATCTCGGCGACGGACGGGCCATCTCCCTCCAGTCGGGTGAAGACAAAGCCGCGCCAGACCTCGACACCCACCTTGACAAGGCCCTGCTTGTCCATGTCCAGCGCCGGATAGGTGTCGCGCATCGGCACGCCGATCAGCCGGCCTTCCAGGTCGTAGGTCCAGGCGTGGTAGGGGCAGACGATGCGGCCGCCGCCCTTGCCACAGCTGCCGCTGGGGCCGTCGACCAGCCGCGCGCCGCGATGGCGGCAGACATTGGTGAAGGCCCGCACGCCGCCGTCCCGGGCGCGCACCACCACGACGCTCTCGCCCAGGAAGTCCAGGGTGTGGAAGTCGCCGGCCTTGGGGATGTCGTTCAGATGGCAGACCACCTGCCACGAGGGCCGCAGGATCCTGTCCTGCTCTTCCTTGAAGAACCGGTCGTTGCCGTAGGTCCAGCCGGGCAGGCCCCAGTCCGCTTGTGGGTCGGTGTTTGAGCTTCCAGTCATCGCGCTCGCCCTCCTTTTCCGCTCTCCCCGGCGAAAGCCGGGGCCCAGATCGAACCCAAGAGCCGCTGGATCTTGAGCGCCTGCGCTGGGCGCGAACACCCCAGCCTCTCTGGATGAATCTGGATCCCGGCCTTCGCCGGGAAGAGCGGATTTTGTTGCATCACCGCCCCACCGCCGACAGCTTCAGCGCCGTGACAAAGTCCTTGTCGCGCAGGATCTCGCGCGCCGCGTTGCGGCCCGGATTGCCGGACACCCCGCCGCCCGGATGACAGCCGGCGCCGCACATGTAGAGGCCCTTCAGCGGGCCGCGATGGCTGGCGTGACCCAGCACCGGCCGAGCCGCCCACAGCTGATCCAGCGACATGTGGCCATGCATAATGTCGCCGTTGACCAGGCCGAACTTCCGCTCCAGGTCCGTCGGCGACAGGATCATCCGTCCCAGGACCGAGGCCTTGAAGTTGGGGGCCCAGTCATTGACCGTGTCGATGATCAGGTCGGCCGCCGCCTCGCGCTCGTTGTCCCAGGTGCGACCGTCAGGCAGGTCCCAGGCAAACTGCTGGCAGAACAGGCTGGCCACGTGCTGGCCGGGCGGGGCCAGGGTGGGGTCCAGGGTCGAGGGGATCAGCATCTCGACGATCGGCTTCTTGCTGATGCCGAAGGCCTTGGCGTCGCGATAGGCCTCGTCCATGTAGTCCAGGCTGGGCGAGATCACGATGCCGCACTGATGGTGCTCGGCCGAGACCTTGCCGGGCAGGCAGGTGAAGTCCGGCAGCTCCGACAGGGCCACGTTCATCCGGAAGGTGCCCGAGCCGTTCTTGTAGCCCTTGATCGCTTTCGTGAAGGCGGCGGGCAGGGCCGAGGGCGCGATCAGCTTGCCGTACAGCAGCGACGGATTGAGGTTGGACGAGATGATCGGGGCCATGATCTGGCGGCCGTCCACCAGCTGCACGCCCGTGGCTCGGGGGCCGTCCTTGCCGTGTTCGACATGCACCGCCTCGACCGGCGCATCGAGCAGGATCTCGACGCCCAGCGCTTCGCAGGCCTTGGCCATCGCTTGAGTGATCGCGCCCATGCCGCCGATCGCGTGGCCCCAGGCCCCCTTCTTGCCGTTCACCTCGCCGAAGGTGTGGTGCAGCAGCACATAGGCCGAGCCCGGGCTATCGGGGCTGGCGAAGTTGCCGACCACGGCGTCGAAGCCGAAGCTGGCCTTGACCGCGTCGCTCTCGAACCAGCCGTCCAGGAAGTCGCGGGCGCTCTTTGTGAACAGGTCCAGCAGGTCGCGCTTGCGTTCCTTGCTCAGCAGGGCCAGCCGCGTGCCCTGGCGGGCGCCGCGCAGCAGGCCGTGGATGCCGTCGCCCAGATTGGGCGGGGTCTCGGCCGCCAGGTCGCGCAGCACGTCGCCGATCTCGTCGAGCATGGCGTAATAGGCCGGCAGCACCTCGGCGTCGCGGCGGCTGTACTGGCGGAACGCCTCCTGGGTGCGCTCAAGACCGCCGCCCAGTTTCAGATATTTGCTGTCGCTGATCGGCAGGAAGTTGGAGATCGGTCGCTCGACGATCTTCAGGCCGTGGCCGTGCAGGCCCATGTCGGCCAGCACCTTGGGGCTCAGCAGGCTGACCGTGTAGCTGGCCACCGAGTTGCGGAAGCCTGGGTGAAATTCCTCGGTCACGGCCGCCCCGCCGACCACGCTCCGCGCCTCGCAGATCGTGACCTTCAGTCCGGCCGTGGCCAGGTAGAAGGCGCAGACGAGGCCGTTGTGGCCGCCGCCGATAATGACGGCGTCGCGGGTTTGTGCAGCGGCCATGTGGTGTGTTCCCCGAGTTGAAGGGGAGAGGTTGCTATACGAGTGTATAATAGGCAAGGGCGCGCGGGTTTTCAGCCTCACGCGACTGCTCGCTGAAGGGATGGAAAGGGTCGCGGAGCGTCCGGACCACGTCCGGAGGAAAATAGAATAACCGTTTCGACGAAGCCGAGCGCTCCGCGTGGTCGTTATCCATCAGCGTCCCGGCGGGTGGCCCAGTTGGGGCCTTACCGGAACCCGGACGCCTCGGTTTCCCGAAGTCCCGAAGGTCGGGGGGCGTGGGGCCAATCCTGACCAACACTCGCCTTGATCCCCATCCACGCCGACGGCGGGCGGGTCCTGCAACGCCAGGATCCCCGGACCGGTCGAGTATCCCCCTCGACCCCAGCCCCGCTCGATCACCCCCCGCCGCCGCAATGGTCGCTGGCCTTGCGCCCTTTCCTCGCGACGAGGTGGGATGATTATGCGGGCGGTTTGAACGCCGAGGATTGGCGCGATCAAGTTTTTTGCAAGCGGTTGATCCGGTTGGGGTTTGCTTTGAAAAGAATGGGGATTGGGCGCGGCCAATCCCCGTACGCCCAGCCCTCTCCCAGAGGGAGAGGGAGGGACCCACGCTTGCGTGGGAGGGTGAGGGGTTACACCGGTGGCCGTCCTGGCGCCCGACGGCCCTGCCTTGTCCGGAAGGGCTTCGCAAACCCCTCATCCTCCCACGCCTGCGGCGCGGGCCCCTCCTTCTCCCTCTGGGAGAAGGGTTCGATCTAGGCGCCCAGCCCCCCTTCGCGCCGAAGGGAGCCATCCTTAAATCTCACGGCGAGACGATCGCCGGACTGACCTGGTCAGACCGGCACGCTGCAGCCTCCAGGAGATTTAAGGATGAGCGGGACGCGGGGCGTTCGCTTGCTGGCAATGAGCCGGGGACCGCTTTCGACCCAAGCCGGGCTCAATCAACCCTCTCTCTTTGAGAGAGGGCGGGGCCCGCCGCGCAGCGGTGGGAGGGTGAGAGGTTACACCCTGTCCGAACGAAGCACCGCCAGGATGTCATCTGATACGCCGCCAGGGTCGGTCAGCACCCGCGCGTTGGGAAACCTCATCACAACATAGCCGTAGAGTTCCAGCGCCTGGGTGCGCTGTTCATCATAGTCCTCGCGGCCTTCATGGGCCTCGCCGTCTAGCTCCACGATCAGCTTGCCCGCCTCGCAGACGAAGTCGGCGAAGTAGCGGTCTATAGCGACCTGCCGCAGGAACCTGAACCCGCCCAGTCGGCGATTGCGAACGAGGGTCCAGAGCGTCTTCTCGGCCAGGGTCTGGCTACGGCGGAGGCGACGGGCAATGGCGGTCTTGTCTATGTCGAGAGCATGATCTGAAGCGTCTGGGCGCTCAACGACAGGAATCGGGATTTTCCGGCCAACGGCGAAACCTCTCACCCTCCCACCGCCTACGGCGGCGGGCCCCGCCCTCTCTCAAAGAGAGAGGGTTTCGTTCAGAGCGTCCGCTCCTCACCCTTCCCGGACCTTGGCGGCGTCAGCTTTTAGGCTACGTGTCGCTCCGCCTGCGCCGCCCGCCGCGTGGGCGCCGTCGGAAAACCCTAGGCCCGCTCGTCACCCCGCGCCGTCAGCCAGTACATCACCGGCGTCGCCACCCGCGACAGCACCGTGCTCGTGATCAGCCCGCCGATGATCGCGATGGCCAGCGGCGAGTAGAGTCCCGACCGCTCCAGCGCCAGCGGCAGCAAGCCGCCGATGGCCGTCACAGAGGTCAGCAGCACGGGCAGGAACCGCACCTCGCCGGCCTTTTCGATGGCGTCGTGCAGGCCCATGCCCTCGCGTCGCAGCTGTTCGGTGAAGTCGACCAACAGGATCGAGTTCTTGATCTCGATGCCGATCAGGGCGATCAGCCCGATGGTCGCCGTAAAGCTCAGCGAGTTGCCGGTGATGGCCAGGGCCGCCACCGCGCCGAAGATGCCGAACGGGATGATGCCGGCCACGACCAGGGCGGTCTTGAACTTCTGGAACTCCAGGACCAGCACCGCCAGGATGCCGAACACGGCCACCAGCACCGCCGCGCCCAGACCGGCGAAGCTTTCCGACTGGGCCTCGGCCTGGCCGCCCAGGCCCAGGCGATAGCCGGGGGGCATGGGCAGGTCCTTCTCCATCCGGGCCACGACGTCCTGGGTCACCTTGGCGGCCAGGAAGCCGGTGGAGACATAGGCGGTGACCGTCACTGTCCGCTCACGGTCGAAGCGGTCGATGCGGGCCGGGCTGGATTTCAGGGTCGGGGTGGCCACGGCGTCCAGGCGCGCGGCCAGGCCGTCGGCGGTGGGCACATAGATCCCCTTGAGGGCCGACAGCGGATTGCGCGCCGCGCCGTCGGCCTCTTCCATCGGCAGCCGCACCTTGACCGCATAGTCGTCGCCGTCCGGATCGCGGAAGCGGGCGGTTTCCTCGCCCGACAGGGCCAGCCGCGCCGCGCGGCGGGCCGCGCCGGCGGGCACGCCCAGGGCCGAGGCCTTGGCCTCGTCGACGCCCAGGTCGAGATCGGTGCGGTCGAGGCGGACGGGGTTGGTGACGTCGCGCGTGCCGGGGGTGGCCTTCAGGATCTCCTCGGCGCGGGCGGCCAGGGCCTTCAGCGCGTCCAGGTTCTGGCCGGTCAGACGGATGGCGATCGGCGCGTCGATGGGCGGGCCGTTCTCGAAGGTGACGACGCTGATCCGCGCGCCGGGGAAGTCGCTGAAGTCCTTGCGCAGACCGTCCAGCACCTTGTCGCTCTTGTCCGGCTCCCAGGCCTTGAGGCTGACAAAGACCTCGGCATAGGTGGTGGCGCTCTCGCGTTGCGACTGGTTGTAGAAGATCTGCGGATTGCCCCGGCCCAGATTGGCGGCGCGCCAGGTGACTTCGGGGGTGGCCTTCAGGCGCTGCTCGACGAATTTCAGGGCGCGGTCGGTGCGGGCCAGGGATGAGCCGTCGGGCGTCTCGATGCGCACCAGGAACTGCGGCGTCTCGGCCGGCGGGAACAGGCTGGAGCCGATCAGTTTCAGCATCGGATAGGTGGTCAGGCACAGGGCCAGCATGATCGCCAGCGCCGCCCAGGGTCGGGCCAGAGCCCAGTGCAGCACCGGGCGATAGAAGCGGTGAATGCCGCCATTGACGGCCCGCAGCAGGGCGTTGCCCTCGGGATCGGAATGCTTGTCCAGGATCCGGCTGGCCAGGAACGGGATGATGGTCATCGAGACCAGCAGCGAGGCGGCGATGGTGCACAGCACCGTCACCGGCAGCGACTTGATATAGGCCCCGGAGCCGGCGGGCAGGGCCATCAGCGGCAGGAAGGCCAGCATCAGGGTCGCGGTGCAGCCGATCACCGCCAGGCCGATCTGGCGGGTGCCGTTGACCGCCGCCTCGGTGCGCTCCTCGCCCTCGCGGATGCGGCGGGCGATGTTTTCGGTGATGACGATGCTGTCGTCGACCAGCAGGCCCAGCGACAGCACAAAGCCGGCGATCGACAGCTGGTTGAGGGTAAAGCCAAAGGCCTGCAGCATCGACAGGCCGATCAGCAGGCTGAGCGGGATCGAGACCATCACCACCAGCCCGGCGCGCGGCCCCAGCGGCAGCAGGGTGATCAGCACCAGAACCAGGGCGATGCCGAAATCGCGGAACAGGGCGTTGAGCCGGTGCTTGACGTTGTCGGCCTGGACGAAGCCACGTTGCAGCTTGACGCCGGCCGGCAGGATCTTTTCGTACTCGTCCAGCACCTGCTCGACGCTCTTGGTGATCTTGGTGACATCCTGGCCGTCCTTCTGGGTCACGGTCAGGAACACGGCGCGCTGGCCGTTGAAGCGGGCCAGATGGGTTGGCTCCTGCTGAGCCCAGGCCACCTTGGCCACGTCCCGCACCCGGGTGACCTGGCCGCCGATGGCGCGCACGGGGGTGTCGCCCACGGCCTCCAGCGAGCGGAAGGCCCCGCCGGACTTGACGTTGAAGCGCCGCTCTCCGGCTTGCACGGCGCCGATCGGCGCCTCGGCGCCCGCCTGGCGCAGGGCGTCGGCGACGGCGGTGGCGGGCAGTCTCAGGGCTGACAGACGCGCCAGGTCCAGCGTGACCTGAACCTCGGAAGACGGCGCGCCCCAATAGCGGGCCTCGCGGACGCCGGGCACGCGGTCGAGCCGTTCGCGCAGGCGGTCGGCCGTCTTTTCCAGGCGGCGCATCGGTAGCACGTCGCTGGTCAGGGCCACCTGGACGATGGCGACCTCGGTGGTGCGGGCCCGCTGGATGTCCAGCCGGGCGATGCCGCTCGGCAGATTGCCGCGAATGGCGTTCACCTCGCGCACGACCTGATCGTATTTGCGCTCGGGATCCACATCCCAGGTGAAGTGGACGCGGACCGAGGCCGCGCCATCGGCGCTGGTCGACTCGACCTTTTCGATATTGTCCAGACCGTCGACGGCGTCCTCGATCGGGTCGACGACCAGTTGCTCCATCTCGGAAGGCTCGGCCCCCGGCAGCACGGCGCGGACGATGACGATCGGGATCGGGAAGTGCGGATCTTCCGAGCGCGGAATGCTGGTGAAGGCGTTGAAGCCCAGCATGACCAGCAGGCCAAACGCCACCAGGGTGAACTGCCAGCGATGAACGGCCAGTCCGGCGAGGTCGAACTTCACGACTATCGGCTCCCGGCCAGCTTTGCGGGGTCGACGACACGGACCTTCTCGCCGTCGGAGACGAAGCCGGCCCCGGCCGTGATCACCTGGGCGCCGTCGGCCAGGCCCGAGACCAAGGCGTCGTCGCCGTCAAAGCCGCCAAAGCCGACAGCCGTGCGGCGGGCGACGCCGCGGTCCAGCCGCAGCACGAAGGCGCGGGCGCCCTGGGCTTCCAGCACCGCCTCGGCGGGAATGCGGGCATATTGGCCGCCTGCGCTTGGCGCGGCGCGAACCGTCAGCTCGGCATTGGCGATCTGGCCGCTGCGCAGCTCTGGCCGGCCGGCCAGTTCGATCTCGACGGTCACGGCCCCTGTGCGGGTGTCGGCCGCCTCGCCCACGCGGGTGACGGTTCCGTTCAGCAGCTGTCCGCTCAGATCCTCGACCCTGACCCGGGCGCTGTCGCCCACCCGGACGCGGGCGGCGTCACGGGCCGCCAGCGGCAGGCGCAGGACCAGGGGGCTGGTCAGGTCGGCGACGCGCGCCACCACCTGGCCGGGCTGGACCACTTCGCCGGTCTGGGCGGTACGGGCCAGCACCACGCCCGAAGCAGGGGAGACCAACTGGGCCCAGCGCCGGTCGAAACTGGCCGAGCTATAGGCGGCCTGGGCCGATTTCAGCACGCTCTGGCGGTCGTCCAGCCGCTGTCGGCTGACATAGCCCTTCTCGAACAGAGCCTTGTCGCGCTCGACGTCGCGGCGGGCGCGCTCGAGGTCGGCCGAGGTCTGCTGCTGGCGGGCGTCCAGATTGGCCGGATCGATGGTGGCGATGACCTGGCCGGCGCGGACGCTGTCGCCTGCCTCGACGCTCATGCGGGTCAGCACCCCGGCGATACGGAACGACAGCGCCATTTCGCGCCGACGCTCCAGCGTGCCGGTTCCCGAAACCGCGTCGGCGGCATGGGGCGCTGCGACCTGAGCGGCCTCGACGGGCGTCGGCAGGGCAGGGGCTTCAGCCTGCTCGGCCTTGCCGCCGCACGACGCCAGCAAGGGCAGGGCGGCGGCGAAGACGAGCGGCCGCAACGCGCGTTGGAGAAGGGGCTGGGGAGAGCGCCGCATCGTCCTTGTTCCAGATCAATCAATGATAAGTTATCAGTGATAGATTGTTGTCGCTTGTCAAGCTTGGCGCGGAGTGATGAAGGTTGGAAAATGAAGACGTCAACCACGCGGTCGCCGCGTAAGGCCAAGGGCCACGGGGCCGAACGCCGCGAAGAGATCCTCGCCGCCGCCCTGACCCTGTTCAGCGAGCGCGGCGTCCACGCCGTCTCGACCCGGCAGATCGCCGAGCTGGCCGGAATTTCGCAACCGGCGCTCTATGCCTATTTCACCACCAAGGACGACATGGCCGCCGAGCTGTGCGTGCGGGCCTTCGCCACCCTGGTCGAGCGTATGGGGGCCGCGCGCGTTCACGGCCAGCCGACAGTGGAGAATTTCGAGCGGTCGCTGCGGGTTTATGTCGATTTCGGGATCGAGAACCCCAACCCCTATCGCGTGGCGTTCATGATCGAGAAAAGCCATGACGGCGGGTTTTTGGAAAAGACCGCCGACCGGCCGTTGATCGCGGGGCTGGAGGCGTTCGATCTCTTCCGCGACATGGTCGGTGAGTACCAGGCCGCCGGCCTGACGGTTCTGGACGACGCGCAACTGGCCACCCAGACCCTGTGGGCCGGTCTTCATGGCCTGGTGTCGCTGCTGATCGCCCGGGCGGAATTTCCGTGGGTCGAGCGCGAAACCCTGATCGCGGCCCATATCGCCATGCTGCGGCGTGGCGCCCTGAAGTAGAGCGCTGACGCAGGGGCGTGGCAAAGTCGGCTCCGGGAGCCTATATCCGCGCCTTGATTTTACCGGAGCCTCCCATGGCCAAGCTGCAGCCCCTCCAGTCGTTCAGCCTGCAAGAAACTGAAGACGGCTATCGCCTGCTGGTCTCGGCCATCGGCGGCGACACCCTGTATGTCTCGATCACCGCCGAGCAGATGGACGACATCATCGACTCGCTGGAACTCGCGACCGGCGGCGATGCCGACGGGGACGGTGAAGACCGGGACGAAGACGAAGGCGCCTTTTAGGAGGACTCCGCCGCCAGCAGTCCCGCGACGTCGCGCAGGGCCCGGGCCAGGGTCGAGGCCTTGGCCGGCGCGCCCAGCGACAGCCGAAGACCCTCGCGCGTGACGCCCGGCGCGCGGAAGGTCTCGGCGTCGACCAGGGACAGGCCGCGCGCCCGCGCCGCCGCCAGAAGTCGCCCCCGGCGCCCGCCGGCGGGCAGTTCCAGCCAGACATGCAGGCTCTCAAGCCCGCCGACCGCCATCGGCAGGATTTCGGCCGCCAGGCGCCGCCGTTCGATCGCCTCGTGGCGCACGCCGTCCAGCACCCTCCGGGCGTCACCTTCGCGGATCCAGCTGGTGACCACGGCCGCCATCAAGGGCGCGGGCATCTGGGCGATGGCGTGCAGGGCCCCGGCCGTCTCGGCCACGCGATCTTCCGGCGCCGCGACGAAGGCGATGCGCAGGCCCGGCGACAGGGTCTTGGCGGTGGTGGCGATGTGGAACACGCCCTGCGGCCACAGGCTGGCCAGGGCGGGCAGGGGCGTGGCCGAGGAGAGGCCATAGGCGTCGTCCTCGAGGATCACGACCCCGGCCGCCCGGGCGACCTCGACGATGGCCTCGCGTCGCGCCAGGCTCATCGTCGCGGTGGTCGGGTTCTGGAAGGTGGGCGTGCAGCAGATCGCGCGGGGGCGATGCCGGGCGCAGAGCTGGGCCAGGGCCTGTGGCTCAAGGCCTTCATCATCCATCGGGCAGGCGATGACCCGCAGGCCCCGCTGGGCGGCGGCGGTCAGCAGGCCCGGATAGGTCAGGGCTTCGACGATGATGGTCTCGCCCGGGCGGGCGAGCAGGGCCAGCAGGGCGCTGAGCGCGGTCTGGGCGCCGCTGCCGATCAGCACGCGATCGGGCGAAACCGCGCCCAGGGTCGGCGCCAGCCAGCTGGCCGCCGCCGTGCGCTGGGCCAGGGATCCGGCGCCGGGGTGATAGGCCATCAGCGCCGCCGGATCGGTGCGGGCCAGCACCGCGGCGGTCGTCTCGCGCAGCAGGGCGCCCAGGTTCAGGCCTCGAGGCTGGGGCGGCAGGTTCATCGACAGATCGACCAGCCCGGCTTCGTCCTCGCCGACCCGCCCGCGCACGAAGGTGCCGCGACCGGCGGTTCCCTCGATCAGTCCACGCTCGCGAGCGATGGCGTAGGCGCGGGTGACGGTGGTGAAGTCCACGCCGACCAGCCGGGCCACTTCGCGTTGGGCGGGGATCTGGTCGCCGGCCTGCAACTCCCCGTCCGCGATCGCGGCCTCAAGCGCCTGGGCCAGCCGCTGATAGACGGGACCGGTCAGGGCCTCTGCGCGTTTCAGCCAGGCGGCGGACGGATGCGACAGCATGACGGTTGTCTCGCGGCTCACAAATACATACATTGCATCCAGAATGTATGTATCAATTGCGCGATTGTAGGAAGGGCTTTTGATGGCCGATCCAGTCTACAACTCCCCCCCGCCCGTCATTTCCGGCCTGCGTTGCCGCTGTCCGCGCTGCGGCGAGGGCAAGCTGTTCCGGGGGTTCCTGACGCTGGCCCCGGCCTGTGATCGTTGCGGTCTGAGCTATGCTTTCGCCGATCCCGCCGACGGCCCGGCCTTCTTCGTGATGAGCGGTGTCGGCATCATCGTGATCGGCGTGTTCGCCTGGGTCGAGATCGCCTATCGCCCGCCGATCTGGGTGCATTTCGTCACCGTCTTCCCGGCCCTGATCGCGGCGTGCCTGGGCACGCTGCGGCCGGTCAAGGCCTGGCTGGTGGCGTCGCAATACATCCACAAGGCCGAGGAAGGCCGGTTCGAAAGCGTCGGACGGCATGACCGCGACAGCCGTCGGCTGTAAACGGGCCCCCTTCGCCGGGGAGAACGGTTACTTCTTCTCCAGCAGCAGCTGGCCACGCTTCTGCAATTGATCCCGGATCTTGCCCGCGATCATGCCCAGCATGCCGGGCAGGACGATGTCGAGTTTCACCATGTCGCCCAGCACATCCATCGTGCCGCTGATCGTCTGACCCATGGCCACGGCCGAGAAGGTCATGGTGTCGCCGTCCCACGACTGATGCACCTGATCGGCCTTGCCGCCCGGGATCTGGGCGGCCAGTTGGGCAAAGCCGGTCTCGATCCGCCGCCGCGCTTCGACCGCGCCGAGCTGGTGGGAGATGGTGATCGTGATCGGCTTGGACATGATGGGTCTCTGTTGAAGGTTCGCTGGCGACGTCCCGAAGATAGGAACGGTTCGGCGTTTCGGAACATGCGTCCGTTTCCGACGTAGGCAGGGGCGAGGGTGAGGCATCCCAGGAGGACGCCATGACCGACTACGCCATGCCCCACGCTTTTCAACCCACCCGCCGTCCCGCCCGTCCGGGTCGTCCCACCGGCGTTGTGGGCGCGGTCAGCTATGCGGGCGTTCTGCTGGTCTGGCTGGCCCTGTTCGTGGTCGACCGGCCCCTGGCGATGAAGGTGTTCCGCGAGCGCCGCGCCGACTCGCCGATCCGCCGCGACTGGTCCTGGTAGAGGTCTCGCCAAGCCCCGCGAACAATGACAAGCCTTGGCTCATGTCGCTGTCCGTCACCGCCCGCGCCGTCCATCACCCGCTGAAGGCCCCGTTCCGCATCTCGCGCGGGATCAAGACGGCGGCCGAGGTGGTGGTGGTCGAGGCCCGGGCCGGCGGTCAGGTCGGACGTGGCGAGAGCGTGCCCTATGGCCGCTATGACGAGACCGTGGCGGGCGTTCTGGCCCAGCTTCAGCCGGCTATGGCGATGCTTGAGCGCGCGGGCGAGGGCAATATCGATCATGGCGCGGCCCTGGCCCTGTTGCCGCCCGGCGCGGCCCGCAACGCCCTGGACTGCGCGCTGTGGGATCTGCGCGCCAGGCTCACCGGCGTCAGCGTCGCCGAGGCCACGGGCCTGCCGGTTCCAACCTCGCTGGTCACCGCCGTCACGGTCAGCCTGGACACGCCCGAGGCCATGGCCGTCGCCGCGCTGGCCGTCGCCGCCGCGCCGCTGATCAAGATCAAGCTGGGCGCCGAAGACCCCGCCGCCCGCCTGCGGGCCGTGGCCGCCGCCGCGCCCGACGCCCGCTTGATCGTCGATCCCAACGAGGGCTGGACGTTCGAGATCCTGCACGGCCTGCGCTCGCTGCTGGCTGACCTGCCGATCGCGCTTGTCGAGCAGCCCCTGCCGGCCGACGCCGACCAGGCGCTGGAGGGCTATGACCCCCCCTACATGATCTGCGCCGACGAGTCGGTGCATGTCGGCGGCGACCTGGCGGCCCTGCGCGGCCGCTATCAGGCGGTGAACCTCAAGCTCGACAAGACCGGCGGCCTGTCCGAAGCCGTGCGGATGTTGGAACAGGCCAGGGGCCTGGGCTTCCAGCTGATGACCGGCTGCATGGTCGCCTCGTCGCTGGGCATCGCCCCGGCCCTGCATCTGGCCGGAAGCTGCCAGTTCGCCGATCTCGACGGGCCGTGGTGGCTGGCCGTGGATCACCCCGGCGGGCTGCGCGTCGAGGGCGGGGTGATCACGCCGCCAAAACCCGGGTTCTGGGGCGATGGCATCGAGGCGTCGGGCCTTTGGCTTTGACGCCAGGGCGGCCCCATCTTCGCCCTAAAGCGTGACCATGGTTTCCCGCTCAGCGGAGGACCTCATGCGAGACAAATGGCTTATCGCCGCAGGCTTGCTCAGCGCCGCCGCCGCGCTGCTGCATATCGCGGTGATCGCCGGCGGACCCGACGGGTACCGGTTCTTTGGCGCGGGCGAGGGCATGGCCCGGGCGGCCGAGCAGGGGTCCTGGGTTCCCGTCGTGACGACCCTGGGCATCGCGACCATCCTGGCGATCTGGTCAGCCTATGCCTTTTCCGGCGCCGGGCTGATCCCGCGGCTGCCCCTGATCCGCACGGGCCTTGTGACGATCAGCGCGATCTATCTGGCGCGAGGCCTGATCCTGTTTCCCATCCTGGTGTTGAAGCCCGGGCTGATTAACGCCTTTGCCGTCTGGAGTTCGCTGATCGTGCTGCTCTACGGCGTGGCCTATGCCATTGGGACCTGGCGGTCATGGCGCTATCTGGGCCAGTCCGGCCAGCGTCCCTCTTGATCCGATGACGCGGCGCGGCTCAGAGTAGGCCATGGCCGAGAATCCCCTGGAACGCCTGGACACCTTCGAGCTTCTCAAGCTGGGCAAGGCCTCGGTGACAGTCGGCGGTCTGGCTGCGGCCCTGCTGATCATTGCTGCAGCCCTGTTCGCCGCGCGGCTGACCTCGGCGGGCTTGCAGCGCCTGCGCGCCCGGGCGGCCGGCAGCGCCGCTTCGCTGTACATCGTCGAGAAGGTGGTGACCTACGGCCTGGTGGTCATCGGGTTCGTGGCGGGCCTGTCGACCATGGGTCTGGACCTGACCTCGCTGGCGGTGTTCGCCGGCGCTCTGGGCGTAGGCGTCGGTCTGGGCCTGCAGGGCATGGTCAAGGACTTCGCCTCGGGCATTTCGCTGGTGTTCGAGCGGCTGGTGGCGGTGGGCGACTTCGTCGAGCTGCCCAACGGCCAGCGCGGTGTGGTGCATGAGGTCGGTCCCCGCGCCACCCGCATCCGCACCAATGACAGCACCGACCTGATCGTGCCCAACTCGGTGCTGGTCAACGACCTGGTCATCAACTGGACCCTGCGCAACACCAACCGCCGCATCCGTGTGCCGTTCGTCACCGCCTTTGGCGTCGACAAGCAGAAGGTGCGCGAGGCGGTGCTGAAGGCGGCCAAGTCGGTGCCCTTCACCTCTCCCGACGACTCCGTGCGCCGCACCCAGGTCTGGCTGGTCGGCTATGGCGAGCACGCCCTGAAGTTCGAGCTGATCGTCTGGCCTACGGTGGAGGCGGTGCGCCGCCCGGCGGCGATCTTCGCGGCCTATACCTGGGCCATCGACGACGCCCTGCGCGCGGCGGAAGTCGAGATCCCCTATCCGCAGCGCGACATCCGGGTGCGCGGCCTGTTTGGCGAAGAGGGCGATGAGGCCCTGACCAGCCTGAAGCTGGAACCCGCCGCCCGTCGCCGCAGCAAGGCCAAGGCCGCCAAGCCCGGCTCCAGCAACGACGCCGCCCTGGATCTGGAACGCGAGGATCCTGACGATCCCCCCATGTCGCCGCCGATCGCGCCGCCAAAGGGTTGAGGTTTCTGAACGCTGATAAGCTGAGGCCTTGACGCCCCTTCCGCGCCGCCGCAATCTTCTCGCAACTGCGAAAAGAACAGCAAGCGTGACAGCCGAAAGTGGACGCCGCTTTCGGCGCCCGTCACGCAGCAAGCAAGAACGGGGAGTAGGCGGATGAAGACCGCGCGAGGCTTTTTCAAACCCTTGGCCATCGGCGCGCCCGCGCCCTACCGCGACCTTCCGGCCCGCGTCGAGCGCATGATCCACTTCGTGCCGCCGCACCTGGAGAAGGTTCGCGCCAAGGTCCCTGAGATCGCCTTGAGCGTCGATGTGATCCTGGCCAATCTCGAAGACGCCATCCCCGCCGACGCCAAGGGCGCGGCCCTGGCCGGGCTGATCGAGATGTCACGCGCCACCGATTTCAAGGCCCTGGGCGTCGGCTTCTGGACCCGGATCAACTGCCTCAACTCGCCCTGGCACCTGGACGAGGTCTCGACCATCGTCGAGAAGGCCGGCGACAAGATCGACGTGATCATGGTGCCCAAGGTCGAGGGACCTTGGGACATCTTCTACATGGACCAGTTGCTGGCCTCGCTGGAGGCCAAGCATGGCGTCACCCGGCCGATCCTGCTGCACGCCATCCTGGAGACGGCCGAGGGCGTGATGAACGTCGAGCAGATCGCGGCGGCCAGTCCGCGCATGCAGGGCATCAGCCTGGGCCCGGCGGATCTCGCCGCCAGCCGCGCCATGAAGACCACCCGCGTGGGCGGCGGCCATCCCGGCTACCGGGTCATCGAGGATCCGCATGCCGACGGTTCGGCCCGCGCCTCGGTGCAGCAGGACCTCTGGCACTACACCTTCGCCAAGATGGTCGACGCCTGCGCGGCTCATGGCATCAAGCCGTTCTATGGCCCGTTCGGCGCGATCGATGATCCGGTGGCGTGCGAGCAGCAGTTCCGCAACGCCTTCCTGATGGGCTGCGCGGGCGCCTGGAGCCTGCACCCCAGCCAGATCGCCATCGCCAAGGAAGTGTTCAGCCCGGCCCCTGACGAGGTGATCTTCGCCAAGCGCATCCTGGAAGCCATGCCCGACGGCACCGGCGTGGCGATGCTGGACGGCAAGATGCAGGACGACGCGACCTGGAAACAGGCCAAGGTGATGGTCGACTGCGCGCGGCAGATCGCCGGCAAGGATGCGGAGTATGCGGCGCTGTATGGGTTTTAGCGGCTAGCACTCGCCCCCTCCTGGCTGCTTCGCAGCCGTCCTCCCCCGGAGGGGGAAGACGCTCTCATCTTCCCCCTCCGGGGGAGGAGCGCCGAAGGCGCGGAGGGGGCGAGTGGCTCAGATTCACCCCACCGTCGTCACCACCCGCGCGCCCTGGGTCAGCAGCTTGTGGATCGGGCACATCTCGGCGATGGCCAGCAGGCGTTCGCGCTGCTCGGCGTCGAGGTCGCCGTCCAGCGTGATCTCGCGGTCAAACCGCTCGGGCGGGGTCATGTCGGGCTCGCGGCTGCTGCGGACCTCGACATGCACCGCGCCCAGAGGCCAGTTCTTGCGCTTGGCGTAGAGGCGCAGGGTCATGGTGGTGCAGGCCGCCAGGCCCGCCGCGACCAGATCGTGAGGGTCAGGACCCAGGTCCAGACCGCCGGCCTCCACCTTGACGTCGGCCACCAGGCTGGTGGGACCCGCCGTGACGAAGGTCTGCAGGCCGCCATGACCGCTGTCGTCGGCGATGGCGGAGGGGCGGGGGGCGTCGATCATGGGCAGGATCCTGGCGGCGTTCAACCAAGCTTAGGTGTCGATGCGCGCACCGCAAGGTTTCGGCTTGTGTCTATGTCAGCGGGATCGGCGTCAGGCGGAAGTCCGGTTCGCGATCCGGTCCCAGGGAAATCTTGGCCACCGGAATGACCGGCCTGTCGTCCGCCATGGCGATCTGGAATCGCGACAGCAGGCCGCCGAGCAGAATCTGGCTCTCGGCCATGGCGAAACTGGCGCCGATGCAGACCCGAGGGCCGGCGCCGAACGGGATGAAGGCGTCCATTCCCCAGGGCGAGGGGTGATCGAGAAAGCGTTCCGGAAGGAAGGCCGTCGGTTGATCCCAAAGCTTGCGATGGCGATGGATCAGCCACGGGCTGATGGTGATCACGTGGCCCGGCGAGACCTTGCAGCCCTGGACTTCATCTTCCGCGATGACCTCGCGGCTCATCATCGGGGCGGGCGGATAGAGCCGCAGGGTTTCCAGCAGGACCGATCGGGTCAGGGGCCAGGCCGAAAGATCCTCCAGGGTGCGGATCCTGTCTGGCGGAAAGGCCTGGATTTCGGCCTGAACCCGCGCCTGGGTCCTGGGATCCAGGGCCAGCAGATAGGCGGCCCAGAACAGCAGTCGCGAGGTGGTCTCGAAACCGGCCGCCAGCATGGTGCCGCACTGATCGCGGACTTCCTCGTCAGGCAGGGGCCGGCCGTCCTCGTCCCGGGCGGCCAAGAGGCCATCCAGAAGATCGCCGCCTTGCGCGCGAGGCCCGGCGGTCTTGCGGGCGTCGATCAGCGCGGCGACGGCGGTCATCCAGCGCGCGCCCAGGGCCAGTCGGGGACGTTCGGCGAAGCCGAAATCGCCCGGAGCCCGGGCCAGGAGATCGAAGAGGTTCACATTGGCCCGGCCATGCAGGTAGTCGCGGGCGATCGCGGCCAGTTGCGCGCCCTCACCGCTGGCGGGGCGAGAGAAGAGGGCGCGCAGGACGGCGTCCAGCGTTGCCCGGTGAAAGGTCTCGCTGAGATTGGCGCGATCCTGGCCCGCGAGACTATCGGCCAGCGCTTGGCCGGCGGCGGTGAAGTGCGGCAGCAGGGTCTCGACGGCCTTGGGCGTGAAGGCCGGCGCCAGCGCCTTGCGCTGCCGCCGCCAGGTTTCGCCCTCGGTCAGTAGCAGGCCGTCGCCGACGATGGGCCGCAGGATCCGGCTCATCTGGAAGGGCCGCCGATAGTGCGCCGCCTGGGAGCCCAGCACCTGCTTAACGCCGGCGGGGTCGCTGACCACCAGGCCGGGCCGCCCCAGAAATGTGTAGGGGATCATCAGGGTGTCGAAGTCAGACTCCGACCAGGCCCCGACCATGTTTCGCATCATGGCCCAGGCGGCGCCCAGGTTGGTCTGCGGCCCGGCGTGCACCTTGGGCGCGGGCGGGACTAGGGGGCGGTGAACCTGGGCGTCCATGGGCGGCTTCCAGACGGGGAGGCGCCGGGAGAGGCGCTCCATCCGGAACGATGGCCTAGCATCCCGCAGGGGGCGCTGCAATAATTCACTACGCGGTGAATATTAGGCCGCCGCCACGCGCTGGGCTGGAACGTCGAATACGCGGGTCGACCCGCGCCAGACCTCGATCAGGTCGCAGCGGTGATGCATGTCAATGAGCTCGAACGCACGCCGGCGCGCGGCCTGATCATCGGCATAGGGAGCAACATCAAAGCGCGGAACGGAGCCATCGGGCTCGACGCAGAAGAACGTAAACACCTGCATGGGAACACGGTTCTCAACAGGCGGGACCGAGCCATATTCGATGGGCGGGGGCCGCAGGCGCTGGTTTTCTTCATCACCAGCTAGGAATCGACCATAGGACCAAATGTCGCGATTCACCATAAAAATGAGTCTTCAAAAGAGACTCTCTCGCGATCCATCTGGGGACGGTCCTGGGGATGAATCCGCTCGGGCGCGGAACGTTCCAAAGCCGGTTCCCTTTTTCCGGCTTAGCCACTAGGTTCGCACCCTTTCGTAAACGGCGACGTTGAGACTCCATGGCCGCCCACTATCTCGATTTCGAACGCCCCATCGCTGATCTGGAAAGCAAGATCGAGGAGCTGAGCAAGCTCTCCGAGACGGCTGGGCCAGGTGCGTTCGAGCTGGAGATCCAGGCCCTGCGCGACCGCGCCCAGGAACTGCGCGTCGAGGCCTACGCCAATCTGGACGCCTGGCAGAAGACCATGGTGGCCCGGCACCCCCAGCGGCCCCACCTGCGCGACTATCTGGCCGGCCTGATCGACGAGTTCGTCGAGCTGCGCGGCGACCGCAAATTTGCCGATGACCAGGCCATTGTCGGCGGTCTGGGCCGGTTCCGGGGTCAGCCTGTCGTGGTCATGGGCCACGAGAAGGGCCATGACACCACCACGCGCCTGAAGCACAATTTCGGCATGGCCCGCCCCGAAGGCTATCGCAAGGCCGTGCGTCTGATGGACATGGCCGAGCGCTTCAGCCTGCCGGTCCTGACCTTTGTCGACACCGCCGGCGCCTATCCGGGCCTGGGGGCCGAGGAGCGCGGCCAGGCCGAGGCCATCGCCCGCTCCACCGAGCGCTGCCTGACCCTGGAAGTGCCGATGATCGCCACCATCGTGGGCGAGGGCGGTTCTGGCGGGGCCATCGCCCTGGCCGGCGCCAACAAGGTGCTGATCCTGGAGCACTCGATCTATTCGGTGATCAGCCCCGAGGGCGCGGCCTCGATCCTGTGGCGCGACGGCGCCCGGGCCAAGGACGCCGCCACCCAGATGCGGATCACGGCGCAAGACCTGATCAAGCTGGGCATCGTCGACCGGATCATCGAAGAGCCTGCCGGCGGGGCGCATTCCGATCATGAGGCGGCGCTCAAGGCCGTCGGCGACGCGGTGGAGATGGAGCTGAAGGCCCTGTCCCTGCTGGACGCGGCCGCCCTCAAAAAGCAGCGCTCGGAACGCTTCTACGCCATCGGCCGCGTCGGCCTGCAATAGTCGGATAGGGACGAACCCATGCTCTTCCGGACGATGCTGGCCGCCGCCTCTATTTTGGCCATGGCGCCCGTCGCGGCCCAGGCCCAGGCCCAGCCCAAGGAAGGCGTCACCTACAGTCCCGCCTATGAGCTTTGCTGGGACAAGCCAGAAAACTCCAACACCTACGGGATACTTCGCTGCGGCGAAGCCGAGATGGCGGTTCAGGACGCCCGGTTGAACAAAGCCTACAAGGCGGACATGGCCGACTTGGCGGACGGCCCTGTCGCCAAGGCGGCGCTGCTCAAGGCCCAGCGGGCCTGGATCGCCTTTCGCGACGCCGACTGCGCGACGGTCCGGGCATTGATCGGCGGCACTATCGCTCCGATCTATATGCAGAACTGCTATCTTGAGCACACTGCGCGCCGGGCCCAGGCGCTGGAAGACCTCCTGAAGCCTTGAGCCTCTGACCGCTCGGGCCTAGCCGGGCTCGTCGCGACCCTGCGATTACCTGGGGATCAAGGCCTCGAACGCACTCAGGACCTCCGTGCGGACCTCGGCGTTGGTCGCCTGATCACCCAGCACGCTCAAGGTGCTGATGAACAGGTCGCCGACCGCCTTGCGACGATCCTGCCCCGAGGTTCGGGAGACATATTCGCAAAGCAGCCGCGCGCAGCGCAGGAGATGGACGTCCTCTTCCGGATCGCAAACGGAGATCAGCGCCGAACTGCATTCATAGAGGTCGAGCCAGCCTGCGTCATCGTGCAGACCCTGCGCCTTCCAGGTGCGCATCTGGGCGAGCATTTCGGCTTGGCTATGCAGGTTCTCGGCCCGCGCGGCCCGGACCGTTTGCTCGGCCCGCTCAAGGGCGGTGCGGGCGTAGATGCCGCCGGACTCCCTCATGGCCTTGACCAGGGACGATGCCTTGTTGATGACCCTGACCACGCTCATGGCTTCGCCTTCTGGGGCTGGATAAGCTTTGCAAGCTCATCGTCCGAAAGATTGGCGGTCACCGCTTCGGTGATGTCGCTGGTCAGATCCTTGGCGCGACGGCCGTCGGCAAACTCTGGCGGCGGCGCATCGTTCTTCCAGCGCCGATCCGGGCCGACATAGACGCCAGCATCTATGAAGGACCGCTGCTTTTCGGCGATCCAGTAGATCCGCTCCAGCAGGATGATGGGGCTGGCGGGCTTGGCGATGATGTAGTGCGCGCCGCAGTCGCGGCCCTCGGCGACTTCATGCTCGCGTGTGTGGGCGGAAATGATGATGGCTGGAATGATCCGGTCCTCGTCGCGGGGCCGGTTGCGGAGCCATCGCACCAGTTCATAGCCGCTGCACCCCGGCATGTGGGCGTCGGTGAGCAGAAGATCAAAGTGCTGGCGCGACAAGAGCTCCTTGGCCTCCTCGCCGCTCGAAGCCGTCGTGATCTTGTCGACCCCGAAGCTTCTTGTCAGTTCGCTCAATATCTTCAACGACCTCTCGTTGTCGTCAACGATGAGGAAGTGCGTTTTGGTGAAGTTTATCCGACTACTGTCCTGCACTCGGGGCGCCTTCAATCCGTAAACGTGCGGCCCGGAGGGCGAGGATGGAACATGGTTAAAAATCACCGATGTTCCGAAGGTGATGTATTGACACTGTACGTGACAGAAGTTTGCGCATCAACGATCTAATACTCAATTCGCGCTTCGGGTTGTTGCTCCCCGGGACGGGCGCGGCCGGCGTTCCTTCCGGGCGCCAGGCACTCCATGTCAAGGAAGCATCCGGTCCGGGCGTTCAAATCTCGGCGACGGGCTGAAAAGGCGTCTTGCCTCTCCCCTGCGTCATCCGGCCATAGTGCTGGAAAATCAGAGGGAACCCCGCGTCATGGCCATCAAGACCCGTTTCACCGAGATGTTCGGCGTCGAGCACCCGATCGCCCAGGGCGGCATGCAGTGGGTCGGCAAGGCCGAGCTGGTCGCCGCCGTCGCCAATGCCGGGGCCCTGGGCTTCCTGACCGCCCTGACCCAGCCCACCCCCGAGGACCTGGCCAAGGAGATCGCCCGCACCCGCGATCTCACCGACAAGCCGTTCGGGGTCAATCTGACCATCCTGCCGGCCATCAAGCCGCCGCCCTATGCCGAGTACCGGGCCGCGATCATCGAGAGCGGCATCCGCATCGTCGAGACCGCCGGCTACAAGCCGCAGGAGCATGTCGATCATCTGAAGGCCCATGGCGTGAAGATCATCCACAAGTGCACCGCCGTCCGCCACGCCCTCAGCGCCGAGCGGATGGGCGTCGACGCCATCTCGATCGACGGCTTCGAATGCGCCGGCCATCCGGGCGAGGATGACATTCCCGGCCTGATCCTGATCGCCGCCGCCGCCGACAAGGTGAAGATCCCGATGCTGGCCTCGGGCGGCATCGCCGATGCGCGGGGCCTGGTCGCGGCCCTGGCCTTGGGCGCCGACGGCGTCAACATGGGCACCCGCTTCTGCGTCACCCAGGAAGCCCCGATCCCGATGGCCTTCAAGGAGCAGATGGTCGCCAATGACGAACGCCAGACCGACCTGATCTTCCGGACCCTGCACAATACCGCCCGGGTGATGCGCAACCAGGTCAGCCAGCAGGTGGTCGAGATCGAGCGGGCCGGCGGGGCCAAGTTCGAGGACGTCCAGCACCTGGTCGCCGGAACCCGGGGTCGCGACGCCCTGGCCCAGGGCGACACCGACGGCGGCATCTGGTCGGCCGGCATGGTCCAGGGCCTGATCCACGACATCCCGACCGTCCGTGAGCTGGTCGACCGCATGGTGGCCGAGGCCGAACAGCTCATTCGCGGCCGGCTGGCGTCGATGGTCGGCTGACGTCGCGCAACCATCACTGGCCCCGCCCCGCGCGATAGCCGATGAAGGTCCCGACACGCGAGGGACCTGTGATGGCCGATTCGATCGAGACGATGATCGACCGCCTGCGCCATCTGGAGGACCAGCTCGAGGCGGCCTTCGCCGCCCGGGCTGGGACCCATGGCCTGGACCTGAAGAGCGGCAAGCCGCGCTTCGGCCCCGAGGTCCGGGCCAGCCAGCGCAGCCACAAGCGCCGCATCGACGTCTTCAAGACGCCGTGGCCCACCCTGCTGACCATGCCGCTGATCTACGGCATGGTCCTCCCGATGGCCCTGATGGACCTGGCCGTCAGCATCTACCAGCTGGGCTGCTTCAGCGCCTGGGGCATCGAGCGGGTCCGCCGCCGCGACTATGTGGTCATCGACCGCCACCGGCTGAGCTATCTGAACCCGGTCCAGAAGCTCAACTGCGTCTATTGCGGCTATGGCAACGGCGTCATCGCCTATGCCCGCGAGATCACCGCCCGCACCGAGCAGTACTGGTGCCCGATCAAGCACGCCCTCAAGGTCAAGGGCAGTCATGAGCGCTATGCCGCCTTCCTCGACTATGGCGACGCCGAGGGCTTCGTGAAGAGCTCGGCCGCCTATCGCGAGCGGCTGAAGAAGGCCAAGGCCGCCGCCGACGCCAGACAGTCCGAGACCGGCGTTCCTTAAGCCGGTTTCATGACCGGGAATTCACGGGACACCTGAGGCCGGGCGGGACACTCAAGGGACGCGTCGCGAGGACGCCGAGGAGTCCGCTGTCGATGCTCATCTCCGTCCTGATCGCCGCCCTGGCCCTGGCCCCCGCGCCCCCGCCGTCCGTCGAGGTTCCCCCGCCGCCGGCCCTGAACCTGGCCATAGCCGAGCGCGACGCCAGGCTGTTTAGCGTGATGTTCGACCAGTGCGACCCGGCGGCCCTGGCCGATCTGGTGACCCCGGACATGGAATTCTATCACGACAAGGGCGGGCTGATGGCCCACGACGCCTTCCTGGCCGACTACGCCGCGAGCTGCGCGACCAAGCAGGCCCCCGACGCCTGGCGCTCGCGCCGAGCGCTGTCAGCCGGCACGATGAAGGTCTATGCCATCCCCGGCTTCGGCGCGGTCGAGGAGGGCAGCCACGCCTTCTACGAACGCAAGGGCGCCGGCCCCGAACGCCTGGCGGGCACGGCCCGGTTCTCGATCCTGTGGAAGCTGGAGCCCGACGGCCGCTGGCGCATGGCCCGCACCTTCAGCATCGACCACGCAGCGGCGCCGTAGGGGGCGCCAGGTCCTTCCCCAGAAGGCGGAGGACCTAGTCCATCCCGATCATCACGATATCCATCGCCGCCCGCTCCATGCTCAGCAGCCATGCCTGGCGCGCCTCGGCCAACTGGCGCGCCTCGTCAGCCTGGCGGGCCTGTACAGCGGCGTCGGCCGGACCGGCGGTGCGGCGTCGGCGCGGCGAGGCCGCGTTGCGGCGGACGGGCTGAGGGCGCGCGGCGCTGGCCACGGCCTCGGCCGCCCATTTCGTCCGCAAGGCGTCGAGCTTTTGGGTCATGTCCAGATGCCAGGCGGTGACCTTGGCGTCGCGTGAGGTGTCGGTCATGCGTGTCTCCGAGAAAGCCGGCGGCGCGCGCCGGAAGGGGCGCACGGCTTCGCCGCCGCGCCGGATCGCGGCGCGGGTGAGGTGGGAGAGGCGCGGGGCGTCCGGACTGCGTCCGGAGCTGTGGTGTTGAGTGTACCGTTTCGACGAAGCCTGACGCCCCGCGCGGTCGTTATCCCTCTGGCCGGGGTGCGCAGGCCTGGTTCAGCCTTTTGCCCCACCCGGGTTTTGTCCTGCCTCGCGACGCACCCAGCCGTCAGGCTGCGGCAACGCCGATTCCGGAGGAACCCGGAGCGAACCTTCGGGCGGGCGGGGGTCCTCCGACGGACCTCCCGATAGGCGGGTTTACGTCACCCGCCCTCCCATCAAGCCGGCCGGTCCCGCATCACGCGACTCCGGCGGCCCCGCTCGACCGCATCCCCGCCGCGCGTCTCGGGCCGGATCCAAGAGCCCTCTCCCTCGCGACGGGATGGCTAGAATTATGCGGCAGGTTTGAGCGCGTCTGATGGGCGCGATCGATTTTTCTGCAGGGCGTTGAAAGGGTTGGGGTTTGTGGCGGCGGGCGCGGGGATGGACGGGGCGCTATGCCCGTGGTCGCCTCGCTCCGGTCGCGCGGGCGCGCGCCATGAAGTCCTCCCCCTGAAGGGGGAGGAGATCGCGAAGCGATCGGAGGGGGTCGTGCTGCTGGGTCATTGCGGTCTTCCCCCACCGGCCTCCGGCCGCCTCCCCCTTCTGGGGGAGGACTTGTCGCGGCCGTTCCGCCCACCTGCACGCCAGGCGCCAACCGCCTGCCTAGCGCGCGGCCGCCATCTCCTGGACGGCGGCGAGGATGCCGAAGAGTTCGGAGACGATGATCGGCTTGGCCAGGACACCGTCGACCCCGGCCTCGTGGTAGCGCACCAGGTCGTCCTCGAACACATTGGCGGTCACCATGACGATCGGCGTCAGGCAGGCCTTGGTCGACAGGGCGCGGATCGCCTGGGTGGCGGTGACGCCGTCCATTCGGGGCATGTTGGCGTCCATCAGGATCAGGTCGAAGGGCTCCTGCTGCACCGCCTCCACCGCCGCCAGACCGTCGTCGACGATCAGGGCCTCCAGGCCCACCTGGGACAGCAGCAGCTGCAGAACGCGCTGGTTGGCCGGGTTGTCCTCGGCGGCCAGAATGCGGAGCGCCAGGGCCGGCATGGACGCAGCGGGGGCGGGCTCGGACGTCACCCTGGCCGGCTCGGCGGGAAAGTCGAACCAGAAGCGGCAGCTGCCGGCGGCCAGGGATTCAGCCTCCGAGTCGCAGCCGATCTCGCCGCCGAGCGCCTGGATATTGGCGGCGCAGATCGCCAGTCCCAGACCCGCGCCGCCAATCTCGCGACCCAGGCGGGCCTGCTGGAAGGGCATGAACAGCTGGTCCCGGTCATCGGCCGCGATGCCCTCGCCGGTGTCGCTCACCTCGACCAGCATGCGGTCGGCCGCGCCCACGGACGGGCTGACCCGCACGTGGATGGCGCCGCCGGCGGGGGTGAACTTGACGGCATTGGAGATCAGGTTGGTGAGGGTCTGCTCGATCTTGCCGGGGTCGCTGATGATCCTGTGGGACGCGGGCAGGGCGGAGACGTCCAGGGTCAGGGACAGGCCCCTGATCGAGGCCGGGGTCCGCCACAGGTCGAAGACGTCGCGGGTCATTTGCACGAGGTCGAACTCGGTCTGGGCGACGGCGACGACCCCGGATTCTACCCGCGCGAAGTCCATGACGGCGTTGAGCAGGCGCAGCAGCATGCCGCCGGAGCGGCGGATGCCGTCGAGGTGATCGCGCTGCTCGGCGTCCAGCGCCGTGACCGCCAGGGCCTCTGCGAGGCCGAGGACGGCGTTGAGCGGCGTGCGGACCTCGTGGCTGGTGACGGCCAGCAACTGGGTCTTGGCGCGGCTGGCCGACTCGGCCGCATGCAGCAGCCGCTCGAGGTCCTGCTTGGCCAGGGCGGCGGCCGTCGCGGCCCGGTTGCGCTCGACCGCCCGGCCGAGGATGGCGCCGATCTGGTCGAGGAATTGGAGGGTGTCGGGGCCGGGATCCCTGGCGACAGCCTGACCAAATTCGATGATGGCGGCGACCTCGTCGCCGACCATTACGGGCAGGGCGACGGCGGCGGCGAGGCCGCTGGCCCGGCCGGCCCGGCTGCGCGGAAAGGCAGGGTTGTTCTGTCCCTTCGCCCACAGGGCGCGGGCCTGGGCCAGGACCAGACCGGGCAAGCCGCGGCCCTCCTCGAACTCCAGGGCCTGGGTGGCGGCGATCACGGGCGCGGCGTCGATGGTGCTGGCGATACGCCAGATTTCAGAGGGCCTGAGCCTGCGCGTTCCGTCAGGCCTGCGCTCGACGAACTGGACATGGCCCACGGGCCAGCCGGTGAAGACGCAGATCCGTTCCAGCGCCACCCGCAGGACGTGCTCGAGGTCCTCGCTCTTGTTCGCCTCGATGGCGAGGTCCGACAGGACCCGCATCTGCTCCCTCTGCCGAAACAGGTTCAGGGTCTCGCGCTCGGCGATCATCTCGGCCTCGCGCCGCGCCTGGCTCTCGCGCTCCAGCCGGCGCTCCAGGCGAGCGATCCGTTCGAGGAGCGTCGCAGAGGGATTGGCCGTGGGCGCGAGGGATCTAGGCATGGACCGGCGGGTTGAGGGGCCAGGCGATGCGGAACGTGCAGTGCGGATCGCCCCGTTCGGTACAGGTCAGATGCTCAAAGTCGATGTCCTCGCCGAAATGGCGGGCCGCGCCCTCGGTGAAACCCTGGGCCAGGGCGCACATGCGGCGGGATGAAAGATAGTCCATGTCCATCCTGTCGCCTGGGGCGTTCTGGATGTTGAAGTGCGGACATTCCGCCCCGACATAGAGCTTGCGCACCTCGGCATGGATGATGTCGTTGATGCCCTCCAGGAAGGTCCGGGCGCCGGCATGGCCTTCGAAGAATACCGGATAGGCGCTGGCCAGATGCGGCATGGCCTGCTGTCCGAACCAGCGCAGCACCGCCCCGCGATCCAGGCCCAGCTTTTCGCAGGCGGCCGCGACCAGAGCCTCGAGTTCGGCGTCGTCATAGTTGCCGAGCGAGGTGTAGGCGCCGGAGGCGCCGGCTTGATCTATCAGGTCGTCCCAGACGTCATCGCCATGAGCCTCGGTGACCACGGCCTGCAGAAGGTTGAAAATCACGCCCTTCATATGCCCAGCCCCTTCATGGATCGCCTGTTGTAGCGTCAACACATAGGCCCGGGCCCGGCGCGACGATCGGGAGGTGGCTGGGCCGCCAACGGCTATCGTCCGGCCTTCCGAATGTTGAAAGTCAATTTAGCGCAACGAAATGCGGAAAACGATTGCCTTAACATGACTTTAATGGGTCATTTTGTCGCACAAATCATCTTGGGCGTAAAGCTCTAATACAGTAAACGGTCGGATGCATTTTAATTCGCGACAGAGTTAAAAATAATAATTCAAACATATCTGGAATCAAGCAGATCGGAAGTATTGGCGCAGCTTTACCCCGTGCGCTGCGCGATCCTCCCCCGGAGGGGAAGATGAGGTGCGGTAGATGCTCCCCCCTCTGGGGGAGCTGTCGCGGAGCGACTGAGGGGGCTCGCTGGACGAACGCCGCGCTGGCCCCCTCCGGGCCCTTCGGGCCGTCCTCCCCCGGAGGGGGAGGATCCATGGCCTAAAGTCGGCTCTTCCGGAACGCCTCGGCCTGCTCGGCTCGCAACTCGGCCCGCACCCGCTTGGGCATGGCCTTGTCTACCGTCTCGCCGGCCCCGGTGAGGATCTCGTTGGCGAATTCCAGATCCATCATCTTCATGCGCTTGATCTCGTCGCGCAGGCGGGCGGCGGTCTCGAACTCCAGGTTGGAGGCGGCTTCGCGCATCTTGGCCTCCAGGTCCTTGAGGGCGGCCTTGAAGTTGTCGCCGGTGAAGGGCTTTTCGACGTCGCCCTCGTGCAGGCCGCCGATCGGCACGGTGACGCGGTCGCCGCGCTCGAACGGGCTGTTGAGGATGTCCTTGATGTCGCGCTTGACGCTTTCAGGCGTGATGCCGTGTTCGATATTATAGGCGTGCTGTTTCTCGCGGCGGCGGCTGGTTTCGCCCATGGCCCGTTCCATGCTGCCGGTGATCCGGTCGGCATAGAGGATGACCTTGCCGTCGATATTGCGCGCCGCGCGGCCGATGGTCTGGATCAGGCTGGTTTCCGAGCGCAGGAAGCCTTCCTTGTCGGCGTCGAGAATGGCCACCAGGCCGCATTCAGGGATGTCGAGGCCCTCGCGCAGCAGGTTGATGCCCACCAGCACGTCGAACTTGCCCAGCCGCAGATCGCGGATGATCTCGATCCGCTCCAGGGTGTCGACGTCGGAGTGCATGTAGCGCACGCCGATGCCCTGCTCGTTGATATATTCGGTCAGGTCCTCGGCCATCTTCTTGGTCAGGACGGTGACCAGCGAGCGATAGCCCTTCCTGGCCGTCTGGCGGATCTCGTCGATGACGTCGTCGACCTGGGAGGCGCCGTCCTTGCTGACCGGGCGGACCTCGACCGGCGGGTCGATCAGGCCGGTGGGGCGGATCACCTGTTCGGCGAACACGCCGCCGGCGCGCTCCAGCTCCCACGAGGCGGGGGTGGCGCTGACATGCACCGACTGGGGCCGCATGGCGTCCCATTCCTCGAACTTCAGCGGGCGGTTGTCGAGGGCGCTGGGCAGGCGGAAGCCGTACTCGGCCAGGGTCCATTTGCGGCTGCGGTCGCCCTTGTACATGGCCCCGATCTGCGGAACCGTCTGGTGGCTCTCGTCGGTGAACAGCAGGGCGTTGTCGGGGATGTATTCGAAGAAGGTCGGCGGCGGCTCGCCGGTCTGGCGGCCCGACAGATAGCGGCTGTAGTTCTCGATGCCGGCGCAGGAGCCGGTGGTCTCGATCATCTCCAAGTCAAAGGTGGTGCGCTGTTCCAGGCGCTGGGCCTCCAGCAGCTTGCCGTTCTCGTACATCCAGGCCAGGCGCTCTTTCAGCTCGGCGCGGATCTCGATGATCGCCTGGCGCAGGGTGGGGCGCGGCGTGACGTGGTGGCTGTTGGCGTAGACCTTGATGCTGGGGAGGTCGGCGGTCTTCTTGCCGGTCAGCGGGTCGAACTCGGCGATGGCCTCGACCTCGTCGCCGAACAGGCTGATGCGCCAGGCGCGGTCTTCATAGTGGGCGGGGAAGATCTCCAGGGTGTCGCCCCGGCGGCGGAACGTGCCGCGCTCGAAGGCGGCGTCGTTGCGCTTGTACTGCTGGGCCACCAGGTCGGCCATCAGCTGCTTCTCATTGACCGTCTGGCCGACCTCCAGGGTGAAGGTCATGGCCGTATAGGTCTCGACCGAGCCGATGCCGTAAATGCAGCTGACCGAGGCGACGATGATCACGTCGTCGCGCTCGAGGATCGCCCGGGTGGCCGAGTGGCGCATCCGGTCGATCTGCTCGTTGATGGAGCTGTCCTTCTCGATATAGGTGTCGGTGCGCGGGACGTAGGCTTCGGGCTGGTAGTAGTCGTAGTAGCTGACGAAATATTCGACCGCGTTCTCGGGGAAGAACGACTTCATCTCGCTGTAGAGCTGGGCCGCCAGGGTCTTGTTGGGGGCCAGGATCAGGGCCGGGCGCTGGGTGGCCTCGATGACCTTGGCCATGGTGAAGGTCTTGCCCGAGCCGGTGACGCCCAGCAGCACCTGGTCCTGGTCGCCGTTGCTGAGGCCCTGCACAAGCTCGGCGATGGCGGTCGGCTGGTCGCCGGCGGGCGAGTATTCCGAGACGAGCTTGAACGCCCGGCCGCCTTCCGACTTGGCGGGGCGTTCGGGCCGGTGCGGCGTCCACAACATCGGCATGACGCCCAGGACGCCGTCAGCGTTCGAGACGTCCATGACGAAGGGCGTGGAGACGTCTGAAACGCCGGTGTCCGGGGTGCTGGGCATGGTCAGAAGGTAAGGGCGGCGGCGGTCGATGGCTAGGGGCGCTGCTGACGCCTGGTGTCAGCAGGCTGGCGGCAGGTGGCGGCAGTCGGCCTAGCGGAACAGTTCGGCCAGCCAGCGGGGATAGGCGTTGGCGATCGACAGGGCGGTCACGGCCAGGGACTGGCGGCTCTGGGCCGCTTCCAGCCGGGCGCTTTCCTGGGGCAGGTCGGCGTCGACCAGATTGCCGACCCCGGTCTCCAGGGTGTCTGCCAGCTGGCCGGTCTGGGCGACCAGCCTGTCAAAGGCGTCGGCGCGCTGGCCGAAATAGACGGCGGCCTCATTGGCCTTGGTCACGGCGATGTCGATGCTCTCCAGCACCCCGCCCGGTTGGCTCCAGTCGATCCGGTCCAGCCCCAGGGCGTTCAGGGTCATGGCCTTGGACGAGACGCTCTCGGCCTCGCCGTCGGTCCCGGAGACGAAGGCGTAGTTCAGCGGGGCCGAGACCAGCACCCCGGGCACGACGGTGGAAGAGGTCGCCGCGACGGGGCGAGGCGAGGCGAGGGCGCGCAGTTCCACGCCGGGCGCCGCCCAGGCCGTGCCGCTGGCGCTGCCGTTCTCGTTGAACCGGAACTCGAGGTTTCGCCCGGCCGCCGGGTGATAGTCGAAGCTGAGGATGTTCTGGCCCGAGACGGCGGTTCCGGCCCCGACCCCGGCGCCGGCGGCGACATAGGCCCGGCCGGTCGCCGCGACGCGGGTCCCGCCCTGCCAGATCTCCAGCACGTCGGGCACCGAATAGGCGTCCAGATAGAGATCGACCCGCCCGGACGCCGTGCCACCGTCGCGCACCACGGTCTGGGAGGCGACGCCGGAACTGGGCGCGATCGACCCGCTCAGCGAGGCCGGGGTCAGGGCCGAGGGCGTGGCCGCGCCATAGCTGCTGGAGGTGTAGGTGACGGTGGTCGGCACCTGCTTGTCGGCCAGGGGGCGCTTGCCGTCGAACTCGGCCTGCAGGGCGGCGCGCTCGATCTGGTCCTGCAGGGCCTGGATATCGGCGCGCAGGGCGTCCTGGGCGGACGTCGACAGCGAGGTGTCGCGCAGGGCCACCGCCTTCTCGCGCGCCTTGGCCAGCAGGTCGACGATCTGCTCGGCGCCGGCCGAAGCCACCTGCAGCAGCGACTGGCCGCGACCCAGGCTGTCCTTGACCGTCCCCAGGGCGCTGACCTCGCTGCGCATGCGCACGCCCACGCCCCACAGCGCGCCGTTGTCCTTGGCCGAGGCGATGCGAAGCCCCGTCGCGATACGGGTCTGGGCCGTGATCAGCGTCTTGTTGGCGGCGTTCAGCGCCTGCGCCGCCAGGGCGGCCCATCTGTTGGTCAGAATACTGGTCAAGACGTGGCGCTGGTGTTCCGTGGGCTTTTCAGGTCCAGGCGGTCGGCCAGGAACCCATTTCAAGCGATCTGGACCTTGGCCCGGCCAAAACAGAGACGCCGTCATCTTTCATGGCGTGATTCTGCAATCCACCCAGAGATGCGGGTCGAGTTTATCGTCGGAATACGGCGGTGAGCGAAAATCCCGCAACGGGGCGGGGCATCGTCTGTCAGGTGCGGAAAAATCAGGAACCGGACCCGTTGCGGTTTGAGCGGCGCGCCGCCAAATGGGGTCATCGCCGCGTCGTTGCGGCCTATCGAGGGTTCCCCGTGCTGCTTGAAAAGCTGAACTGGCGCTACGCCACCAAGAAGATGGATCCGGCCAAGGCCGTGTCGGACGACAAGGTCGAGCGCATTGTCGAGGCTGCGCGCCTGGCCCCGACCTCCAGCGGCCTGCAGCCGTTCGAGGTCTATGTGGTGACCAATCCTGAGGTGCGCGAGAAGATCAAGGCCATCGCCTGGAACCAGGCCCAGATCACCGACGGCTCGCACCTTCTGGTGTTCGCCGCCTGGGACAATTACACGGCCGACCGCATCAACCACATGTTCGACCTGGTCAACGAGGTCCGGGGCGTCCGCAACGAGGGCTGGGAGAACTATCGCCAGATGCTGCTGGCCTCCTATCCGCAGCGCGACGCCCAGCTGAACTATGAGCACGCCGCCCGTCAGGCCTATATCGCTGTCGGCCTGTCGCTGGCCCAGGCGGCGTTTGAAGAGGTCGATGCGACGCCGATGGAGGGCTTTGATCCGGCCTCGCTGGACGAGATCCTCGGCCTGCGTGAGCGCGGCCTACGCTCGGTGGTCATCATCCCGCTGGGCTATCGCCAGCCCGAGGGCGACTGGCTGGTCAATCTCGAGAAGGTCCGCCGTCCGCGCGATCAGTTCGTGACCGACGTGAAATAGGCCGGCCGGCGCAGGCGGCGCTTCGGTGTCCCGCCTGCGCCCCGGTTGTCCGGCTCAGCCGCCGACGCGGGTCAGCGTCGAGCGGTTGCGCTGGATCCAGGCCTCGGCGGCGTCGTCGAGGAAGTCGACCTCCTTCAGGGTGGTCATCCGGTCGCCGTCACGGACGGTGGTCACGCGCAGGCGGGCCGGACGGTCGTCATCGCGGCTGTCTGTTTCGGCGATGATCGTCCAGTGGCTGGCGTCGACCGCCGGCGCGGCCAGGCGCAGGGCGCTGGTCTCCAGGCTGGTCTCGCGGCCCTTGCGGAAGCTGGCCGAGGTTTCCTGGCCTGTGGCCGTATCCAGCAGGTCCACCGTGGTGATGCGCACATTGCCCACCTTGGGGCCGTCGTCGAAGTCTGCCTTGCGGATCAGGGTGACGCCGTCGCCGCCGTCCTCGATCCGGACCTTCATCGGAATGCCAAACCAGCGGTCGGCCTGATAATCGCGATACTCCAGCTTGCCCTCCCACGCCCCGACCGTAGCCAGCCGCAGGGCGGCGATGTCGAGCGGGGCCTGGGCGGCGGCCGGGACGCCGGAGCACGCCAGGCTGGTCGCCAGCAGGGCGAAGAGGGTGCGGCGGTGCATGGTCTGGATCTCCTGGCCCGACGGGGCGAGCTTCACCCGGATATACGCCGCCAGCGAACATCGGGATGCGGGCGATTGACTCTCAGTTCACTGTGCGCCACACAGTGTGTGTCACACACCATGTGGCGCACACGATACGGCGCACACCATGCCCAGCGATACGGACATCTTTGAGCAGCTCCGCCAGGAGCTTCGGCGCGGAACCCTGATCCTCGCCGTCCTCGCCCAACTGCGGGTCGAGCGCTACGGCTACAGCCTGCGCCAGGCGCTGGCCTCGGTGGGCGTCGAGATCGACGAAGGCGCGCTCTATCCCATGCTGCGCCGGCTGGAAGGGCAGGGCCTGCTGACCAGCGAGTGGCGCGAGGAAGACAAGCGCAAGAAGCGTTTCTACCGCCTGTCGAGCGAGGGCGAGGCCGTTCTGGCCCGGCTGGCCGACGAATGGCGCTCCATCAACGACACCCTGCAACCCCTGCTCTGAGGAGAGGACGGATCATGGATCTGCTCGACCGCTATCTGGGCGCCATCGCCGCCCTGCTGCCCGCCGGCCAACGCCAGGACATCGTCGCCGAGCTGCGCGACGTTCTGATGAGCCGTATCGAGGAGAAGGAGGCCCAGCAGGGCCGCCCGCTCGACAAAAAGGCTCTCGAAGCCCTGTTTCGCGACTTTGGCCATCCCCTGGCCGTGGCCGGCCGCTACGGACCCCAGCGCGCCCTGATTGGGGTGGAGCTCTACCCCTTCTACATTTTCGCGGTGAAGGTGGCCCTGGCCATCGCCCTCGTCGTCGGCGTCATTCCTGCGGTGGTCCAGGGCCTGACGGGAGCGCATGGCGGCATGGCGGGCATCCCCAGCCGCGTGATCCACGACTTCATTCCCACAGCCCTGCAACTGATCGGTGTGATCACCATCATCGGGGCGATGGTCGAGCGCGGCTGGATCAAGACCGGCGACTTTGGCCAGTGGAGGGTCAGCGACCTGCCGCACATCTCGACGAAGAAGTCGTGGTTCCGCACCACCCGCTTCGAGGCCCTGTTCGAGGTCATCTTCATGACCTTCTTCGCCCTGTGGTGGGCCGGCGTCGTGGACTTTCCCGGCAGCCGGGGGCCGTTTGGCCACGACGGCGAACTGCAGATCACGCTGGCGCCGATCCTGACCCAGTTGCACACGCCGATCCTGCTGCTGGCCATCGGCCAGGCGCTGTCCGGCCTGATCCTGGTGATCCGCCCGTCCTGGATCAGGCCGCGGGCGGTGGCCGAGATCGTGCTGTCGATCGCCGGCATCGTCCTGGCCTATGCCCTGTGGCGCGAGATGCCGCTGGTGACCTTCGCCGGGCCGGGCGCTTCGGCCGAGGACTTCGTGACCCTTCGCCATGTCGCCGACCATACCTTCAGGGTCGTCGCCGTGATCGCCGCCGCCGTCTGCGCCGGCAAGATCCTGATCGAGGGCTGGCGGTTGCTGCGGCCGGCCCGGGACGGATCCCGGGCCGGTTGAAGCCCTAGTTCTTCGGCTTGGCGGCGGTGTCGACCACCGCCCCGACCCCGGCTCCGACCACCGCGCCGACCGGCCCGGCGACCACCGCGCCGGTCATGGCGCCGGTCGCCGCCCGCTGCTCCATATTGTGGCCGCAGGCGCTGAGAACCAGGGCGGAAAGCGTGGCCAGGGCAGCGAGGGAAAGGGTCCGGCAGGCACTGGGTTTGGGGGTCATGGCGCGCTCCTCTTAGACGGTATTTGTCTGGCTTGAGTAACGACGCTCGATGGCGTGGCGTTCCCTGAATCAAGGGGTTTAGAACAGTCCGATCAATGCTTCGCGCTGCGGCAGAGCAGCGATTTTTTTCACTGTCGGGTTTTTCTAGCGAATCAAGGCGTTAACGATCTTGACTGCGGCCAATGGGCCCAGATTCAATGCTGCACTGCGGCATGTGCTTGCGACTCGAGCGCATATCGTTCATAAGCCGGTCACAAGTGGGTTTTCGGCCATATCGTGAAACGGCCGAACCCCCGCTTCTGGGACTGCCCGACAGTAAGATTTCCGGGTTCTCAGAAGTGATTTTGTCGGGGGGCGGTTCGCCCTCGCCGCGCAGGACACGAGTTTTGTATATCAAGTCGCAGACGCGCGCAGATGCGCGCGCGCTGGTCGGCGCCGTATTGGTCGGGTCCGCTACGGGCCTGGCTTTGGGCGCCGTTTATCTGGCGGGTGGGCTTGCCCAGACCGCCAGCCAGCACGCCCGTGTTACACGCCTTGCAGACGGCGCCTCGGAGGGCTTCTCCGACGTCGCCCTGATGAATGCCGCGTCGCGTATGGACCAGGGCGCGCTCGCCGTGGCCCGTCGTCACGACCCCTACACCGTCGCGGGCGCCGCTCAGCGCGACCGCCAGATTTCCCTGCTGGTCGCACGTCTGGAGAACCGCCGAGCCGATGCTTCGGTTCCCCGCAGCGGCCCACTCATGCTGCGCGCCAGCTATGGCGGTCCGTTCAATCCGGCCGCTTCGCCCTTCCGCTTCGGCAATGTGCTGGAAAGCTCGCGCGAGCTCGATTGCCTGGCCGAGGCCGTCTACTACGAAGCCCGTGGCGAGACCCCCAGCGGCCAGGCCGCCGTGGCCCAGGTGGTGCTGAACCGCGTCCGCCATCCGGCTTTCCCGAAATCCATCTGCGGCGTCGTCTTCCAGGGCGCCTATCGCAAGATCGGCTGCCAGTTCAGCTTCGCCTGCGACGGCTCGATGAACCGGGGCCGCGAACGCGGCGCCTGGAGCCGGGCCCAGAAGATCGCCTCGCGCGCCCTGAGCGGGGCCGTGATGAACGAGGTCGGTTCGGCCACCCACTTCCACACCACCGGCGTCGCGCCGGGCTGGGGTCCGCGCCTGCTGAAGGTCGCCCAGGTCGGCATGCACGTGTTCTACCGCTTCGGCGGTCGGGCCGGCGCGCCGGGCGCGTTCTCGTCGACCCCGCGTCCCTCGACCTTGGACGACATGCCCAACGCTCCGGAAATCGCCGGCATCACCGCCGACGGCAAGCCGATGAGCGGTCTGGGGAGCGGTCTTGGCGGCGTCGTCTATGCGGCCAACGCCATCGCTGCGCCGGCCGCCCAGGCCGCGCCGGTCGGCAACGGCATGGGCGGCCCGCTGGGTCAGCTGACCGAGCCGGCTTCCGCGCCGGCCAAGCCAGTGGTCGACAAGAGCTCGGCCGACGGCGTCAGGACGACATCAGCGGCCGCGAGCGCAGCTGCTTCCTGACGGAGCCGGGCATGTGGCTGCTGGCGAAGCGCATCTGCTTGGCCCGCTTGCCCACCATGTAGTGCAGGTCCTTGCCGGTCGCTGACTTGAACACCACCTCGGCGGCGTCCTCGACGGGATAGACCTCCAGCCCGCCCTTTTTCAGGGCGTCGGCCATGTTTTCGTTGCTGCCCGCCGCCCCGGCGTTGAGGATCGGCGTCTCGATGAACCACGGCATCACGCAGGCGACGCTGACGCCGTGCTGGGCGTATTCGACGTCCAGGGCCTCGGACAGGCCGCGCACCGCGAACTTGGTGGCGGAATAGACCGCCAGCTTGGGCGAGCCATAGAGGCCGGCGCAGGACGCCACATTGATCAGCCGCCCGCCGCCGGCCTTGAGCAGCGGCAGGCCGGCCCGCGCGCCGTTGACCACGCCCTTGATGTTGATGTCGATCTGCAGGTCGCAGTCGGCTTCGCTCAGCTCTTCCAGATTTCCGAACCGGGCGATGCCGGCATTGTTGAGCAGGGCGTCCAGCTTGCCGCCGGTCATCCGCCCGAACTCGCCCAGGGCGTTGTCCCAGGCCTGGCGGTCGCGGACGTCCAGCTTGAACGTCGCGCCATTGGCGGGGCCGATGGCCAGCAGGGCGGCTTTCAGGCCTGCGGTGTCGATGTCCGACAGGCCGACGAACCAGCCCGCCGCAACGAAGCGCTTGGCGCTGGCCAGGCCGATGCCGCTGGCGGCGCCGGTGATGAAGATGGTCTTGCGGCCCTTGGCAGCAACGTCAGCATTGGCGCTCATCGGCGATCCTCCCCTTATTTGTTATCAGCGATCAGACGCCGAGGACGGGGAGGGGTCAAGACCCGCGCCCACCCAAGAGGTGCTCGGGGGGCGCGGGCGCAAAGGCGCGGATCAGTCGGTCTGATCGTCGGTTTCGGCCTCGGGGCCGTTCTTCTTGAAGGACTCGATGGCGTTCTTGGCCGAGGCCTTCGACGAATAGCCCTCGGTCGAGAACATCACTTCGCTGTTGTAGACGAAGTTGACGCGGAACTCGCCCGCCTTGTCCTTCTTGATTATGAACTTGTAGGCCATGGGTGTCTCCAGCGCGGGATAGGGTGCGTCGGCGTCGCGACGGCTAGACCGTGACTTGCCGCTGGCGCGTGTGTCAATCGAGATGGGCTCGGGAGAATGTGAATGAATATTGACGACCGTCTGGATCAGCTTTCCCGTCAATTGCTCTCGGTTGCCTATGACGACCTGACCGACGTCCAGAAGAGCGTCATCGACCTGATCTGCGACGAGGCCCCGACCGGCCTGAACAAGACGCTGATCAATGACGATCGCACCTTTTGGGACCGGCTGGCCGACTCTGTGGCCAAGGTGGGCGGATCGTGGGCCTTCATCGGCGGATTCAGCGCCGCGCTGATGGCCTGGATCGCGCTGAACGTCGTGCTCAAGCGCTTCGACCTGGCCTTCGACCCCTATCCCTTCATCTTCCTGAACCTGCTGCTGTCGACGGTCGCGGCCCTGCAGGCGCCGGTGATCATGATGAGCCAGAACCGCCAGGCCCTGAAGGACCGCCAGAACGCCGAGCACGACTATGTCGTCAACCTGCGCGCCGAGCTCGAGATCATGCACCTGCACGCCAAGCTGGACGCCCTGCGCGAGCGCGACATCGCCGAACTGAGCCGGCACAACGCCGAGGCCCTAGCCCGGCTGGAGGCCCAGGTGGCGGCGCTGGCTGGCAAGCTTGAGGCGAGGGGCTAGGGCGACGGGCGCCCCCCGGATCGCGCACCGCGCGGCCTTTACTCTTGCACGGGCTGTGACTTTCGAACCGCGACCCGCTGTCGAACAAAGGTCGCTAGACGCGCGGGCGACGAGCAAGAGTGGTCGACGGGAGTTCCCCAAACTTCTCCCGGTAGCGGCGGGCGAAATGCCCGAAGCTGGAGAAGCCGCAGGACAGGGCGATGGAGATCACGGAGTCCTCGCCGCCATCCAGCAATCGTTGATGGGCGTGGTCGAGGCGAAGGTCGCGCAGATAGGTCAGCGGCGCGGTCCCGAGATGCTGCTTGAACCGGCTGAACACGCTCCGAACGCTGACGCTGCAGGCCACTGCAATTTCCTCAACAGTCAGAGGGCGGTTCCAGTTTGCGTGAATGTACTCTTCAAGCACCCGCACATTGGCTACCGAGGCGCTTTTTGGCTCATCGGTAAAGCGTTCAGCAAAACCGGCGACGTTCTCGAAGAGGAAGGCGGAGCTGAGGGCTTGGCCCATTTCAACGATTGGCCTGTCGATAGGCGTGTCCGCCGCCAGGATCCGGGCCAGGGTTCGAGCGATCTCCTGCGAGCGGAGGCGGGGAGCGGTCGGAAGCGCCTCAAGCGTCCGCACATTCAGTGGGCCAGGGAGCGAATGGCCGATGATGGCCTCCGCCTTAAGGCGCAGCGCGCCTTCGTCAAACTGGGTCACGAGTTGCTTATAGCTGGCGCCATAAGAGGCCAGAAATGACGCGCCGGGCGGAATGATCGTGGTGTTGTCGAGATCGATATCGACCTGCTGTCCCGCCGATGAAAACCGTCCTTGTCCAGACAGGCACAACATCTGTCTGATGCCGGCCATGTCATGGAATTGGATCTCCACGGGCGTGTCGTAGCGGCAATAGTGCAGGTGAACGCCACCGATTTCCACGCGACGCGCCAGGGCAAAGAAGGGTGCGTCTGTGTGACCGACACTGACGAGGCTTGCCCCGTAATTGAGCCGCAGGCTCTCTGCCAGGCTGTCCTGATCCGTCGCCAACAGAATAGTGCGAGACGACAAGAGCGTATCGTCGCCAGGAGTTGGCCGGTCACCCAGGCCTCCCCCAAAGGTTGCATCAAGTGTTTTTGCCGTTGAAGTGGAGTAGTATTCCATTTGCGCAGAACAATATTCCAGGAGTGCAAACCAAATATTGTGGCTTCACCTTTGGGATGATTCCTGCACCTTTAGGATTAATTTCACATTTACCAGAGTCATATATTTTGCTGGTTGAGGAATTTAAATTTGAAGTGAAATCGGTAGATCTGAATTTTGTAGATCGCTGAAAATATTTGTCCCCGATTTTGGAGCGCTACATGTTCGGCCTTCGGTCCAGTTCCGACTCGAGCGCCTCGCAGACGTTGGCCGCTATCGCGCGTGCGCTGGCCATTTTCGAGTTCGACGCCAGCGGAAAAATCCTGACTGCCAACGAGAACTTCTGCACGGCGCTGGGGTACGCCCTCTCCGAGATCAAGGGGCGGCGCCACAGTCTGTTCGAGGAGCCGGCTTTCGCGCGCAGTCCCGAATATGCTGACTTCTGGGCGAAGCTCGGGCGGGGAGAATTCGATGCGCGGGAGTACTTGCGCATTGGCCAATCTCAGGTCTAGCGCGCATGAACTCGGGGAACTGATGGCACGCTTTCAGACTGGAGGGGACGCGACGCGCAGCCGGCCGCAGCCCGCTGGATTGGGTCAGGATCGCCCCGGGCGAAATCCCGTCGCGAGACAGCAGGTGAAGATCGCAGCGGCGATGGGAACAGGTCGAGCGACCCTACAGGCGGGCGGCTGGGACGAAGTCTAGCAAGCAACTGTCCAGCGGGTTGGTGATGAAGGAGCCAGCGTGAACATCATAAGCTTTCAAGGTGCGCGACTGTCGAGAGGTGATGCGCCCGAGCCCGCGGTATACCTCGTCTCGGCGCTGCGCCAGCTTGGCGAGCCCGCGACCTTGGACGAGCTTGCGGCAATCGTAGGCCGAGTCCGCGGTCGGCGCACCGATTGGACCCTTGCTGTTCTCGGCGCGGTCCTCGAGAAGCTGAGCCGTACCGGTTTTGATGAATCGCCTGAAACTCCGGTATTTCGATTGGTCTCGCTCCCCAGCGGAGAGGCCTGGGCGTTTACGCAGAAGTTCCGCAACGTTCTGAGCAGCCTCGACATGCCAGCCGCGCTGCGCCCCAGTCCGCTGCCCGCGTCGCCACCGGTGGAGAACTCACCGCAGGAATTGCCTCACCGACCATCGGTGTAAGTCAGCCCCCCGTCTCAGAAGTTCCAAACCTCTCCGATCGGGCGTCAAGCCCAAGGGAAGCGCCCCGCGCACGCTCCATGCGCAGCGCTGGCTGCATACTTCCTGCGCACCCCCGTTCCCAGGGCGCCCCAAATGGCTGACGCCTCGCCATTGATCCCCTGCGACCTCACATCCCCCGCGCCAAGCCGCCCGAGTCCTCGTTAGCTCGATCCCGACAGCCGCCGGACGGGCGGCGCGAGGGGATTTCGTCGGATGGAACTGGGCGCGCGAACACCCACAAGGCGACAGCTGCTGTCCGCCATCGCCGCCGTCGGAGGCACGGCGGCGCTGTATCAGGCCATGACCACCCTGGGCCATGCGGCCGAGACGCAGTTCGCCGGTCCGCCCAACCTGGCCGGGGCGCGCAAGGGCGCGTCGGTGATCGTGCTGGGGGCGGGTCTGGCCGGCATGCTGGCGGCGCACGAGCTGACCAAGGCCGGCTACAAGGTGCAGATCCTCGAATACCAGGACCGGGCCGGCGGCCGGAACTGGTCGCTGCGCGGCGGCGACACCTATACCGAGCTGGGCGGGGCCATCCAGAAGGTCGGCTATGCGCCGGGCAACTATTTCAATCCCGGACCCTGGCGGATCCCGCACCATCACAAGACCCTGCTGCACTACTGCAAGTCGTTCGGCGTGGCGCTGGAGCCGTTTATCCAGTTCAACCACAACACCTGGATCCACTCGTCGCAGTCGTTCGGCGGCAAGCCGGTGCGGTTCAAGGCCGCCGCCGCCGACTTCGAGGGCAATGTCGCCGAGCTACTGGCCAAGTCGGTCAACACCAAGGCCCTCGACGACCAGGTCACCCCTGAAGACCGCGAGCGCCTGCTGGAGGCCCTGAAGGGCTGGGGTATGCTGGACAAGGACTACAAGTACGCTTCCAACCTGCGCTCGGCCTCGCACCGGGGCTATGAGCGCCCGCCCGGCGGCGGGATCAACGGCGCGCCGATCCCGTCGGCCCTCTACGACTTCCACGATGTGCTGGACCCGCAGGTCTGGACCTCGATGGCCTTCTTCATGGGTCACGAGATGCAGACCACCATGTTCCAGCCGGTGGGCGGCATGGACATGATTGGCAAGGCCTTCGCCAAGCAGGTCGAGGGCCAGATCACCTACAATGCCAAGGTCAGCAAGATCGCCCAGGACGACAAGGGCGTGGCCGTCACCTATGCCGACACCAAGACGGGCAAGGTGGTCACCGCCGAGGCCGACTGGTGCGTTTGCACCATCCCGCTGTCGGTGCTGGGCCAGATCGACACCCAGGTCACCGACGAGATGATGGCCGCCATCAAGGCCGTGCCCTATTCGGGCCAGGTCAAGATCGGCCTGGAGATGAACCGCCGCTTCTGGGAGGAGGAAGACTCCATCTATGGCGGCCACAGCTTCACCGACCAGGAGATCGCCCTGATCTCCTATCCCAACAGCAACTTCTTCGGCGATGGCCCGGCCGTGCTGCTGGGGGCCTTCGCCCGCGAGATGGGGGCCTATCGCCTGGCCGGCATGACGCCCGAGCAGCGGATCGAGGTGGCCCTGCAACAGGGCTCGGTGTTGCACCCGGCCAGCTATCGCAAGGAGTTCGCCAGCGGCGCCTCGGTGGCCTGGAGCCGCGTGCCCTGGGCCCTGGGCTGCTGCGCCCGCTGGACCGAGGAGTCCCGCAAGGAGCACTACCAGACCCTGGTGGGCATGGACCGCCGCATCGTCCTGGCCGGCGAGCACGCCTCCTATGTCGGCTGCTGGATGGAGGGCGCGCTGCTCTCATCCATCGACGCCATTACCCGCCTGCATAAGCGCGCCCTGGAGGCCTGAGCATGACCGTTCGTCTTTCCTTTGCGATCATCGGTGGCCTGCTGGCCATCGCCGCGCCCGCTGTCGCCCAGACCCCCGCGGGCGGCGACACCGGCGGCGGCGTGGTTCGCGTCGCCAAACCGGTTACGGGCCAGCAGGTCTATGAGGCCGTCTGCCAGGCCTGCCACATGGCCGACGCCAAGGGTGGCGTGGGCGCGGGGACCATCCCGGCCCTGGCGTCCAATCCCCGTCTGGCCGGGGCGGCCTATCCGATCTCGGCCGTCGTCATGGGCAAGGGCGGCATGCCCAGCCTGGCGGGACCGCTGGACGATGCGCAGATCGCGCAGGTGGTGACCTATATCCGCACCAGTTTCGGCAACGCTTACGCCAAGCCGGTGACGGCGGCGGATGTCGCGAAGATGCCGCATCCGGCGCGGGGCGGGGGGCACTAGGCTTTCCCGACTAGACCTCATCGACATTCAGCCGACCATTGTCCTTTATTCACCGTCATTCCCGCCCTTGTGGCGGGAACCCCTGGTTCAGCTCGCACGTGAAGCGCAAGCGGACCGCCAGCGGTCCGTCCCTCCCGCACCTGCGGCGGGCAGAGGGGTTCCCGCCACAAGGGCGGGAATGACGGAGTTTAAGAGATCGGCCGCCGTCGCGATCCTGAATGTCGATCCGCCTATCCCGCCTTGGCCGTGCGTCGCAGCGACTGGGGCGGCTGGCCGAACGCTCGGATGAAGGCGCGGCGCATCCGTTCCGGATCACCAAAGCCGGTCTCCAGGGCCACGTCCTCGACCTGCAGCGGCTGGCTGTCCAGCAGGGCGCGGGCGGCCTCGACGCGCAGGCGTTCCACGGCCTTGGCCGGGGTGACGCCGGTCTCTGCAGCGAACAGGCGGGCGAAATTGCGCGGGCTCATGGCGGCGCGGTCGGCCAGCTGCTCGACGCTTAAGGCTTCGGCCAGGTTCTCGCGGGCCCAGGCCATGACGGCGTCAAAGCGCCAGGCCTTCAGGTCGATCAGCGCCGAGAACTGCGACTGGCCGCCAGGGCGGCGGTGATAGACCACCAGCTGCTGGGCCACCCGGCGGGCCACGGGCTCGCCCTCGTCGGCGCCGATCAGGGCCAGGGACAGATCGATGCCGGCGGTGATGCCGGCCGAGCTCCAGATCATGCCGTCCTGGACGAAGATCCTGTCCGGCTCGAGTTTGATGGCCGGATAGCGTTTCTGGATGTCTTTCGTCCGGCTCCAGTGGGTGGTGGCGCGCTTGCCGTCCAGCAGGCCGGCCTGCGCCAGGATGTAGGTTCCCGAACAGACGCTGGCGACGCGGCGGGCCGTCTTTGCGGTGTCACGCACATAGGCCAGGGTGGCCTCACAGATCGCGGGCCCATGCACCCCGTCGCCGCCCGAAACGATCAGGGTGTCCAGCGGAGGCGCGTCAGCCAGGGCGGTGGTGGTGACGGCCATGCCCGAGGAGCTGGCCACCATGCCGCCGTCGCGCGACAGGAACGCCAGCCGGTAAGCCCCCGGCGAGAACCGCGCGGCGATCTCGAACGTCGCGATCGGGCCGGTGGCGTCCAGCAGCTGGAAGTCCGGAAAGACCAGAAAGCCGATCGTGCGGGGCATGGCGGAATCCGAGGGAATTAAGTCATTTCCGCCAGACGCTAGGCGCGGGATGATGCGGCGTCAAATGGAGATGTCCTCATGGCCCCCCTCGCTCCCAGAGAAGTCGAACCCCTCAACATCGTCTTCGCCCTGTTTCCGGGCGTCACCCATCTGGACTTCACCGGTCCGCACCAGATCCTGTGCCGCCTTCCCGGCGCGAAAGTCACGGTCGCCTGCCTGGACGGCGGCGAGATCGAGGCTGACGGCCTGATTTTCGCGCACCTGCCGCGCCTGAGCGATGTCGAGGCTTGCGACGTGCTGGTGGCGCCGGGCGGGTTCGGGACCACCGAGGCCATGGCCAATCCCGCCTTTCTCAACGAGATCCGGCGTCTGGCTGTGGGCGCGCGCTATGTCTGTTCGGTCTGCACCGGCTCGCTGGTGCTGGGCGCGGCGGGGCTTCTGAAAGGCAAGCGGGCGGCCTGCCACTGGGCTTGGCGCGACCAGCTGGCCCTGTTTGGCGCGATCCCTGATCCGGCCCGCGTGGTGCGCGACGGCAAGGTCTTCACCGGCGGCGGGGTCACGGCCGGCATCGACTTCGCCCTGACCATCGCCGCCGAGATCGCCGGCGAGGACGTGGCCCAGGCCATCCAGCTGGGCGTCGAGTACGCCCCCGCGCCGCCGTTCAATTCGGGACGGCCGGAAACCGCGCCGGCCAAGGTGCTGGAGCGCGTGCAGCGGATGTACGGCTCCGGCATGGCCGAGCGTTTGGCGGCGGCGGAAAAGGCCGGCGCGCTGGTTTGATCTCGAAATTTTGCTTGTCATCCCGGCCGTAGCGCAGCGGAGCGCCGGGACCCAGGGGCCAATGCAATGCGGTCGCCCCTGGGTCCCGGACAGCCTCTGCGAGGCTTCCGGGATGACAAGTTGAGGTTGGTCCGGATTCGACATTCCCCCATCCTCCTCTACGTTCCCCCGCAAAGCCGGCGATCGACCGGCGCGGGGGAGGGGATGTCATGCGCAAGCCATGGCTGTTGTTCGTGCTGGGCCTGGTCCTGGTTTTGGGCGGAAGCGCGCTGGCCTGGAAGGTCCAGACGGCGGGCGGGATCAAGGTCACCGAGGTGACCTTCGCCGGAACGGGCGGCACGCCGATGAGCGGCCTGCTCTATACGCCCCCCAACGCCACCTCAGCGACGCCGGCCCCCGGCGTGCTGGCCGTGCACGGCTATATCAATTCCCGCGAGACCCAGAGCGGCTTCGCCATCGAGTTCGCCCGGCGCGGCTATGTGGTGCTGGCCCTGGACCAGACCGGTCACGGCTATAGCGGCGGCGCGGCGTTCTCGAACGGCTTTGGTGGTCCCGATGGCCTGAAGTATCTGCGCAGCCTGCCGACCGTCGATCCCGCCAATATCGGCCTGGAAGGCCACAGCATGGGCGGCTGGACGGTGCTGGCCGCCGCCGCGACGATGCCGGACGCCTACCGGGCGGTGGTGCTGGAGGGCTCATCCACCGGCAAGCCGTTCGCCGCCGACGGCTCGCCCACCTGGCCGCGCAACCTGGCCCTGGTGTTCAGCCAGTATGACGAGTTTTCCAAGCTGATGTGGGGCGTCGACCGGGCCAAGGACGTGACCGGCAGCGCCAAGCTGCAGGCCGTTTTCGGGACGGGCGCGCCGGTCCAGCCGGGCAAGGTCTATGGCTCGATCGCCGACGGAACCGCCCGGGTGCTCCACACCCCCGCCACCACCCATCCCGGCGACCACATCTCGCCCGCCGCCATCGGCCACGCGCTGGACTGGTTCGCCCTGACCCTGAACGGCGGAACGCCGCGTCCGGCCAGCGACCAGATCTGGATGTGGAAGGAAGCCGGCACGGGCGTCGCCCTGATCGGCGCCGTCGTGTTGCTGCTGGGGACGTTCCAGGCGCTGCTGACCCTGCCGCTGTTCAAGGCCCTGCGTCAGCCGATACAGCCCACCGTCGCCCGCCGCGACGGCGGCTGGTGGCGCGGCGTCGCGATCACGGCCCTGCTGCCGGCCCTGACCTATTTCCCGTTCTTCATCCTGGGCATGGTCGCCCTGCCGCCCAACGCCATCCTCAAGCAGGGGATCACCAACCAGGTTCTGACCTGGGCTGTGCTGACCGGCCTGATCACCCTGGGTCTGGCCGCCCTTGGCAAGCGCGAAAAGCCGGCGTTCAGTCGGTCCCTGCGACTGTCTGTGCTGATCGGCATCGTCAGTGTGGGCGTGGTCTATGCCGCCCTGGAGCTGGCCCATCGCCTGTTCCTGGTCGATTTCCGCTTCTGGGTCGTGGCCCTGAAGCGTCTCAGCCTGGGCCAGGCGGATCAGGTGCTGGTCTATGTGCTGCCCCTGACCCTGGCCTTTGGCGTCACCCTGCGCACCTTGCTGGCCCGCATCCCGGTGGCCGGCGAGAGCAATCTGGCTCGCTATGCCAGCGCCGTCCTGGCCTTGAGCGGCGGCTTTGCCCTGCTGCTGGCCCTGGACTATGGCGCGCTGTTCCTGACCGGCCGCCTGCCCACGGCCTTCGACCCGCTGTCGACCGTGGTGGCCATTCAGTTCCTGCCGCTGACGGCCCTGATGGCGGTGATCGGCGTCTTCACCTGGAAGCGCACCGGCGGCTATGCGACGGCGAGCGTGATCTGCGGCCTGCTGCTGACCTGGTACATGGTGGCGGGGACGGCGACCCAGGTAGTGTAGGGCTCAGGCCTCGGCGGCGATCTGGCGGAGGGCCTTCTCGAAATACTCCGCCGGCTGGCCGCCCGAGATCAGGTAGCGGTCATTGATGATCACGGCGGGGACCGAGCTGATGCCCGCCGTGTGCCAGGCGCGTTCGGCGTCGCGCACCTCTTGGGCATATTGGCCGGAGGTCAGCACGTCGCGGGCCGCCGCGCCGTCCAGGCCGGCCTTCTGCGCGGTCGCCACCAGCACGTCATGGTCGGCGGGGCTGAGGCCATCGGTGAAATAGGCGTCGAACAGCGCGCGCTTCAGGGCCTTCTGGCCGCCCACTATGCCGGCCAAGTGCAGCAGGCGGTGGGCGTCGAAGGTGTTGTAGATCCGGCTGGTTTCGCTGGTCTTCATCGTGAAGCCTACCGAGGCCGCACGCTCGTGGATGGCCTTGCGGTTGGCGGCCGACTGCTCCGGCGTCGCGCCATATTTCTCGGCGATATGCTCGACGATGTTCTGACCTTCGGGCGGCATGTTGGGATTGAGCTCGAAGGGCTGGAAATGGATCTCCGCCTCGACCAGATCCCCCACGCGCTCCAGCGCCGTCTCCAGCCCGCCCAGGCCGACGATGCACCAGGGGCAGGACACGTCGGAGACGAAATCGATCTTCAGGGGCTTGGTCATGGGCGAGGTCCTGGCGGGTAGGCTTCAGATATAGGCGCGGGCGCTGACCCGCCTAGGGCTCTTTCCGATCTGATGGTGACATCAGGGCGCTGACGATCTGCCGGGTCAGGACCTCCGGTGCGCACCAAGGGTAGCCGGAAATGGTGACATGGCTGTGGGCTATGCCCAGCAGACCGCAGAGAAGGGCTTCGCTCCTGGGCTTCAGGTCTGCCTCGCCCTGACTTCCCAGGACGTCACGCACCAGACCAAAGAACAGCTGGTGGTGGCCGACGGCGGCGGAGGACTCCAGAAAGCTGCTGACCTCGGCCTGGCTGACGCCTTCGGTCATGAACACCAGTCGATAGCGCTCCGGGTTCCCGACCCAGTAGCGGACATAGTGGGCGGCGACAGCGGTGAGGCGATCGGCGGGGCTGTCGATCGACCCTGCCAGGGCGCTCAACTCGGCGAACACCTCATCATAGATCCCTTCCCAGAGATGGCTGAGGATGTCGGCCTTGCTGGCGAAATAGGCATAGAGGGTCATCGGCGTGCAGCCGACCTCCTTGGCCAGCCGGCGCATGGACACAGAGGCGTAGCCCTCTTCGCGAAACAGCAGCGCGGCGGCATTGGCCACCTTTTTTCGCATCGCCGCGATGTCGCCACCGCTCCGCGCCGGTCGGCCTCTGCGCGCGCTCACGGTTCCCTTGTCCAGACTCACAGACTTGACTTCCTTCGCTGATTATTATTTATCACGCGTTATAAATAATAGGCAAGGCCGTATGAAACCGATCGTCGTCGTGGCCTGGCTTTGCCTTGCCGTCACCCTAACAGCTGCCTCCCCCGTTTTGGACGAGGACGCGGGCGCCGCCGCCTCGGTTCAACGAGGAAGGCTGCAATTCATGTTTCGCTGCGGCGGTTGCCATGCCCTGGACGGCAACAGGTCGGGACCGTCGTTGCGGGGCGTGGTTGGGCGCCCGGCGGGCAGCCTCGGCAACTTTGGCTATTCTTCGAGCCTGGCCCGTTCGGGCCTCGTCTGGTCCGAGCAAACGCTGGATCAGTGGCTGACGGCGCCGTCGCGACTGGCGCCCGGAACGCGGATGAAGGCCACGGTAAAGTCCGCCGAAGATCGTCACGCCCTGATCGCCTATCTCCGCAGCGTCTCGCGCTAGCGACCGCCCCACCAGGGCATCGGCCCGCCCCAGGACCCCCTCATGCAGAATCATCTGACCCTCAGCGAACGCGCCTTTCGGACCGCGATCTTCATCCTTGGCCTGGTGGCCTTGTGGACGGGCGCCAATGTCGCCCTGGGCGGCATCGCCACCCTGGGGCTGCAAGGGCCGACCGACTTCGTCGCCGCCATCCACGCCGACGCCTATGCGGCCCACGACAGTCACGTCCGGTTTCTGGGGGGGCTGTGGCTGGGGGTGGGCCTGCTGTTTCTGGCCGGCGCCTGGAACCTGCGGCCGCTCAAGCCGGCCATTCAGACCGCGCTGGTTCTGACGATCATCGGCGGGCTGGCGCGGTTCAGCGCCCTCCGGTTCGACGTCCAGTTCGGGCCCGACATTCTGGGCTCCTTTCTGGCCGAGGTGATCCTGATGCCGCTTCTGCTCTGGTGGAGCACGCGGATCGACCGTTCCTGATTGTGAGGTCTGGGCGGCTGGCTGTTCTGGCGACCTGCTGCCACAGTCGATCTTGAAATGACCCCAGTCGCGCCGTTGCAAAGCCGCGTTCGCCCACCAATCTAAGACTCGACGCGGACAACCCGGCTCCCCCCCCGGCCGGCCCCGGCGTCCCTAAAAGCGCAACGCTCGTGCTCCCCCGGCACGGGCGTTGTTTGCGTTCAGCCCACCTTGATCCCCGTCATCGAGATCGCCGCGAAGACGTCGTCGGTGAAGAAGCTGACGGGCTCGCCCGCAGCCTGCGCGCCCAGCACATAGAGCAGCGGCAGATAGTGTTCGGCGCTGTTGATCGAGATCTCGGCGTCGGGGCCCAGGCCCTGCCAGTCGATCAGCGGGTCGTGGTCGCCCGAGGCGATCAGGGCCTTGGCGGTGTCGTTGAAGCGCTCTGCCCACTCGGGCGCTTCGGGCCGGCGGAAGTCTGCGGCGCGCAGGTTGTGGACGATGTCGCCGCTGCCCATCAGCAGCACGCCCTCGTCGCGCAGGGCCGCGAGGCGCCGGCCGGCCTCATAGTGCCAGCGGTTGGAGCGGCCGCGATCCAGGCTGATCTGCACCACCGGAATATCGGCGTCCGGATACATCGGTCGCAGCACCCCCCAGGCGCCGTGGTCGAGGCCGCGCGTGGGATGCTGGACCACGGGGTCGGGCGCTAGCAGCGCGCCGATGCGCGCGGCCAGGGCCGGATCGCCCGGCGCGCGGTATTGCACGTCGAACAGGGCCTGCGGAAAGCCGCCGAAATCGTGGATGGTCTCGGGCGCCGCCGAGGCGCTGACGGCGGTGGCGCCCTGCGTCTCCCAGTGGGCGCTGACCATGGCGATGGCGCGCGGGCGGGGCAGGTCGCGGCCCATCTGGCCCCAGGCGCGGCTCCAGGCGTTGTCCTCGATGGCGTTCATCGGCGAGCCGTGGCCGACGAACAGGACGGGCATGCGGGTCATGGCGAAGTCTTTCAGAAACAGTATAAGTTACAGATAGGCGTCGCGCCGTCTCGCCGCAAGATGACGTGACGCGATGGCTTTTCCCGCGCGGCCGGCTTTGTTAAGGCCAAGGGGTGTCCAGTTCCGCTTCGCCCTCCGACGCATCCACCCCGGTCCCGACCCCGGTGATGGCCCGCGCCCGCCGCGCCGTCCGGGGCGGGGCCCTCGACTTCCTGCGCTTCCTGGCCTCGCTGCTGATCGTGCTCTACCACTATGGGGCCGAGAGCCCGATGCGGATCGAGCGCTTCCACCAGGTGTTCTCGCGCGGCTTTCTGGCGACTGACTTCTTCCTGATCCTGTCGGGCTATGTGCTGGGCCGGGCCTATGGCGCCTCGACCCTGTCGGGGAAGATCACGCCGGCCCGCTTCTGGCTGCGCCGCGCCGCCCGCGTCTGGCCGGGGCACCTGATGGTGCTGGCGGCCATGGCGGTGCTGGTGCTGGTCCTCAACGCCATCGGCACCGACGCCCACAAGCCCAGCCGCTTCGCCTGGGACCAGCTGCCGGTCCAGGCCCTGCTGGTTCACGCCTGGGGCTTTCCCAGCGACGGCTGGAACCTGCCCAGCTGGTCGCTGTCGGCCCTGATCGTCTGCTACGCGATCTTCCCGTTCATGTGGCGGGCGGCCGACAAGGTGCGCCACGCGATGATCCTGCCGCTGGTGGGCGCGGCCATCATCATCGCCTTCGAACTGATCGCCCGCTTCGGCTTTGACCAGGCCCTGGCCGACCTGCGGTTCCAGTTCGGGGTCGTGCGGGCCCTGCCGCTGTTCATTCTGGGCGTGTGCCTGGCCCGGGCCGTCGAGATGGACTGGCCGTCGGAAAAGGCGGCCCGGGCGCTGCTGTATGGCGGCGTCGTGGTGCTGGTGGGGTGGCAGGCCCTGGATCGCTACGCCCTGCCCAATGTGCTGTGGTTCGACCTGCCCAGCCTGGCCGCCATCGGCTGCATCATCCTGGGCGCCGGCCGTCTGCCGGTGCAGCGACCCAGCGCCTGGATCGAGGAGGGGGCCAAGCTGTCCTTCGCCCTGTTCATCACCCACATCTTCGTCGGGGTGATCTACTGGAGCGCCATCCACAAGCTGATCGACACCGTGCCGATCGGCATCGGCTGGCAGTGGCTGATGTGGCTGGCCGGTTTCCCCCTGGCCTATGGCGCGGCCTGGCTGTTTCACACCTATGTGGATCAGCCGGTGCAGGACCGCCTGGCGCCGTGGCTGAGGCGGTAGCAACGTCTCGCCAATGTCATCCGGTCGCGCTAACACCCCTGACATGACCCGACACATCCCGCTCCAAGGCGTCGAGAACCTCCGCGACTATGGCGACTACGCCGCTGGTCTTGGCCGGCTGAAGAAGGGCGTGCTGTATCGCGCCGCCCACCAGGCCGAAGCCACCGACGCTGACCTGGACGCCCTGGCGGCCCTGAACATCGTCACCCTGGTCGATCTGCGCCGTCCCAACGAGCGCGAGCGGTCGCCCTCGCGGCGCTGGAGCGGCTTTTCCGCCGAGGTGATCGACAACGAACTGGGCGCGACCGGCCCCGATCCCTGGCATGAGTTTCTGAAGGGTTCCGACCTCTCCGAAGGCTCGATCCAGGCCTATATGGTCGAGTACTATCAGCGGGCGCCGTTCAAGGAACGCCATCTGGACCTGTTCTCGCGCTATTTCCGCGCCCTGGCGCAGGCCCGGGGACCGGTGCTGATCCACTGCGCCGCCGGCAAGGACCGCACGGGCATACTGGCGGCCCTGACCCATCATGTGGCCGGCGTGTCGGACGATGACGTCATCGACGACTATCTGCTGACCAATGACCCCGCCCGTTTCGAGCGCCGCGGCCCCAAGTTCATGGAAATCATCCACGAGATGACCGGCCGCACACCCACCGAGGCGGCCATACGCGCCGCCATGGGCGTCGAGGCCCAGTACCTGGCCGCCGCCTTCGCCGCGATGAAGGACCAGCACGGCTCGCTGGACGGCTATCTGGAACAGGCCGTGGGTCTGGACGCCGAAATGCGCGAGGCCGTGCGGGCGCATATCCTGATCTAAAGTCGCCCGTGACAAACGCCCGTTTAACCGCCACGCTCCCGTAGAAGCGCCGCATCAGACGGCGTTCGTACCGGGGTAGGGCATGAGTGATGTGGCGGGCGTGTCGGCGGGCGGCAAACCGGGGGGTCTGTCAAAAGGCGCGCTCAGCTGGATCTTCCATCAGGGGTCGCGCGACGCCTATGTCGTCCTGATCACCATCTACATCTTCGCGCCCTATTTCTCGCGGGTGCTGGTCGGCGATCCGGTCAAGGGTCAGGCGACCGTGGCTGACATCGCCACCGCGACGGGTTTGCTGACGGCGGTTACCGCCCCCCTGCTGGGGGCCTCGATCGAGCGCTTTGGGCCCCGCAAGCCGTTCCTGATCGGCATACTGGCGATCATGCTGCCGCTGCTGGTGCTGTTGTGGTTCGCCCAGCCGAACGACGGGCCGTCCGTGGCCCTGATCGGCTTTGTCCTGATCGTGCTGGGCCTGTCCTATAACTGGGGCGACGTGCTCAACAATTCGCTGCTGTCGCGGGCCGCCGAGCCGGGGCAGGAGCCGCTGGTGTCGGGGCTGGGCTATGCCATGGCCAACGGCCTGTCGGTCAGCCTGCTGATCTTCATGATGTGGGCCTTTGTGCTGCCCGGGGCGGTGGACTGGCCCGGCGTGCCGGCCGCGCCACTGTTTGGCCTGCCGACCGATAATAACGAGCCGGCCCGGCTGTCGGGACCGATGGCGGCCGGGGTGATGTTGCTGGGGGCGATCCCGTTCCTGCTGTGGACCCGCGATGCGCCGCGCACCGGCCTGTCGATGGCGGCCAGCCTGCGCCACGGCGCGCGATTGCTGGTCGACACCCTGAGCAACCTCAAGGGCCACAAGGACGTCGCGACATTCCTGGCGACCCGGATGCTGTACTGCGACGGCATGACGGCGCTGCTGGTGTTCAGTGGCCTGTTCGCCGCCGGTCTGATGGGCTGGGGCGCGCTGGAGATGCTGGCCTATGGCATTTGCCTGTCGATCTTCGGCGTGCTGGGCGGCTTCCTGGCGCCGTGGCTGGACAGGACCCTGGGACCGCGCCGCGCGGTGCAGCTGGAAATCTTCGGCTGCCTGATCGTGCTGATCGCCGCCCTGGGCATGGGCCGCGACAGGATCCTCTATTTCTGGAGCTTTGATCCCGCCGCCCATGCGCCGCTGTGGAACGGGCCGCTGTTTCGCACCCTGCCCGAGGTTCTGTATCTGGGCCTGGGCCTGCTGATCGCGGTGTTCGTCACCGCGCAGTACGCCTCGAGCCGCACCCTGCTGGTGCGCCTGGCGCCGCCTGACCGCATCGCCGCCTTCTTTGGTTTGTTCGCCCTTTCGGGCACGGCGACGGTGTGGCTGGGCTCGCTGCTGGTGGCCCTGGCGACCCGGATCTTCCAGAGCCAGGTAGCGGGCTTCGTGCCGATCGTCGGCCTGTTGCTGCTGGGCGCGCTGGGCCTGTTCCTCGTCAAGGGCGGCGAGCGCGAGGCTTAGATCTAGATCCTCCCCCTCCGGGGGGAGGTGGCCCGGAGGGCCGGAGGGGGCAGCGCGGCCGATGCCGAGATGGCCCCCTCAGTCGCTCCGCGACAGCTCCCCCAAAGGGGGAGCATCTGCTAAATCCCCAGCCATGTATCGCGTCGCTCTCCTAACCGCCCCCTGGCGCGAGCCGGTCCGGGCCCTGCAGCCGTTTCGGGACGAGCCGTACGCCTGCGCCCTGCTGTCGGGCGGCGGCGAGCGGTGGTCGTATCTGCTGCGTGCGCCCGAGGCGGTGCTGACCTTGGACGCCGCCGATCCTCGCGACCCGTTCGAGGCCCTGAGCGCCCTGATCGGTCCGCACCTGCCCGTCGATCCCGAAGGCCCGCCGTTCCAGGGCGGCGTGGTGGGTCTGGGAACCTACGAGCTGGGCGACAGGGTTGAGCGCCTGGGCCTTGGCCGCACCGGCTGGCCGGACCTGGCCTGCGCCCGCTACAGCGCCCTGCTGGCCTTCGACCATCAGGCGCGCCGCGTTGTCGCCGTCGGGCGAGGCGACACCGACGCGCAGGCCGGCGAGCGGGCAAGGGCGGCGCTGACCTGGCTGGACGCGGCCGTCGATGCGCGGCCGCCGGTCGAAGGGCCGCTGTGCGCGGCCCTGACCGCCACCGACGGCAAAGCCTATGAAGCCGCTGTCGCGGATGTGGTGGCCCGAATCCATGGCGGCGAAATCTTTCAGGCCAATATTGCCCGCGCCTGGACCGGACGGCTGGCGGACGGCGTTGATCCGTTCGACCTTCTGGCCCGCCTGCGCGCCCAGAGCCCGGCCCCGTTCTCGGCCTATTGGCGGCTGGAGGGCAGGGCGCTGGTCTCCAACTCGCCCGAGCGGTTCCTGAAGGTGTCGGGCGCGGACGGCGCCATCGAGACCAAGCCGATCAAGGGCACCCGGCGGCGCGGCGCGACGCCGGCCGAGGATGCGGTGATGATCGCCGAGCTGTCGGCCAGCGCCAAGGATCGGGCCGAGAACCTGATGATCGTGGACCTGATGCGCAACGATCTGGCCCGGGTCAGCCCGCCCGGCAGCGTGAAGGTCCCTGCGCTGTTCGGGGTCGAGACCTTCGTCAATGTGCACCACCTGGTCTCGACGGTGACTGGGCGCCTGGCCCCGGGCCTCAGCGTCGCCGACCTGCTGCGGGCCACCTTCCCGCCGGGCTCGATCACCGGCGCGCCCAAGGTCCAGGCGATGAAGGTCATCGCCCAGCTGGAGCCGCCGCGCGGCCCTTATTGCGGCTCGCTGTTCTGGGCGGGGTTCGACGGCAGCTTCGATTCCAGCGTGCTGATCAGGACCGTGGGGCTGGAGCGCGACAGCGAGGGCTGGACGTTTCAGGCGCGGGCGGGAGCGGGGATCGTCGCCGACAGTGATCCGCAGGCCGAACGCCTGGAAACCGAAACCAAGATCGCCGCCCTCAAGCGCGCCCTGACTGAGCCCATGACGGAGATGACTCGATGATCCCGCTGGACGATCGCGGCCTGCTGCTGGGCGATGGCCTGTTCGAGACCATGCTGGCGCTGGACGGCGCGATCCCGATGATCGAGGCGCATCTGGACCGTCTGGCGGCCGGCTGCGTGGCGCTGGGTCTGCCGGATCTGGATCGCGAGACGGCGCGGGCCCTGTGCCTTGCCGCGCCGCCGCCTGCGGGCCGGGCCGCCGTGCGCCTGACCGTGACGGCCGGCTCCGGGGGGCGAGGTCTGGATCGTCCGGCGCAGGTCGTCCCGCGCCTGAGGGCGACTGCCGCCCTGTCTGCGCCCATCGAAACGCCCGCGACCCTGATCATCGCCCAGACCCGCCGCAACGAGGGCTCCCCGGCCTCGCGGCTCAAGACCCTGGCCTATCTCGACAATGTGCTGGCCCGCGCCCAGGCCCGTTCGGCGGGGGCCGACGAGGCGGTGATGCTGAACAATGCCGGCCATCTGGCCTGCGCGGCGGCGGCCAATCTGTTCTGGATCGAGGGCGAGCGACTGCTGACCCCGGCCCTGGAGTGCGGCGTGCTGGCCGGGATCACCCGGGCGCGTGTGCTGGCTGCGGCAAGGTCGTGGGAGATCGAGGCGCTGGAGATCGCCGCCGACGGCGCGCGACTGGCGGGCGCCGATGGGGTCTTCCTCACCAACAGCCTGATCGGCGTGCGGCCGGTCTCGCGGCTGGATGGCCGGATCTTCGCGCCGCATCCGCTTGCCGAGCGGCTCAGGGCCGTCTTCTTCTCACCCGCATAGCGGGGCAGGAAAAGCGTCAGTTGACCCGCAGCACGGTCTCGCTCTTGCGAGGCCGCAGATAGAAGGTGCGGTAGAAGTTCAGGGTTGAGGGCAGGATGAACTTGATCGGCGAGGTGTAGCCATAGCTGGCCTTGGCCATGATCACGCTCTGGCTGGCGGGCAGCACGCCGACCGGGATTACGGTAGAGCCCAGCACCGCGCCCTGGGCCGGGCAGTTGGCGTGGCTGTTGTGGTTCTCCGACCAGGCGACCGTGTCCTTGCCCGTCGCGTCAGAGGTGATGCTGACCAGGCACATGCGCAGGCTCGTCGTCGGGAACGGCGCCATGATCGTGTTGCCGATCGTGAAGATGTCATTCTTGCGAGCGTCGTTCAGCTGGGCGCTTTGGGCCACAAGGTCGCCGATCGACGAGGCGATGTTGCTGAGGCGTCGCTGGGCCATCATGGACTGGGTCAGCTCGGCCATGCCGCAATAGAAGATCACCAGCACCGGCGCGATCAGGGCGAACTCGACGGCCGAGACGCCGCGACGGTCGCGCCAGAAGTCCTTCAGACGCCTTTGGGGCCGGGGGGTCAGTTGATCGGGCATATGACCGTCGCCGCCGGAGTGTCGGAATAGGGCTCGTTCGAAAAGGCCGTCGCGGCCGTCAGCATGCGCTTGCCGTTTGAGGTCTGCAGACCGGTCTGCAGCAGGGGCGTGACCAGGGGCCAGTTGTAATAGGCGCGGATCAGGACGATCGAGCCCGGGCCGCCCGGATCCCAGCAGGGCGTGTTTGGCTTGGCGGTGTTCAGCACTACGCCCGAGGCCGAGAAGCCGCTGAAGGTGCGCACGTCCAGGCTCAGGGCGGTGCTGCAGGCCGAGCCCAGCCAACTCATCTCGGTGCAGACGGCGGTCTTGAAGGCGGCGGCGGTTCGGCCGGCCGTCTGGACCTCTCCGGTGCGGATGGAGCGGCCGACGTCGATCACGGCGTTTTCCAGGGTGATCGAGACCAGGAACACCAGTCCCAGTTCGATGGTCGCGAAGATCAGCAGCAGAAAGGGAATGGAGACGAAGGCGAACTCGACCGTCACCGCGCCGCGGCGCGCGCGCGCGAACAGCCTCGCCCTGGCGCGGGCCCTGGCCAGCAGACCGGCGCAACCTTGGAGGCGTTTGAGGCGGGCGACAGGCGCCATACGCTTGGGGTCCGTTTCGAAGCCGCCCGAGGCGACGGTCAGGGCAGTCTAGGCTTCCCGCCCCTAATCAGTCGTTTAGACGCGCCCTCACGTGCGCGCGGGAATCTACTTAGGGGACGCTGACCGCGGAGGTGGGCGCAACACGGGTGCATTGCACGCCGCAGGCATAGGTCCCGACATTGGCGGCGCCGCGATAGACGGTGACGCCGGCGCTGCTGTCGGAGACAATCACCTGGCGGTCGGCCAGAGAGCGGCCGGCGGCGTCGAAGGCCATCACGGTGGTGACGCCGGCCCGCTTGCCGAGGATCACCAGGGTGCGCTCGTTGATGACGCTGACATCGGCGACCAGCGGATCGCCGACAACCACGTCGCGCACAGCGCCTGACAGACCGATGCGGGCGATCTCGCCGGCGGGAACCGAGAGACTTTCAGCACGCGCCGAGGCGCCCGCGAGGGCGAAGACAGCGGCGAGAGCGAGCGAAAGGCGGCGCATGACGGTTCCAGTTCGATATCCGAGCCCGGTGAGACTGACTTTGAATGGTCAACAAAAGACTAAATCCATGTCCTCCGCGACAACGTGACCGTTTGCGAAACCGTTGATTCAAAAGGCTTTGCGTCTGGATTTGATCGGTGTGGTTAAGAGTAAGTAATAGTAAACGCAAATAAACCAAAAGAAAAACAGCGGAAACTATTCCGACGTTTACTGGCCATTAAGTGAGGTGGGCGAAATTGATCGTGTTTTCGGGGGTGAGCAAGTCAACACGGCTTGAAGGCCTCAAAATCAACCAACGATGATTTAGGAGATCAAGTCATGTCGAAGTTCTTCACCCGCTTCCTGAACGACGAATCCGGCGCCACGGCCATCGAATATGGTCTGATCGTTGCTCTGATCGCCGTTGTGATCGTGACCGCCGTCACGACCCTGGGCACCAACCTGAAGACCACGTTCACGAACGTCGGCACCAAGGTCAGCACGGCCAACTCGGCTAGCTAAGACCTGGCTTCAGGCCTCGAAAAAAGAAGGGTCGGAACCCAGGTTCCGGCCCTTTTTCTTTGTCTATTTTCCGGATGAAAAAGTACATTTCTCTGAAAAATGCCGTTCTTTGAATACAATTGGTTTACCCAATTGGTTCAATCTCTACATCACAAGTTTCAACACTGGAGATTTCAACATGACCAGCTTCATCAAGACTTTCCTGAACGACGAATCCGGCGCCACGGCCATTGAATATGGTCTGATCGTCGCCCTGATCGCCGTTGTGATCGTGACCGCCGTCACCACCCTGGGCACCAATCTGAAGACCACGTTCACGAACGTCGGCACCAAGGTCAGCACGGCCAACTCGGCCAGCTAAAGGCGCGCCGGCCCAAACGGGCTGACGTACTGCCTCGGAAACGGGAAGGCCGCGACGGTTTCGTCGCGGCCTTTTCCGCATTTGGGGGAAACCATTGCTTCACCTGATCGTCCCAGAATGGGGCGTCAAACAAGGCGCCTTGCGATGCACGCTATCCAGATCCCGCTGCTGCTGATCTTTCCGGCCCTGGTCATCGTGGCCGCGCTCAAGGACGTCACCAGCTATACTATTCCCAACTGGATCTCGCTGGCCCTGCTCGTGGCCTTCGTCCCTGCCGCAGTCGTCAGCGGTGCGTCCCTGCCGGCCATCGGCCTTTGCCTGGCGACAGGGTTCGGCGCGCTGCTGCTGGGAATGGGGATGTTCGCGGCCGGCTGGATCGGCGGCGGCGACGCCAAGCTGTTCGCGGCCAGCGCCCTGTGGATCGGCTGGCCGGCGGCCTTCCCCTTCATGCTGTCGACAGGTCTGGCGGGCGGCGCCCTGACTATGGCCATCCTGGCCCTGCGCTCTGGCTGGCTGGAGCCTGTGCTGGCCGGCAGTCCGTCGTGGCTGCGCAAGCTGGGCGCGCAGGGTGGCGACATTCCCTATGGCGTGGCCATCGCGGTCGGCGCCCTGGCGACTTTCCCGCAAGGCGCCCTGGCCAGCGCCATTCTCGGCTGAGCCACCGGGCGCCCGGGACCCGTTCCGCGTCAGCCTGTCACAGCGGGCATATCGACTCGGAGAGCCAAAACTTTAGCCGGTGTTAACCATGCGCGGGCGACCATGGGGTTGGCCAGAAAGGCTGTCTGACGAATCGTGCGCGCAGTCCTGAAGGGCGGCAGCTCGCGAAACCTCGCTTCTCGTCGCGAAAGCCTGTGACCGCGCAATGAATCCTGTTCGCCTCCTGATCGTCCTGGTCGCCGCCATCTCGGCCATCGGCCTGGCCGTGGTGATGCAGCGCGCGCTGGGTGGAAAGCCCGACGCCGCGCCCTCGGCCATTGCCGCGCCGGTCGCGGGCAAGCCCATGACCCAGGTCCTGGTCGCCAAGCGCGACCTGGCCATCGGCGCGCGACTGACCGGCGAAGACGTCACTTGGCAGGCCTGGCCGACCGAGGCCGTTAATGCCGCCTTCATCACCAACGGCGCCGCCCTGCCCAACCCCGAGGGTGCGGACAAGGCCAGGGCCGCCGTCACCAATGCCGCCAATGACATGATTGGCGGCGTCGACCCGGCCAAGGCCGTCGAGGGCGCGATCGTGCGCGACCCGATCCTGACCGGCGAACCCATCACCCCCCGCAAGATCGTCCGCGGCGGCGACGGCGGTTATCTTTCGGTCGTGCTGTCGCCCGGCAAGCGCGCCATGGCCGTGCCCGTCACCTCCGAGACCGCCGTCGGCGGCTTCATCCTGCCCGGCGACCGGGTGGATGTCCTGCAGACCCGCGACACCCTTTCCCCGGATGCTGATGGCGGCGCCGGCAAGGTGACGATCGCCGAGACCATCCTGCAGAACGTCCGCGTTCTGGCCCTGGACCAGAGCACCGCAGCCGAGAAGGACGCCAAGTCCATCGTCGCGGCCACCGCCACCATCGAGGTCAGCCCCACTGACGCCGAGGCCCTGACCCGGGCCAAGGCGACAGGCCCTGTGACCCTGGCCCTGCGCGCCTATACCGATCTGGGCGGCCCTTCGGGCGTCGTCGGGGGTGTCGCGCGCAAGGCTCCGGAGGACTCGGTGATCCGCATCAACCGTGGCGGCCAGACCACCAACACCTCGGTGCGCCCATGAGCCGCTCCCCCATGATCCGTCGGGTTCTGACCGCGCACATCGCCGGGCTTCTGGCCCTCAGTTCGACCGCCTCCGTGCTGGCCGACGGTCCTGTTGGCGGCTCGCACACCTATCGGCCCGCGCCGCGCGTGGTTCGCCCGCGTCCGGTCGCCGTCGCCCCGATCGCGCCGCCCGCCGCCGAGCAGGTGCTGAGCATCGACCTCACCGCCGGGGCCGGCGCCCGGGTGCTGGACCTGCCGCTGGGCAAGTCGGCCATCATCGAGCTGCCGGTCGACGTGCGCGACATGCTGGTCACCAATCCTCTGGTGGCCGACGCGGTTCTGCGCAGCCCGCGACGGATCTATGTGCTGGGCATGACCTCTGGCGCGACCGACGCGGTGTTCTTCGACGCTGCGGGCCGCAAGATCCTGCAGCTGAACATCCGCGTCGCCCAGGACATCAGCCTGCTGTCCTCGACCCTGCGCACCGTCCTGCCCATGGGCTCGGTGCAGGTCGTTCCGCTGAAGGACAGCGTCATTCTCACCGGCGTGGTGATGAACGCCGCCGACTCCGAGAAGGCCTCGCGGATCGCCGCCCAGTTCGTGGCCTCGCCGGAAAAGGTGCTGAACATGCTCAGCATCGCCGGCAAGGACCAGGTGATGCTGGAAGTGCGCATCGTCGAGGTGCAGCGCAACGTCATCAAGCAGCTGGGCGTGTCATCCAGCGCCATCTTCAACGACGGCGTCAGGACCTATGGTCTGGGACGCGACAATACCTTCGGCGTCAACGGCGCACTGATGGGCGGCGCCGATCTTTGCGCCGGCTACAACAACGCCCGCACGACCAACGTCAGCAACAATAACACCCAGAACAGCCAGAACGGGGTCACCTCCGGGACCACCGGGTCTTCGACGACGAACACCAGCAATTCGACGTCGGTCTCGACCGTGACCGTGGTGGACGGCAACGGAAACATCGTGGCCGTCGCGCCCCTTCCTGTGAGCGGCTCCACGACAACCCAAACAGCGGTGAACAGCGCTGCGCTGGTCAATACGACCTCCACTGGCTCCACCAACGCCCTGACCAACCTGATCACCAACATCGCCACGACCGCCTACAAGACGGCCACGGGCAGCAACACCAATGCCTGTCTGCAGGCCTTTGAACGGGTGGGTCTGATCCGGACCCTGGCCGAGCCCAACCTGACCGTGCTGTCGGGCGAGGCGGGAAAGTTCCTTGCGGGCGGCGAGTTCCCGGTCCCCACCGGCCAGGACGCAACAGGCAAGATCACCATCGAATTCAAGCCCTACGGCGTGGGCCTGGGCTACGTCCCGGTCGTGCTGTCGGGCGGCCGCATCTCGCTGAAACTGTCGACCGAGGTTTCCGAGCTCTCCAGCCTGGGCGCCTTCTCGGTGTCCAGCGGTTCGGGCTCCAGCGTGCTGACCGTGCCGGGCCTGATGGTTCGCCGGGCCGAGACGACGGTCGAGCTGCCCTCGGGCGGCTCGATGATGATCGCCGGCCTGCTGCAGCAGACCACCAAGCAAACCATCGACTCCCTGCCGGGCCTGACCTCGATGCCGGTTCTCGGCTCGCTGTTCCGCTCGCGCGACTATCTGAACGGCGAAACCGAGCTGGTGATCATCATCACCCCCTACATCGTCGATCCCACCCGGCCCCAGAACCTGCAGACCCCGGCCGACGGCCTGAGGTTCGCGGGCGACATGAGCACGACCCTGCTGGGGCGGCTCAACCAGGTGGTCAAGGCGCCGGCCGGCGCCAATGCGGGGCGCGCCTATCAGGGCCCCGTCGGCTATGTGATCGAGTGAGGACGCGGACATGAGCAAGCACCCCGTGAAACGCGTCCTTCTCCTCGGCGCCGCACTGCTGGGCCTGTCGGCCTGCGCCAGCGCCGGCGTTGAACCGTCTGTTTCCGCGCCCGCCTCGCGCACCGAGACCGAAAAGTGGCGCGACCAGATCAAGGTCGACGGCCGCGCCGACGAGATCCAGCTGGCGGTGCACGCCACCGGCGTGTCGGCCAACCAGGACCAGGCGCTGTCGGCCCTGGTCGGTCGCTGGCTGTCGGCCCAGGCGCGCGAGATCGTGGTCAGCGCCCCCATCGGCGGCGGCGACGCTTCGGCGGCTGGCGGCATGGCCGCGCAAATCCGCGAGCGGTTGATGTTCTATGGCGCGGCCCCGGCCCAGGTCAGGATCGTCGGCTATGACGCCGGCGGCCAGGCTGTGGCGCCGATGCGCGTCGGCTTCGAGATCTTCACCGCTGAAGGCCCCACCTGCGGTCGTTGGGAAAACCTCACGGCCACCCGCAAGAACGAGACCTATGGCAATTTCGGCTGCGCCGTGGCCGCCAATCTCGCCGCCCAGATCGCCAATCCAGAAGACCTGATCCGTCCGCGCGACTCGACCCCGATCGACGCGGGTCGCCGCGACGTCGTCCTGGGCAAGTACCGCAAGGGCGAGGTCACCTCGGCGGCCAAGGACGAGCAGGCCACCGGCGCTGTCTCCAAGGCGATCAACTGATGCCGCGTCCTCCTTCGGATCATGACCCGTTCGACCTGGGGTTCGAGGCCGCCGACGAGTTCACCTCAGCCGGCTCCGATCCCTGGCGCTCGTCCGCGCCGGCCCTGTCGCCGGCCCAGGGCGGGATGGACGACCCCTTTGCCGATTTCCCGCCGGCCCGACCGCGCGACGAGCGGCCCGCGCCCGCGCAGGACCCGTTCGCGGCGCCCGCCGCAGCGCGCCAGGCTCAGGCCCAGGCTAGAGCCCCGGCGCCCGCCGCCGCCATGCCGGAGCCCGAGCGTCGGCGCGCGCCCGCCGCTGAAATGACCCCGCCGCCCGCGTACGAACCGCCCCTGCCCGAGCCGTCCCCGCATGACAGCCTGAGCGGCAGCGACGCCGCCCTGGGCGAGATGGCGGTGCCGCGCATCACCATCCACGCCTTCTGCGTGCGGCCCGAGACCTCGGCCCTGATCGAGGTCGCCGCCGCCGACCGCCGGATGGCCCGCGCCTCGACCATCGTCCGCGTGGGCGGCCTCGACGCCGCTGTGGAGCTGTATCAAAACCAGTCCACCCCCTCGCTGGTGCTGGTGGAAACCCATGACGGCGCTCAGCGCCTGCTGCACCTGCTGGACGCCCTGGCCCAGGTCTGCGATCCGGGCACCAAGGTCGTGGTCATCGGCCAGACCAATGACATCGCCCTCTATCGCGAGCTGATGCGCCGCGGGGTCAGCGAATATCTGACCCAGCCGCTTGGTCCGCTGCAGATCATCCGCGCCGTCTCCGGCCTCTATGCCGATCCGTCGGCGCCCTTCGTCGGCCGTCAGGTGGCCTTTGTCGGCGCCAAGGGCGGGGTAGGGGCCTCGACCCTGGCCCACAACTTCGCCTGGTCGATGGCCGAGCGCATGCAGACCGCCACGGTGATCGTCGATCTGGACCTGCCGTTCGGCACGGCCGGGCTCGATTTCAACCAGGACCCGCTGCAGGGCGTGATCGACGCCCTCAGCCAGCCCGACCGCCTCGACCCCGTGCTGATGGATCGGATGATGGTCCGCTGCGGCGATCGCCTGTCGCTGTTCGCCGCGCCTGCGACCCTCGACCAGGACTATGAGATCAGCGCCGAGGCCTATGAAGAGGTCACCCAGAAGATCCGCGGCGCCGCGCCCTTCGTGGTGCTGGACCTGCCCCACAGCTGGGCGGCCTGGACGCGGCGGGTGCTGATCGGCTCGGATGATCTGGTCGTGGTCGCCACGCCGGATCTGGCCTCGCTGCGCAACGCCAAGAACATCATCGACATGGTCCGCCAGGCCCGCCCCAACGACGCGCCGCCGCGCCTGGTGCTGAACCAGGTGGGCGTGCCCGGCCGTCCCGAGATCCCGGTCAAGGACTTCGGCGAGGCCTTGGGCGTCGCGCCGTCGCTCGTCCTGCCCTTCGATCCCAAGTCCTTCGGCCAGGCCGCCAATAACGGCCAGATGGTCGGCGAGGTCGCGCCCAAGTCCAAGGCGGCCGAGGGCATCGACCACCTGGCCCAGCTGATCAGCCGTCGCGAACCGCCGCAGGTTCAGAAGGCCTCGATGCTGTCGGGTCTGTTCAGGAAGAAATAGCGACGGATGTTCGGCAAGCGCGATCAGAACCCCGCAACGGACCGTCACGCGCCGCCCCCGGCGCCGACAGACGGGTCGGCGATCGCTACGCGTCCCCAGCGCGTCGAGCCGGCCCAGGATCGCGCCGCGCCGTCGCCCAAGGTTGCCCCGCCCAAGGCGACGCCGGGGCTGGAGCAACTGCGCGCCGCGCAGGGTGCGCCGCCCACCACGACCATCGTCCGCGAGCAGAGCGACTACTACCACGCCACCAAGACCGTTATTTTCAACGCCCTGCTCAACACCATCGACCTGAGCCAGCTGGCCCAGCTGGACGTCAAGGCGGCCGCTGAAGAGATCCGGGACATCGTCGCCGAGCTGGTGGCGATCAAGAACGTCTCGATGTCGGTCTCCGAACAGGAGCACCTGGTCCAGGACATCATCAACGACGTCCTCGGCTATGGTCCGCTGGAGCCTTTGCTGGCTCGCGACGACATCGCCGACATCATGGTCAATGGCGCCCACCGGGTGTTCATCGAAGTGGGCGGCAAGGTCCAGCTGACCAATGTGCGCTTCCGCGACAATCTGCAGCTGATGAACATCTGTCAGCGGATCGTCAGCCAGGTCGGCCGCCGGGTCGATGAAAGCTCGCCGATCTGCGACGCCCGACTGCCCGACGGCAGCCGCGTCAACGTCATTGCCCCGCCCTTGGCTCTGGATGGTCCCACCCTGACCATCCGGAAGTTCAAGAAGGACAAGCTGACGATGAAGAACCTGGTCGACTATGCGTCGATCAGCGCCGAGGGCGCGCGGGTTCTGGGCGTCATCGGCGCCTGCCGCTGCAACATCGTCATCTCCGGCGGTACGGGCTCGGGCAAGACCACGCTGCTCAACACCCTGACCGCCTTTATCGACCCGACCGAGCGGGTGGTGACCTGCGAGGACGCCGCCGAACTGCAGCTGCAGCAGCCGCACGTGGTGCGCCTGGAAACCCGGCCGCCCAACCTGGAAGGCCAGGGCGCGATCACCATGCGCGATCTGGTCAAGAACTGTCTGCGGATGCGTCCCGAGCGGATCATCGTCGGCGAAGTCCGGGGCCCTGAAGCCTTCGACCTGCTGCAGGCCATGAACACCGGCCACGACGGCTCGATGGGCACGCTGCACGCCAACAGTCCGCGCGAGGCCATCAGCCGGATCGAGAGCATGATCACCATGGGCGGCTATGGCCTGCCCTCCAAGACCATCAAGGAGATGATCGTCGGTTCGGTCGACGTCATCGTCCAGGCCGCCCGCCTGCGCGACGGCAGCCGCCGCATCACCCACATTACCGAGGTGGTCGGTCTCGAGGGCGACGTGATCGTCACCCAGGACCTGTTCGTCTACGAGATCACCGGCGAGGACGCCGACGGCAAGGTGGTGGGCAAGCACCGCTCGACCGGCATCGCCCGGCCCCGCTTCTGGGACCGCGCCCGCTATTACGGCCTGGAGCGCGAGCTGGCCGAAGCCCTCGACGCGGCGGAGTAGCCCATGCTGTTCGTGATCGCCGGCGTCCTGGGCTTCATCACCATCACTGCGCTGGGCTTTGCCTTCGCCGGCGGCGACCAGAACGCGGCCCGCACGGCCAAGCGCGCCCAGGCGATCGTCGGCGGCGGCGCCCATGCCGCCGGGGCCCGCGCCAAGGCCGTGGCCAATACGCCCGACGCCCGCCGCAAACAGATCCTCAAGACCCTGAAAGAGCAGGACAGGCGACAGAAGAAGGCGTCGCTGAGCATCGCCGCTCGCCTGCGCGCCGCCGGCCTTGGCGAAAAGGTCCAGATGTTCTGGATCATCAGCGGGGGGCTGGGCTTCTGCGTCGGCCTGATCGTCCTCATCCTGGGCCAGCATCCGCTGCTGGCCCTCGGCGCGGCCTTCGCCGCCGGCCTGGGCCTGCCGCGCTGGGTGGTGGGCATGCTGGCCACGGCCCGCACCAAGAAGTTCACCGAGGCCTTCTCGGACGCCATCGACATCATCGTGCGCGGCATCAAGTCGGGTCTGCCGGTCCATGACTGCCTGAAGATCATCGGCAAGGAATGCCCCGAGCCCCTGGCCGGCGAGTTCCGCATGCTGACCGAGAACGTCGGCATGGGCATGCCGATGGATGTGGCCCTGGAGCGCATGTACGAGCGCATGCCGACTAACGAGCTGCGCTTCTTCGCCATCGTGCTGTCAATCCAGGCCAAGACCGGCGGCAACCTGGCCGAGGCGCTGGGCAACCTGTCGACCGTGCTGCGGGCCCGCAAGCTGATGGGCGAAAAGATCAAGGCGCTGTCGGCCGAAGCCGTGGCCTCGTCCTTCATCATCGGGGCTCTGCCGCCCGGCGTTGTGGTGCTGATCACCGTGACCTCACCGGCCTATATGCAGCCGCTGTTCACCGACCAGCGCGGCCATCTGATGCTGCTGGCGGGCGGCATCTGGATGAGCATCGGCATCTTCGTGATGCGCAAGATGATCAACTTCAAGTTCTAGGGGAGGGGGCTCATGAACATCGTCGCCGTCCTGACCGACCCCACCAACATCTTCACGGGGATCATCGCCCTGGTGGTGTTCGCCACCATGATCACCTTGGCCGCGCCGTTGATGCGCGACAAGGGTCTGGAAGGGCGCCTGAAGTCTGTGGCCAACCGCCGCGAGGAGCTGCGCCGCCGCTCGCGCGAGGCCATCGTCCAGAAAGGCGGCGGGGGCAGCACCCTGCGCCACACCGACGAAGGCCTGTACAAGAACATCGTCGACCGCCTGCAGCTGTCGCGCCTGCTGGAAGATCCCAAGGTGGTCGACAAGCTGGCCCAGGCCGGCTTTCGCGGACCACAGCCGGTCTCGACCTTCTATTTCTTCCGCTTCGTGATGCCGTTCGTCTTCGCGGTGGTGACGGCGTTCTACATCTATCTGATCAATGATTTTGGCCTGGTGGGCATGCAGAAGCTGTGCGCCTGCGTTGCGGCCCTGGCCATCGGCTACTACGCGCCCAACGTCTACATCACCAACATCGCCACCAAGCGCCGCGAGTCGATCGTGGCGGCCTTTCCCGACTCCCTGGACCTGCTGCTGATCTGCGTCGAAAGCGGCATGTCGATCGAGGCGGCGATCCAGAAGGTCGGCGCGGAAGTCGGCTCCAGCTCGATGGAGCTGGCCGAGGAACTGAGCCTGCTGACCGCCGAGCTGTCCTATCTGCCTGACCGGCGGTTGGCCTATGAGGGCCTGGCTCGCCGCACCAACCACCCCGGCATCCGCTCGGTCGCCACAGCCATGATCCAGGCCGAGCGCTACGGCACGCCGCTGGGCAGCGCCCTGCGGGTCATGGCCAAGGAAAACCGCGAACTGCGTCTCTCGGCCGCCGAAAAGAAAGCCGCCGCCCTGCCGGCCCAGCTGACCGTGCCGATGATCCTGTTCTTCCTGCCGGTGCTGTTCGTGGTGATCCTGGGTCCGGCGATCATCAAGATCCAGGACGTGATGGGCAAGGGTTAGGGCCCCGTCCCCAAGGGCCGCGCTTCGTCCCAGATCCCTCGCGGCAAGGCCAGCGAGTGGCCCATGCCGGCGGCATGATCTTCCAGCCCACTCTCGCCCTCCACATCGCCTGCGGCCTCGTCGCCGTCGTTGCCGGCGGCTTGCCCATCGTCACCCGCAAGGGCTCTGCGCTGCATCGCGTGTCCGGCTGGATCTTCACCGGCCTGATGGGGATGCTGCTGGTCTGCGCCTGGGTGATGACGGCGCTGCGCTTCAACGCCTATTTCGCGGCCCTGACGGCCACGGCGACCATCACCGTCTTCTCCGGCGTGCGAGTGCTGAAGCGCAAGCGGCCCGACCTGCGCCGCGCCGATCGCGCCAGGGCGCTCGACTGGTTCCTGACCCTGATCGTCGTGGCCGTGGGCCTGTGGGTGCTGGTGCTGATCCTGCGCGGTCAGACGGGCGGCAGGACGGCCGTCTCCGCCGCCCTGGTCTATGGCGCGCTGACCTATGGCGGCTGGGACCTGTGGCGCTTCGCCCGTCCCACCGCGTGGCCTTTCTTTCCAGACCTCTGGACCTACGAGCATCTCGTAAAGATGCTAAGCGCCTACGGGGCGGTGATGAGCGCCTTTTCGGGTAACTTCCTGACCTTCCTGCCGACCCCCTGGAGCCAGCTCTGGCCGACCCTCGTGTTCCAATCCCTGGCCGTGATCTGGATCCTGTCGCGGGCCCTGCGCCGCCGGCGGGACCTTTCGCCCGCCTGAAGCGCGGCTCCACGGCCGCCTGGGTGTGGGCCTTCGGCGCCTACAGCTATGTCGTCACCACCTTCAGCGCCGCCTGGTTCGCGCGGCGGTCCGCGCGGGCGGCCGGCGCGCCGATCAGCCTGGTCGAGTCGGTGTCGTGGCAGGGCGCCAGCTACGTCCTGTGGCTGCCCGTGGCCGGCCTGGTCTGGGCGATCCTGCGGCGCTTCGGGGCCGACGGGCGAGGCGTCGCGGTCCTGACCCTGGCGATGATCCCCGTCGTGGCCCTGGAATCGTTGGGCGCTGCCTGGGTGGACATGACGTTCCGGGCGTCGAGCGGCGGCCTGGCCGAAGGGCTGGCCCGGGCCCTGAGCCGCTCGCCCGTCTCGATCCTGCTCTACACCGCCCTGGCCGCCGCGGGGCTGGCCGCGGCCCATCGCCAGAGGGCCGTCGAGGCCCAGACCCGCGCCGATCATCTGGAGACGGCCCTGACCGATGCGCGGCGGGTCGCGGCGCGCCAGGCCGCCCCGGCCGAGCGCCTGATGGTCTCGACGGGATCGCGCCGGACGCCGGTCGACCTGTCCCGCGTGGAATGGTTCTCGGCCGCCGGCAACTATGTCGTCGTGCACTGGGAACAGCGCGAGGGCCTGATCCGCGAGACGCTGCAGAACCTGGAAGGACGGCTGGATCCGGCGATCTTCGCCCGCAGCCATCGCTCGACCCTGGTCAATCTGGCCCGCGTCCGCGAGACCCAGTCGCTGTCGGATGGCTCATGGCGACTGACGATGGAGAGCGGCGCCGAACTGGTGGCCAGCCGCACCTATCGCGACGACCTGCTGGCCCGTCTCGGAAGATAGACCGGCGCCCTTCTTGCGGCGCGGCGCCCAGTGGTTTGCCATTGTGGGACAGTCAGCATGAAGATCGGCGGCAAGCGGGCTCCCCGCGATCGAAGCCTCGCGCGTGACGAGGTCGGCGGATCAGCGGTCGAGACGGCTTTGATCTTCTCGCTGGCGGCGACCATGGCGGTGGTCGTCCGCGAGGGCGTATCCATGCCGCTGCTTCAACAGTTCGCCGACGCGGCCAAGGTCCTCGAGCGCGCGCTGAGCTCGGCCTACTAGAGTTTCCGTCCTGACTGCGTCAGTCCGGAACTCTAGATCTTTGGTTTGGCGCATTTTCTTCACGCGAACCGGGATCCACTTCGCTCGAAAATGCTTTGGCTAGCCGCCCGACTTCATCGCTTCCCATGAGCGTGACTGGGCCGTCGGGCTGGGCTGGCTGGTGGCGGCGCGCAGCCAGGCCAGGTTGTTGGCCACCGCTTCGGGCGGCAGGTCCTGGCGGGCCAGCTTTTCGGCTTCGGCGATGCGGCCCTGCAGGCCGATCACCAGGGCCAGGTTCTGGCGGATCTGGATGCTTGAGGCGGGCATGACCGCTGCGCGGCGCAGCAGGGCCTCGGCGCCGGTCATGTCGCCCTGGCTGGCCAGGTGCATGGCGTAGTTGGCGTTGGGCACGGCCTCGTTGGGGCCCAGGGCCACGGCCTGACGGTGGGCGGCGCTGGCCTCTTCGTCGCGCTGGGCCTGCTCATAGGCGACGCCCAGCAGTGACTGGGGACGCCAGTCCTTCGGCGCCAGGACAGCGGCGTGACGGGCGGGTTCGACGGCGTAGAAGCCCTGGCCGCGCGCGATATGGGCGCGGGCCGATTCCAGCAGGGCGTCCAGATTGTCGGGCTCGACCATCAGCACCTTGCCGGCGGCCTCGGCGGCGTCGTCATAGCGACCCATCGCCCGCAGGGCCTGGGCCAGGGCGACGCCCGCCTCGGCGTCGCGGCCGTCGGTCTCGAACTCGCCGCCCCAGAAGGCGGCGCGGGCCAGGGGATCGGCGCGGCGCATCTCGGCGCGCTGGGCCGGGCTTGCCTTGCGCGAGACGGCCTGCTCAGAGGCGGCGGGCGCGGTCTTGGCGGCGCCGGCGTGGGCCTGGGGGCCCAGCATCAGCAGAGCCGGAGCGAGAACGGTTGCGAGGAGCGCGCGCTTGCGACACATGGAAGACGAGTCTCCGAAGGGTTGCCGCATCCTCGCCGCGCGGCCTCAAGGAATCGTTAAGCATAATTTCCAAGGGCCGCGACATGTTGGACAGCTCCCCCATTCTGGCCACGGCCACTGAAGGCGGCCTCCCGGTCCACCCGCTGTTCGAGGCCGAGCTTGAGGCGTTCCTGGCGGCGCGCCGGCCGTCGGCCAGGGTCCTGGCCGCCCAGGCCCAGTTCAAGGCCAAGGCCGGTCAGGTGCTGGTCCTGTCCGGGCCCGGCGGTCAGGTCGAACGCGTGCTGATGGGGCTGGGGACCCGCGCCGCCGTTGATCCGGGCCTGTTCCGGTCTCTGGCCGCCAAGCTGCCGGCCGGGGACTATCGCCTGGCCCGCCTGCCGCGCGGCCTGGACGCCCAGGAGGCGACCCTGGCCTTCGCCCTGGGGCTCTATCGTTTCGATCGCTATCGCAAGCGGTCTGGTGAAGCCGGGCCGCGACTGGTCGCGCCCAAGGGCGTCGACATCGAGGCGGTCATCGCGATCAGCCACGCCTGCGCTCTCGCCAAGGACATGGTCAACACCCCGGCCAACGACATGGGCCCGCTGCAGATCGAGACCATCGCCCGCGAGATCGCCGCGCAGCACGGTGCGACCCTGTCGGTGATCGTCGGCGACGATCTGTTGGCCCAGAACTATCCCGCCGTTCACGCCGTGGGCCGCGCCGCCGCGCCGCATCGCGCCCCGCGCATTCTGGAAATGAGCTGGGGCGACCCTGCCCACCCGGTGCTCGCCCTGGTCGGCAAGGGCGTGGTGTTCGACAGCGGCGGCCTGGACATCAAGCCCTCGTCGGGCATGCGGCTGATGAAAAAGGACATGGGCGGCGCCGCCCACGCCCTGGCCCTGGCGCGGATGGTGATGTCGGCCAGGCTGCCGGTGCGGCTGGTGGTGCTGACCCCGGTGGTCGAGAACGCCATCAGCGGCGACGCCATGCGGCCCGGCGACGTGCTGCAGACCCGCGCCGGCCTCACCGTCGAGGTGGGCAATACCGACGCCGAAGGCCGGCTGATCCTGGCCGACGCCCTGGCCCGCGCCGCCGAGCACAAGCCCGCCCTGACCCTGGACCTGGCCACCCTGACCGGCGCGGCGCGCGTGGCCCTGGGGCCGTTCGTGATCCCGTTCTGGACGCCCGACGACCGGCTGGCGGGACAGATCGAGACGGCCTCGAAGGCCACGGCCGATCTGTTGTGGCGCATGCCGCTGACCGAGGCCTATGGCGAGTCGATCGAGAGCGAGATCGCCGACCTGCAGAACGACTCCGCCGCCTGGGCCCAGGCCGGGGCGACGACGGCGGCCCTGTTCCTGCAGCGGTTCGCGCCAACCGGTGAGGGCATCGGGCCTTGGGCCCATTTCGACCTCTATGCCTGGAACCCCAAGAGCCGGCCGGGCTATCCCGGCGGCGGCGAGGCCCAGGCGATCCGGGCGCTGTTTTCGATGCTCAAGACCCGGTTCCCGGCGTGAGCCCGCCTGACCGTCGCCTGACTCTGATCCGCGACGGCCTGGCCGATGTGCGGCTGGAGGGCGTGGTCTCCGCCGAGCGCTTCGCCGCCGCCCAGCCGATGCAGGCCAGCGCCCCGATCGCCTCGATCCGCAAGGCGCCGGCTCCCGACGCCGAGCAGGAAGACCAGCTGGCCTTTGGCGAGCGCTTCGACGTGCTGTTCGAGGTTGACGGCTTTGCCTTCGGCCAGGCCCGCCGCGACGGCTATGTGGGCTATGTCACCAGCGACGCCCTGTCGGCGCCCGTCCTGGCGCCCACCCATCGGGTGTCGGCGATCCGCACCTATGGCTTCAGCCAGCCCGACATCAAGTCGGCCATTGTCGGCCTCTACAGCCTCAATGCCCTGGTGACGGTCGAGGCGCGCGAGGGGCGCTTTGTCCGGGGCGCTCGCTCGGGCTGGTTCATCGAGGCGCATCTGACGCCGGTCGGCAGGGGCGAGAGTGACTATGTCGCCGTCGCCCAGCGGTTCCTGGGCGCGCCCTATCAGTGGGGCGGACGCGAGTCGCTGGGTCTGGACTGCTCGGCCCTGATCCAGCAGTCCCTGGCCGCCTGCAACCGCGCCTGCCCGCGCGACACCGACCTGCAGCGCGGCTTCTTCCCGGAAATCGACGCCTCGGAGCGTCGTCGCGGGGACCTGGTGTTCTGGAAGGGCCACGTGGCGATCCTGCTGGACCCCGACACCATCCTGCACGCCAACGCCCACCATATGGCCACGGCTATCGAGCCCCTGGCCCAGGCCATAGCCCGCATCGAGGCCGCCGGCGTCGGCGCGCCGCTGGGCTACCGCCGGCCCTGAGCGGTTTGATGCTTCCCCCTCTGGGGGAGCTGTCACGGAGTGACTGAGGGGGTCTTCACGGCCGACGTCGCGTTGCTCCCTCCGACCCTTCGGGCCACCTCCCCCGGGAGGGGAGGATCATCGGTCGGAAAACGAAAAAGGGCCGCGAAGCGAACTTCGCGGCCCCCGATCTTGTTTTGCCTAAACGCCCTTTACGGAGCGGCAGGCGCCGCAGCCGGAGCGGCGGGCGCGCCAGCGGCGGCTGCGCCGGCTTCCGGGGCCGTCGCCGGAGCGCCTTCGGCCGGAGCCGCCGGAGCAGCAGCCTCGGCCGGCTTGGGCGCCGGCACCGGCAGGGTCGAACCCAGGCTGTGCAGATAGGCGATGATCGCCACTCGGTCTTCCGGCTTCTTCAGGCCGACGAAGCTCATATTGGTGCCCGAGACGTACTTTCCGGGCGCCTTGAGGAACTCGTACATGTGGTCATAGTCCCACACCGGGTTCTTGGCGCCGAATTCCTTCATCGCGCCGGAATAGGCGTAGCCAGCGTGCGAACCGGGCTGGTGGCCCAGAATGCCCCACAGGCCAGGACCGATGCCATTGGCGCCGCCAGAATCCAGCTTGTGGCAGGCGCTGCACTTTGCGGCGACGGCCTGGCCGGCGGCGATATTGGCCGGCAGCAGCAGGGCGGTGCCCCAGTCGGGCGCGACCTCGACAGCGGCGGCCCCGCCGCCGCCGGTCGACTCTTCGACCGCGATTTCGTAACCGGCCTTTTCGAGGTCGTGCTTCTGGAACATGACGGTCGATGCTTCACGCAGACCGAAAATAACGAGGCCGGTCAGCAGCACGCCGCCAGCAATCTTGTTGAACGTCAGGTCGCTCATCTCAGCCTTGTCAGCCTCTTACCGGCCCGCCTGAGGCGGGGCCCAAACCCGCGGCGAGGAATCCCCCGCGCGCGCCTCTTGTTGCGCTCGCGTCTCTTACACGCTACCGCCCCTCGCGCAACCGGGCAGCAGCGATATTGACCTCATGAACCCTATCGTCCTGATCCCCGCCCGCATGGCGGCGACCCGCCTGCCGAACAAGCCGCTGGCCGATATCGGCGGGTTGCCGATGATTGTCCGCGTTCTGAACCAGGCGCTCAAGGCCAATATCGGCCCGGTGGCCGTGGCTGCGGGCGATATCGAGATCGTCGAGGCCGTGCGTGCGGCAGGTGGTCGCGCCGTGCTGACCGACCCGGATCTGCCCTCGGGCTCTGACCGGATCCTGGCGGCGCTGGCCGAGCTGGATCCGCATTTCGAGCACGATGTGGTGATCAATCTGCAGGGTGACATGCCGTTCGTCGACCCGTCGGTGCTGTCGGCCTGCGCCGGCCTGCTGGAAGATTTCGGCGATTGCGACATCGCCACCGTCGTCGCGGCCGAGGCCTCGCCCGCCGACCGGACCAATCCCGACGTGGTGAAAGCCGTGCTGGCCATGGAGGACGACGGCAAGAGTGGCCGGGCCCTCTATTTCACCCGCTCCACCCTCTATGGCGATGGGCCTGTCTGGCGTCACATCGGCATCTATGGCTATCGCCGCGAGGCGCTGGAGGCGTTCAATGCCGCTTCGCCCTCGCCGCTGGAAAAGCGCGAGAAGCTGGAGCAGCTGCGGGCCATGGAGCTGGGCATGACGATCCGCGCCGCCGTGGCGGCCGAGGCGCCCATCTCCGTCGACAACCCATCCGATCTCGAAGCCGCCCGTCTGCAGGCTGGGAAACAAGCATGAGCATCCTCAAGAAGATCGCCTTCCAGGGCGAACCCGGCGCCAACAGCCACGAGGCCTGCCGCACCTATTTTCCGGACTACGAGGCCTATCCCTGCGCCACCTTCCAGGAGGCGTTCGAGGCCATCAAGACCGGCGTCTGCGAGCTGGGCATGATCCCGATCGAGAACTCGATCGCCGGCCGCGTCGCCGACGTGCACCACCTGCTGCCGGCCTCGGGCCTGAAGATCATCGGCGAGCGCTTCAAGCCGATCCGCTTCCAGCTGATGGCCAACAGGGGCGTCAAGCTGGAGGACATCAAGGTTGTCGCCTCGATGCCGATCGCCCTGGCCCAGTGCCGCAACAGCCTGCGCAAGCTGGGCGTGGCCACCGAGGGCGCGGGCGACACCGCCGGCGCCGCCAAGGCCCTGGCCCTGAAGCCCGACCCGACCCGCGGCGCCGTCGCCCCGGCCCTGGCCGCCGAGATCTATGGCCTGGACATCCTGGCCAGCGACATCGAGGACGAGCGCCACAACACCACCCGCTTCCTGGTGATGACGGCCGAGACGACCCCGACCCCGCCGGCCTTCACCCATCGCTGTGTGACCAGCTTCGTGTTCAAGGTCAGGAACCTGCCGGCCGCGCTCTACAAGGCCATGGGCGGGTTCGCGACCAACGGCGTCAACATGACCAAGCTGGAAAGCTACATGGAAGACGGCGCCTTCACGGCCACCTTCTTCTACGCCGAGGTCGACGGCCGTCCGGAAGACCGGTCGTTGGCCCTGGCCTTCGACGAGCTGAAGTTCTTCTCGGACAAGTTCGAGATCCTGGGCGTCTATCCGGCCGATCCGTTCCGGGACCGGACGTAGCTTTTAGGTCCTCCCCCGTTGGGGGAGGTGGCCCAGCGGGCCGGAGGGGGCCAGCGCGGCGTTTGCCCAGCCGTCCCCCTCAGTCGGCTTTGCCGACAGCTCCCCCAGAGGGGGAGCATCTTTCCCACACGGCAAGCTTCGCAGTAACGCCGTTCTTCGCCTAAGCTCCCCGCACAAACAAAACGTCCGGGGAGGGACGCTCCATGAATACGATGATCGCGCCGGTTATGGCGCTGGTGGCCTGGTCGCTGGTGATCTGGCTTTGGATGTATATCCGCCGCATTCCGGCGATGGCCAAGGCGGGCGTCAAGCCGCAGGACGCGGCCTTTCCGGGCTCGCTGGACGTGCTGCCGGCCGGGGCTCGCCAGGCGGCCGACAACTACAACCACCTGATGGAACAGCCGACCATCTTTTATGCCGCCGCCCTGGCGATCGCGGTGGCTGGGCATGGTGACGATCTGGCGATGAAGCTGGCCTGGGCCTATGTGGGCCTGCGGGTGCTGCATAGCCTGGTTCAGGTGACAGTGAACGTCGTGAACCTGCGGTTCCTGCTGTTTGCGACCTCGACAATCACCCTGGCGGTGATGGTCGTGCGGGAGCTGCTGAAGATCTGGGGCTAGACTATCGATCCTCCCCCGCTGGGGGAGGTGGCCCAGAGGGCCGGAGGGGGCCAGCACGGCTTAGGCCGCATTAGCCCCCTCAGTCGCTCCGCGACAGCTCCCCCAGAGGGGGAGCATCTAAAGACTCAAACCGCGTCCAGCCCGATATCCAGCACCGGCGCCGAGTGGGTCAGGGCCCCGACGCTGATCACGTCGACGCCGGTCTCGGCGATGGCCCGCACGGTGGTCAGGTTGACCCCGCCGGAGGCCTCCAGCACGGCCCGTCCCTTGGCCAGGGCCACGGCCGTGCGCAGGTCGTCGAGGCTGAAATTGTCCAGCATCACCACGTCCGGGCCGTGCTTCAGCGCGTCTTCCAGCTGGTCCAGGCCGTCGACCTCGACCTCGACCTTGACCAGATGCCCGGCGAAGGCCCGCGCCCGGCGGACGGCTTCGCCGACCCCGCCGCAAGCCGCGACGTGGTTGTCCTTGATCAGGATGGCGTCATCCAGGCCAAAGCGGTGATTGATCCCGCCGCCGCAGCGCACGGCGTATTTCTCAAGCGCCCGCAGGCCCGGCGTGGTCTTGCGGGTGTCGACGATGATCGCGCCCGTGCCCTCGATCAGGCGCACATAGGCCCGGGTCAGGGTGGCGATGCCCGACAGCCGGCCCAGCAGGTTCAGCCCGGTCCGCTCGGCCGCCAGCACGGCGCGGGCATTGCCCTCGGCACGGGCCAACACCGTGCCCGGCGCGCCGTCGGCGCCGTCGGGGGTGACGATCTCGAAGCTCGCCGACGGGTCCATCGCCGCCAGGGCCAGGCGCGCGCAGGACAGGCCCGCGACGCGGCCGTCCTGGCGGGCGGCGAACGCCACCGACAGCCGGGCGTCGGCGTCGATACAGGCCTGAGCGGTGATGTCGCCGGCCCTGCCGAGATCCTCGGCTAGGGCGAGTTCGATGATCGGGCGAACAAGGAGGTCGGGGAGGGGGGAAAGCGTCAAAACAACTCCGACAGCGGAATACTGATCTGCGGGGCGAACAGCGGCGAGACGGTCGCGTCGCCTTCGAGGATAGTGGTCGAGGCCCAGGTCCCGTCAGGACGCGGCTCGCGCAGAACGCTGACCTTTCGGCTCTCGGGTTCGACAAGCCACAGTTCCTGAACGCCTGCTCGGGCGTAGAGAGGCGCCTTGATGTTCAGGTCGCCGTCGCGCGTCGAGATCGAGACCTCGACCACGAGCGCGGCGTCGGCCGTCTCACAATACTTTCGCCCGTCCAATGGGCGCGCGACGAGGACGTCGGGCTCTGGCGCACTGTGTTCGCCAATCTTCAGCGTGACGTGGACGAGGACGCGGTACACGTCCCGACCGAGGCCGCTCGCCGTCAATCGGTTCGTGAGCGATACGGCCGCGTTCGTGGAGACGTCGCCGTGGTCGGCTGAGATCGGCGCCATCTGCAGAATCTTCCCTTCGATCAGTTCCACATGACCGGAGGCAAGTCGCAGGACGCCAGCCTGGTCCATGCGCTCGAACGTGTCGAAGTCGAACAGGAACTCGCTTCCGCCACGCTCGGCGAAGCTGGGCTCGGATGTCGTCATGATCGCATCTCCGTTCCCGAAACGTACCCCTACTCCGCCGCGTATCGCAAGCCGGGCTCGCGTCCGTCGAGGGTGACGAAAGTCCGGATGCCGGCAGGGTCGGTGGCGGGGAAGTCGGCGCGGCTATGGCCGCCGCGGCTTTCGTGGCGGCCCAGGGCTGAGGTCACGATGAGCCGTGCGGCGGCCAGGATCGGACCCCGGCCATAGGCGGCTTCCAGAGCCTCGATCACGCCGAGCAGCCGGGTCAGGCCCTCAGCGTCGCGGATCACGCCGGCGTCGCGGCTCATGGCCTTGCGCAGGGTCTGCAGGACATCGGCGGGCAGGTCGGGCGTCGGGACCAGCGAGACGGGCTGGCCGGCGGCAGGATGCGCCTTCGCCGCCGCGCGACCGGCGCGGGCCCCGAACACGGCGGCTTCCAGCAGGCTGTTGGAGGCCAGGCGATTGGCGCCGTGCACGCCGGTGGCGGCGCACTCGCCGGCGGCGTAGAGGCCGGGCAGGGAGGTCTGACCGTCCAGATCGGTGGCGACGCCACCCATGTGGTAGTGCACGGCCGGAACCACCGGGATCATGGCGCGGCGCGGATCGACGCCGCCGCTCATGCAGGCTTCGAACACGGCCGGGAATTCCTTGGGGAAGTGGCCGCCGACCACGACCGTGGCGTCGAGGAAGGCGCCTCGGCCGGCCTCCCGCTCGGCGTGGATGGCGCGGGCCACCACGTCACGCGGGGCCAGTTCCCGGGCCGGGTGATAGTCGGCCATGAAGGCGCGGGCGTCTGCATTGCGCAGGATCGCGCCCTCGCCGCGCAGGGCCTCGGTGGCGAGGGGCGCGGGGTCGCGGCCAATGTCGATGGCGGTGGGGTGGAACTGAACAAACTCGGCATCGGCGATCACCGCGCCGGCGAGCGCCGCCAGGCCCAGGCCTTCGCCGCGCACTTCGGCGGGCGTGGTGGTGACCGCATAGAGGCCGCCGACGCCGCCGGTCGCCAGGATCACCGAGGGGCTCAGAATCTCGACCAGCTTGCCATCGATCTCGGCGAGCACACCCACGACGCGCCCGGTCGCGTCCTGCAGCAGCCGGCGGGCGCGGGCCTTCTCGCGCACCTCGATGGCGGGCGCGGCGCGGACGGCGGTGATGACGGCGGCCATGATCGCGGCCCCGGCCCCGTCACCGCCCACGCGGGCGACGCGGGCTTTGGAGTGCGCCGCTTCCAGGCTGAGCGTGAAGTCGCCGTCCTTCGTATCGAACGGCGCGCCCAGCGCGGCCAGGGCGCGGACGGCGTCCGGTCCTTCGCGGGTCAGCAGTTCGACGGCCTCGAGGTCGCACAGGCCGGCGCCGGCGGCGGCCGTGTCGGCCGCGTGCAGGGCCGGGGTGTCGTCCGCCGACAGGGCCGCGGCCATGCCGCCCTGCGCCCAGGCGCTGGAGCAGCCTGTCGCCAGCGGCGTCGGCGACAGCACCATCGCTCGCTTCGCTGCGAGGGCGGCGGTCAGGCCCGCGAGGCCGGCCCCGAGGATCACGGGACCGTCGAAGATCACACGGTCGGTCATCTCAAACTCCACAACCCGTCCGTTCAAACGGACTAGATCAGCTCCACGTCCACGTGATGGCGAGCCTTCACGAGGTCGTAGCGGGCGGGGATCAGCGGCGGGGGCAGGTCGATCATCCGCTGCACGGCCAGGCGCGCGGCCGAGGCGATGGCGGGATCCACCGTCACCTCGTAGCGGTCGAACACCAGGGCGTCGTAGATGTTCTGCAGGGTGATCCGCTTCATGTGCGGGCACAGGTTGCAGGGCTTGATGAAGTCGGTGTCCGGCGCGTCGGCCTCGACATTGCCGGCCATCGAGCACTCGGTGATCAGGATCACCTGCTTGGGTTTGCGCTGGATCACATAGTCGTTCATCGCGGCGGTCGAGCCGGCAAAGTCGGACTCTTCCAGGATCTCGGCCGGGCACTCGGGGTGGGCCAGGATTTCGGCGCCGGGATAGCTTTCGCGCAGGTCCAGGATGTCCTGGCGGGTAAAGCGCTCATGCACCTCGCAGCGGCCCTGCCAGGCGATGATCTTGACGTCGGTCTGGCGGGCCACGTTGCGGGCCAGGAACTCGTCGGGGATCAGGATGACCTTGTCGGTCCCCCACTCGCGCGCCGCCCACTCCACCACCTGCACCGCGTTGGCGCTGGTGCAGCAGATGTCGGTCTCGGCCTTCACGTCGGCGGTGGTGTTGACATAGGTGACCACCGGGACGCCCGGATAGCGGGCCTTGATCATCCGCACATCGGCGCCGGTGATCGAGGAGGCGAGGCTACAGCCGGCCAGCGGGTCGGGGATCAGCACACGCTTGTCCGGCGCCAGCACCTTGCTGGTCTCGGCCATGAAGTGCACGCCGGCCTGGACGATGATCGCCGCGTCGCACTTGGCGGCCTCGCGGGCCAGGGCCAGGCTGTCGCCGACGAAATCGCCCACGCCGTGGAAGATCTCGGTGGTCATGTAGTTGTGGGCCAGGATGACCGCGTTCTTCTCGCGCTTCAGCCGGTTGATCTCGGCGATCAGGGGCGCATGCAGCCGCCACTCCATCGGAGTGACGTGGTTCTTCACCTTGTCCCAGATCTTCGAGGTCTGGACCTCGACGTCAGGGGTAAAGTCCAGCGCGGCAAAACCGTCGGCCATCAGATTCTCCGTTATGCTCAAACTGAGCATTTCCAGGGTCTCAAAAAACGCCGGAGCAGGGTGAACCGTTCCGACGCTCGGCTTATGCTGAAATTGAGCATAAGTGACGAAACGACATATAGACCTTTGTGATGGGAATGCAAAGGGGCGTGTTGCTGGGGCGTCCCGGCCCCTAACGTCTCAACCCGCCCGCGCCTCGGTCAGCACCCTGGCCAGGCTGTCCAGCGAGAACGGCTTGCTCAGGAACGGCCAGGCGCCGGCCTGGGCGCGGCCCTGTTCGCCGCCGGTATAGCCAGAGCAAAGCACCACCGGCAGGCCGGGGCGAGCCGTCGCCAGGCGCTCGGCCAGATCCACGCCGCTGCGGCCGCCGGGCATGATCACGTCGCTGAGCACCAGATCGATGGCGGCGTCTTGCTCAAGGCGCTCCAGCGCTTCGTCCACGCCGCCGGCGCGGATCACCGTATGGCCCAGTTCCTGGAGCATGGCGTCGACCAGTTCGGCCACCTCGGAGTCATCCTCGACCAGCAGCACGCGCGACGGGACCTGTCCGGCCACAGGGTCGATGACGGTTCCGCCGACGGTCAGGTCGGCCGCCTCGGCGATGGGCAGCAGCATGGCCACGGTCGTGCCCTGTCCTGGCCGGGTCTCGATATCCACCGAGCCGCCGCTCTGGCGGGCGAAGCCATAGACCTGCGACAGGCCCAGGCCCGTACCTTCGCCGGGCGGCTTGGTGGTGAAGAAGGGTTCGATGGCCCGGGCTGCGGTCGCGGCGTCCATGCCGGAGCCGGTGTCGCGCACCGCGACGCGCAGATACTGGCCCGGGCCAACGTCGCCGACCGCCTGGGTCAGGGTGACGGGCCGCGTCTCTATGGTCACCTCGCCGCCGGCCGGGGTCGCGTCGCGGGCGTTGACCACCAGGTTCAGCAGCGCCGCCTCGAACTGGCCGGAATCGACCAGGGCGTTGCGCACGCCGCCGCCCAGCCGCAGGTGGAAGCCGTAGGCGTCGCCCAGGGCGCGGCGCAGAAGGCCCTCGCTCTCGGCGATCAGGCGGTCGATCGGGCAGGCCTCGGGGCGCAGCGGCTGGCGGCGGGCGAAAGCCAGCAGGTGCTGGGTCAGCTTCTCGCCGCGCTTGGCGGCGGCCATGGCGGCGGCGATCATCCGCTGGCGCCGGGCCAGGTCGTCCGGATTGCGGTCCACCACGTCCAGCGCGCCGATGATCACGGTCAGCAGGTTGTTGAAGTCATGGGCCACCCCGCCGGTCAGCTGGCCGATGGCCTCCAGCTTTTGCGACTGGAACAGCGCGGCCTGGGCGGCGTCGCGCTCGGCCACGGCGGCCTGCACCCTCTCGGCCAGCAGTTCGTTAACCCCCGCCAGGTCCGCCTCGGCCTGCTTGGCGTCAGTGATGTCGAAGGCGATGCCGATGAAGCCGTCGAAGCCGCCGCCCGGGTTGAGCCGTGGCTGGGAGAACGACTTGAGCCAGCGCATCTGGCCATCGGCGCGGCGATAGCGACCTTCGAGCGAGAACGGCTTGCGTGAGCCCTCGCCGGCGATCTGGCCCTTGAGGATGCTGGGCAGGTCGCGCGGATCCAGTCGGGTGCGCCAGTCCAGGTGGAGGGCCGTCTCGTAGTCGATTCCGGCGAAGTCCGAATAGGCCTTGTTGACGAACTCGCGCTGGCCGTCGACCCGCGACATCCACATCAGGGCCGGCGCGCTGTCGGCGAGGCTACGGAACCGCGCTTCGCTCTCGCGCAGGCGTTCATCGTCGCGGCGGCGGCTGGTGACATCGAAGTTCAGGCCCAGCATCTGGACCGAGCGGCCTGCCGCGTTTTGCAGCACCTCGCCGCGGGCATGAATCCAGCGCTCGCCCTGGCTCAGATCCGCCAGACGAAACTCGACCTCACACGGGCCGCCCTGGCGCACCGAGGCGCGGATACTGTCGCGGACCATCTGGCGATCGTCGGGATGGAACGCCGCGTTCATGCGCGGCCAGTCTATCGGCTCATCCAGCGGCAGGCCCAGGTTTCGCCGCGCACTGGCCGAAAGGTGCAGGCTATCGGTCACGATATCCCATTCCCAGGGCCCGACGCTGGCGGCGGTCTGGACGAGTTCCAGCCGAACCTGCGCGTCTTGCCGCTCGCGGCGCGCCTGGGCCAGGCTGAGCATGGCTCCGCGCAGCGCCTCGGCGACGACCAGGGTGATCGCGGCCGAGATCAGGAAGATCACCATGCTGGCGATCTCGTCCTCCGACAGGGTTTCGCCGTAGCGGCCTCCCCACAGCCACCAGCCAAAGGCCGCGCCGCTGATGATGGGCGCCAGGCCCCACCGCCAGCCGGCATAGAGGGCGACCAGCACGATGGCCGGGAAGAAGGGCTGGGTCGCCCCGAGTCCGCCACTCAGGCCCAGAAGCGCAATCCGCATCAGGACGGCCGCCGAGACCGCGATCAGCGCCGCCACGGCGCAATGCCAGGCGGGCGGTGGAACGGGAGGGATCAGCCACGCGCTAATGAGACCGTGAAGCCGTTCACGGTCTCTGACGATCGGTGATGATGCGGGGTGACCCACCTTTGTCGCTCTCCGCCCAAACAGGGCTTGCCAAGACCATGGACGAGCTTACCTAGGACACGCAACACGGGAGATCACGATGGCTGTCGCGCCCAATACCGGACTGTCTGCAGAGCAACGCTCCGAGATCGCCGCCGGACTGAACAGGGTGCTGGCTGACAGCTATGCGCTCTATCTCAAGACGCACGGCTATCACTGGAACGTCCGGGGCCCCAACTTCCAGTCCCTGCACGTATTGCTGGAAGGTCAGTATACCGAGGAATGGACGGCGCTGGACGCCATCGCCGAGCGTATTCGCGCTCTGGGCGAGCTGGCGCCGCAGGGCTATGCCGCCTTCGGCAACCTTTCCAGCATCAAGGACGGCGATCCCCAACAGGATTGGGAAGGCATGTTCGCCGAGCTGAAAAAGGACAACGAGACGGTGATCGCCACCCTGCGCGCCGCTTTCCCGGCGGCGGATGAGGCCGGTGACGAAGCCACCGCCGACCTACTGACCCAGCGCCTGCAGGCTCACGAGAAACACGCCTGGATGATCCGCGCGACCCTGGGCGGCAAATAGCCGCCTCGTGCTCGCGCCGGTTTCCAAGCGTCTAGTCAGGGCCGCCCTGGGGCTTTTGCTGCTGGGCGGCCTTTCCGCGTGCGCCACCTATTACGTGCCGCGCGGCTATGGTCGCGAAGCCGGCGTGGCGCGGATCACACGCGGTTTTTCCGACGCGGCCCTGGCGCGCTATGTGGCCAATATGGATCCGGCCATGCTGACCCTGGCGCGTCGGCATGATCCGCGACCGCACACCAACTACTGGGGTCGGGTCGAGGGCTGGGAGCGGCTGGATCTGGCCTCAATCCCGCGCTTTTCAGACGTCACGCCCGACTTCGACACCGCCCGCTTGATCAATTCCCTGCGTCTGGCCGCGCCGCTCGAGATCGAGGCGGCCCGACCCTTCGTGCTGAAGGCGTCGGGGGAGGACCGCACCAAGGCGCTCCGCTGCCTGGCCCAGGCTGTCTATTTCGAGTCCGCCTTCGAGCCCCTGGCCGGCCAGGAAGCCGTGGCCCAGACGGTGCTGAACCGCATGCGCCACCCCGGCTATCCCAAGACCGTGTGCGGCGTGATCTATGAAGGCGCGGCCCGCGCCACGGGCTGCCAGTTCAGCTTCACCTGCGATGGCTCCCTGGCGCGTGAGCCCAATCCGGTGCTGTGGGCGACGGCAGAGTCGGTGGCCCGCCGCGCCCTGAACGGCTTTGTGATGAAGGATGTCGGCGTCGCCACCCACTATCACGCCAGCTATGTCGCGCCCTATTGGGCCCCGACCTTGGTCAAGCTGCGCCAGGTGGGCCAGCACATCTTCTACCGCTGGACCGGACCTTCAGGCACGCTGGCGGCGTTCCGCGGCAAGTATCGCGGCGGCGAGGACGTCACCGCCGACATCCTGCTGGCCGGCGACGACCGCACCCTGGAAGCCGCGCCCGCCGAGGCCCTGGCCGCCGGGTCGGTGGTCAATGCCCAGGTCCTGGCTCAGGCCCAGGCGGCGGGTCTCGTGCCCACCACCCTGGCCCCGGGGGCCCATCTGGTCATGACCCCTGACGCCAGCGCCCCCGGTGGCGAGCGCCTGCGCCTGGAAGGCACGGTCGCCGGTCGCCGCATCCCGACGCCCGAAGAGATCGCCGAGATCAACCGCGCGCTGGACAGATTGCCCGAGGTGGCGGCCGAGAAGCCGGCGGTGGTCGAGGCCCCCAAACCCCCGCCGCCGCCGCCCAAGCCGAAACCGCGGCCGCCGAGTTTGTTCAATCCGTTGAACTAGGCGGCGGGCGCTGCAATAGCCCTACCAGACGCCGATCTTCTCGGCCTCGGCGTGGCTGATGGGGTGATGGTCGCGGACGTGGTCTTCCTCGGCCAGGAAGCGCACGGCCTCCAGGGCGGCCATGCAGCCCATGCCGGCCGCTGTGACGGCCTGGCGATAGATGTCGTCGGTGACGTCGCCCGCCGCATAGACGCCGGGTACAGCGGTCGAGGTCGTGCCGGGCTTGACGGTCAGATAGCCGTTGGCGTGGGTTTCCAGCTGACCCTTGAACAGCTCTGACGACGGGGCGTGGCCGATGGCGATGAACACGCCGTCGCATTTCAGCTCGCTCAGGTCGCCGGTGACCACGTTCTTCAGGCGCACGCCGGTCACGCCCATCGGATTGGTGTCGCCGACGATCTCGTCGATGGCGCTGTTCCAGGCGATTTCGATCTTGGGGTGGGCCAGCAGGCGCTCCTGCAGGATCTTCTCGGCCCGCAGTTCTTCCTTGCGGTGCACGAGCGTGACCTTGCTGGCGAAGCTGGTCAGGAACAGGGCCTCCTCGACGGCCGTATTGCCGCCGCCGACCACCACGACCTCCTTGTTGCGGTAGAAGAAGCCGTCGCAGGTGGCGCAGGCGCTGACGCCAAAGCCCTGGAACCGGCTCTCGCTCTCCAGGCCCAGCCATTTGGCCTGGGCGCCGGTGGCGATGATCACCGTCTCGGCCAGCCAGTCCTGGCCGCTGTCGGTGGTGATGTGGAAAGGCCGCTTGGACAGGTCGGCGGTCAGCACGATGTCGTTGACGAACTCGGTGCCCACGTGCTCGGCCTGGGCCTTCATCTGGTCCATCAGCCACGGGCCCTGGATCACATCAGCGAAGCCCGGATAGTTCTCGACATCGGTGGTGATGGTCAGCTGGCCGCCGGGCTGGATGCCAGAGATCAGCACAGGCTTGAGCAGCGCGCGCGCGGCATAGATGGCGGCGGTGTAGCCGGCGGGACCTGAACCAATGATCAGGCAGCGGGTGTGGCGGGGGGCGGTTGAGGTCGACATGGGCGCAGATATAGTGTCGATTCCAGCTCAACGCGATGGCCGCGTAACAGGGGAAATCGTGAAAGCGGGTTTGCCGATCGGTATTGGCGTGGGGATCGCCATCGGGGTGGCGCTGGGTCTGGCGCTCGACAATCTGGCCCTGGGCCTCAGCCTCGGGGTCGCCATCGGCGCCGGCTCAGGCGTGGCGATGATGGCGTCCGGCCAGGCCAGGGAAAAGGACAGGAAGACGGGTGACGGCGGCGATGGCGGCGGGGTCCACATCGGCTCCTCATCGAAAGGGTCGAAGTCAGACGACGCCGACGGCTCCAGCGATGGGGACGGCGGCGGAGATGGCGGAGGCGGAGGCGGCGGCGATTGACGCCTCGTCCACCTTTCCCGGGTTAAACTGCCGGAAACCATGTTGCTCCGGACCGCGCCATGACCGATGCCCCCTCTATCGAAATCGCCGGCCGCAAGATCGGCGCGGACTTCGCGCCCTATGTGATCTGTGAGTTGTCGGGCAACCACAACGGCAGCCTCGAGCGCTGCCTGACCATGGTGGACGCCGCCGCCGCCACCGGCTGCGACGCGATCAAGATCCAGACCTACACCGCCGACACCATCACGCTGGATGTCGACCGCCCCGAGTTCAAGATCCACGGCGGGCTGTGGGACGGGCGCACCCTGTACGAACTCTACGAAGAGGCCCACACGCCGTTCGAATGGCACGCGGCGATCTTTGAGCGTGCCCGGCAGCGCGGCGTGACCATCTTCTCCAGCCCGTTCGACGACACGGCGGTCGATCTGCTCGACAGCCTGGGCGCGCCGGCCTTCAAGATCGCCTCGTTCGAGGCCGTCGACATTCCGCTGATCAAATACGCCGCCAGCAAGGGCAAGCCGCTGATCATCTCGACCGGTATGGCCAACCTGCGGGAGATGCAGACCGCGCTCGACACTGCCCTGGGGGCCGGAGCCGATGGCGTGCTGCTGCTGCACTGCGTCTCCAGCTATCCGGCCACCTTCGCCGACGCCAATGTGCGGACGGTCGCCGACATGGCCGCTCGTTTCGGCTGCCCGGTCGGCCTGTCGGACCACACGCCGGGCACGGCGGCCTCGGTGGCGGCGGTCGCAGTCGGCGCCTGTGCGGTAGAAAAGCACTTCACCCTGGCCCGCGCCGACGGCGGCCCTGACGCGGCCTTCAGCCTGGAGCCCTCTGAGTTCAAGGCCCTGGTCGACGATACCAAGAACGCCTGGGCCTCGCTGGGCCGCGCCCACTACGACACGCTGGGCTCGGAGGCGACGTCCTTGCTCTTCCGCCGCTCGCTCTATGTCACCGCTGATGTGAAGGCCGGCGAGCCGCTGACCAAGGCCAATGTCCGTTCGGTCCGCCCCGGCAACGGCCTGCCGCCGGCCGACCTCGACAAGGTGCTGGCCGGCAAGGCGTCGCGCGACCTGACCCGCGGCGAGCCGCTGGACTGGTCGATGGTGGGTTAGGCTACCCCGCCGGCAACAGCCCCAGCCGCTTGCCGATGATCCTGTCCAGCGTCCGCTTGGGAAGGACGCCGGTCATGAACACCTGGAAGGGGTCGGGCGAGACCACGTAGCGGGTCTTGGGTGTCGGGGTGGTCAGGGCCGTGTGCACGGTTTCGCCGATCTTTTCCGGCGGCAGGCCAGACTTGCCCATCGACAGCATGAAGGCCTTCATCCCGGCCAGGGCCGGGGCATAAATCGTGTTGTCATAGCGGGTGACATCGACACTGTCGGCCTTGTCCCAGATCGGGGTGGCCACCGCGCCCGGCGCGACGATCACCACGTCGACCCCGAAGGGCAAAAGCTCACGGCGCAGCGATTCCGACAGGCCCTCGAGACCGAACTTGGAGGTGCAATAGGGGCCCATGAACGGGTTGGCGTTCTTGCCGCCGACCGAAGAGATGTTGACGATCCGCCCGGGCGTGCTCACAGGGGCGCCGCCGGCCCCCAGCAGCGGGGCAAAGGCCTGGGTGGCGATGACGACGCCGGTCAGATTGACGTCCAGCTGCTGGCGAAACTCCTCGACCGGAAGGTGCAGCAAGGGGCCGGCTATGGCTATGCCGGCATTATTGACCAGGCCCGCCAGGGTGGCCCCGTCCAGGGCGGCCTCGACCTTGCGCGCGGCGGCGCCTACAGCGGCCTCATCGGTGACGTCGAAGATCAGAGGCGTAAAGCCCGACCCGAACTCGGCCTGCAGCCGGTCGGCGTCGGCCTGTTTGCGCACGCTGCCAAAGACGTGGAAGCCCTTGACGGTCAGCACCTTGGTGATGGCCCAGCCGATGCCGGTGGAAACGCCGGTGACGACGACGGACTTGGCCTGAGTCATGCGAGTTTTCTCCCCTGTTGGAGGGAAGATGGGACATGTGCAGGGTGATATCTAGAGCGTTATTCGGCGAAGTGGATACCGGTTCGCCGCCGAAATAACGCGTCAAAACAAGAATCTAGAGCAAACGACATGATTCAATCATGGCGACCTTTGCTCTAGAGGGCGTCAGGGCGTGGGCGAAACCAGCGCCGGCATCCCAGACCATCCCACAGTCATCAGCGCGTCGACAAAGCCCATGAACGGCACGAACGGGCCATGGCCCTGCGGATAGTCGACCTGAACAAAGCTCTGGAACCGCACCGGAAAGCCCGCCGCCGCGAACACGCCGTCTTCTTCCATATAGTCGGCCGAGCCCATCGGCGAGACATAGGCCGTGGCCCCGACGGCCTGGCAGATGGCCAGCAGGTGCTCGGACCGCGCGCCCGCCGCCGCCAGCTCAGAGGCCCGCACGAAGCGCGGCGACAGACCCATCTGTTCGGCGGCGGCTACCGCCATGCCGCAGGTCAGGTCGGCCAGCCTGCCGCCCGGATGCAGCGCCAGCTGCTGGGAGACGAAGGCCCAGCCCTCGGCAAAGGCGGGCCGCTTGCCATAGGCGTGGCGAATGGCGGCCAGATGCTTGTCGCGCCAGCCCTGGCTGTCGTCGATCTCGATGGCGCAGATCGGCGTGTCGCGGTCGTGCTTTTTCACCGGCACGGTCAGCATCAGCTCGCCATTGGCCGTGAGGATGCGGTTGCGCGACTGCCAGGAGCGGCGGGCGAACTGCACGTCGTCCAGGAAGACGAACACGTCGCTGGCCGCCATCAGCTGGAAATAGCCCAGATAGGGCAGATAGGTCGGCTGCATGATCGCCGCCGTGGTCATCAGGCTCATCCGGCCTTCGCGACCATGGGCGCCAGGGCGGGCGCGCCCTCGCGGGCCGCCAGCAGGGCCGCATTGACCTCCGCCAGCTTGGCGGCCTTGGCATAGGGCTCCCAGGCGCCGGGGATGAAGCTCGCGCCGAACCGCGCCGCCAGTTCGCCGCGCAGGGCCTTGAGGCCGTCGATGGCGGCCTGCGTGTGATAGATCCAGCGGGGCTGGACGTCGGTGTGCAGCAGGGCGCCGACCTTCAGCGACCCGAAGCCCGACATCAGGACCCGCATCTCGGTAGGCAGCCTGGCCAGATCGGCCTCGCGCACGCACTCGGCCACAGCCAGCTTTTGCCCGCCGCTTTCGTACAGGTAGACGCGGAACGCCGCGCCCTGGGCAGTGAAGTTCTGGACATAGACCGGGCACGGCCCGTCGAAGTCCACCTCAAAGACATAGGTGGCGAAGCTCTTCTTGAGCAGGTTGGGCGTCGCCAGGCCCAGCGGCTTGAACAGCGGCGTCGGATTGGCGGCCCAGACAACGGTCTCATGGGCCTGCGGAGCGGCCATTAGGGCGCGGGGCGAGACCAGGGCGTTGAGCTCGACCTTCACGCCGAGCGTCAGCAGCGCCCTGTGGCACGCATCAAACAGGGCGGAAAAGCCGCCGACCGGCAGGGTCGCGGTCAGGTTGGCGGTGCGGCCCGACAGGCCGCGCGGGATGGCGTAGAGCTCGTCGGCCCAGGGGTTGGTCGCCTTCAACCGGGCCAGGTCGTTCAGATCGGCGGCGGCCGGAAACACGCGGTTGATGGCCAGCGGGATGGCGGCCTCGCCGTGCACGGTCTCAAGGTCGGTTTCCAGATGCCAGCGGCAATAGGCTTCCAGCTGGGCTGCGATGGGGGCGGGGTAGGCGGCGATGCGCGAGGCCAGGCTGTCGCCGGCCGGCCTGCCGATCCTGGTCACGGCGCAGTCGACGGCCGGACCCCCGAAGTCCCAGGTGAACACCCGGTGGCCGTCAGCGCCCAGGCTGACCGAGCCGAAGCGATTGTCGAAGGTCTCGAAGCTGGCGCCATGGGCGGTCAGCATCTCGACGATCGGATCGCCCCTCCCTTGACTGTCAGGCCCGCCGAAATAGATGCAGCCGTCGCGCATCTCCTTGCCGTGCCGGAGCCTGGGCCGCGCCACGCCGCCCAGGGCCTCGAAGCGCTCCTGGATTGTGATGTCGCGCCAGCCCAGGCGATGGGCCTCGAAGGCCGCCAGAATACCGGTCAGGCCGCCGCCGATGATGCGAACGCGATCGCTCATGCCACGGCGCCCCAGACGACCAGATCGCTGTTGGGCGCGACGCGCACGCCGTTCTGGATGTTGTCGAACGATACCTTCAGGGCCGTGGGCTCCACCAGGCCTAGCTCCTGGACCAGGCGCTGCACCAGACCATCGGCGGTATAGAAAAGATTGAACAGACCGGCCTCGCCGGTCTCCGGGGTGTCGAGCCGCCAGCCGTTGGGTTCCTCCTCCACGCCTTTCCCGTAGCGATAGTCGTCGACCAGCCGCGTGCGCACGAAGACCTCGGCCCCGGGAGCGAGCCTCTTGCGCGCAGCGGTCAGCACCGCTCTCGCCTGGGCGTCGGTGAGGTAGCAGAGCAGGTTGGGGATCAGCAGCACGTCGATCGGCGCCTCGCCCAGGTCCGGGAGGCCCTGCGACAGGTCGGCGCGGATCAGTTCGACCTTGCCGTCCAGATTGAAGGCAGCGTCGTCGAGAGCGGCCTGCGAATAGTCCACGTCGGTGAGCGACCAGCCATAGGCGGCGTAGAGCGACAGATTATTGCCCGTCCCGCCGCCCAGCTCGACCACCCGGCCGGTCCGCTGATGCAGGCAGCGCTTGAAGAAATGCCGGGCGACGAACTCGTCCGGATATTTCAGGCCGCGAATTTCGGGCAGGGCGGGCATGGGCGGGGAATCCGGCAACGAGATTGTCGATGCAGAATCCAGCCCAAGCGCCCAACGTTTGGTTAACGGCCGTTAGGTGATGCAGCGCGGTTTGTCGCAGGCCGTCGGGTTTTTGCCCTTAAGGGGGCCCGGTTCCGCGTCTAGCCGGTGGGCCACTGCGACATGATCGAGGCTGCGTCGAAATAGTCGCGCCAGTAGGTGATCTTGCCGTCATGGACTTCGAACACGCCCGTCACCGGCAGTTCGACCCATTTGTCGGCGAGGCGATGGCGGTCAAGTCTCTCCAGAAACACGAGCGACCCACTGGCGGACTCGCGCAGGACCCGGAACTCATTCTCCAGGGTCGGCGCAAAGAACGGCTCGAGCAGGCTGCGAATGCCGGCCGGACCATGGACGACCGGCAGGGGCGGCGGGTTCACATATTCGCAGTCGTCGGCGACGAGGCTCATGGCCGTGTCATAGTCCAGCGGCTCCATGGCCTTCATGAACTGGCGAACGATCGCGAGGGGGCTTTGGGACGCAGGGGCCATCAGGACTCTCCAGTGGTGCTGATGGCCGGATGATCGGCAGTTTCCCGCGGGGCGGCAATTACCTGCAAGGTCATTGAGCGGGGACTCTGCGGCCTTCAGGACCCCGCGATCCGGGCCAGAAACGCCGCCGCCACGCGACCGGCGCCGCCGCCATCGCAGATCCTGGCGCTGGCTGCCGACAGGGCGGCGCGCTGGCCTTCGTCCGCCATCAAACGATCGATCTCGCGTCCGAAAGCGGCGTCGAAATCCGGTGCGCCGACGGTCAGGCATGGACTGGCGCCCGCCGCCGCCAGCGCCGTCGCAGCGGCGATCTGGTTGTCGGCCAGGACCAGGGTCAGGGTCGGCAGGGCCAGGATGCAGCGCTCCCAACTGGTCGAGCCGCCGGCCCCGACGGCGAGATCGGCCTCCAGGGTCAGGCGGGGCATGTCCTGGGTGTCGATGTGAAGCACGACGCGGGGGTCTCTCATCGCCTGCAGGCGCGGCAGGCTGGGCGCGCCGCCGCCCACCACCACGTCGAGCATCATGTCACCCAGCCGGGCCAGCAGCAGGTCTGCCACCCGCCCGGTGACGCCGCCCACATCCGTCAGGCCCAGCGAGACCAGGATGCGTCGCACCGGCCCCTCCGCCGCGCGTCGCGCCAGAGCGGCCTCGCGCAGGGCCGGGAAGGCCGGGCGCACGGGGGCGTAGTTTGGACCCAGCAGCAGGGTCGCGCCCGGCGGCGTCAGGCCGGCATAGTCTTCCGCACGCCGCGCCGGGCCGGCGTCGAGCACCAGATCGGCCTCCAGCGGGCGGTTGGCCAGATCGTCGATCACGAGGGTAGGGCGACCCCTTGCCAAGGCGCGGTGGTCGCGGCCTGAAAGGCCATAGTGGTCGAAGACCACGGCCTCGAAGGGCTCGGCGGCGACGCTTCGCGGGGTGTCGGGCGCGAAGATGTCCAGCACCGCCTCCACCGCCGGTCGGGCCAGGAAGGCGCAGGTCGCGCCGGCCGCCGTCAGGGCCTGGGCCAGCGTCAGGCTGCGCATGACATGACCGCCGCCCACATCGGGTCCCGCGTCGCAGACAAACAGGATGGCGGGCGCGCGGCTCATCCGCGCCGGTCGCCGCCATAGGTCGCCAGATCCGGCCGCTTGGCGACGAAGGCCTTGATGTCGGCCGACGTGAACGCGCGATTGGCCGGGTAGAGGTGGTCATAAACCGTGGCGACAAAGGCGTAGTCGTCGGGCCGGTCGACCGTCCAGCGGATGGCGTCCTGACCCGGCTGCGCGGGCAGCCAGGCGATCTTCCACTGCAGCGGGTTGTTCCAGACATCCCAGGTGACGTGCTCGCGGGCCTCCTGGCTGTCGGCCTGCGCGGCCGCGCGGCGCAGGCCTGCGGCAGTGATCACCTCGACGTCGAGACCCTTGGGAAACGCCGCGCCTTCGGGGCTGTTGCTGGCATAGTCGGCGCCCGCCTCCAGATGCAGGTCGATGGTCGCGTCGATCAACTCGGGATCGGCCAGCGGGCAGTCGGCGGTCAGGCGAACCACGTGGTCGGCGGGATGGGCGTCCAGGGCGCCGACAAAACGCTCCAGAACATTGTCGAGCGACCCGCGGTGGACGGCGATCCCCTCCTTGCGCACGGCGTCGGCCAGCACGTCGTCGCCGGGCTGGTCGCTGGTGGCGACGACCAGCTTGTCGATACGCCGGGAGCGGGCCACCCGCTCGATCTGCCGCACGATCATCGGCTGGCGCAGGATCGGCATCAGCACCTTGCCCGGCAGGCGGGTGGAACTCATGCGGGCCTGGAGGACGGCGAGGATCATGGTGATTGTTTAGCGCGCTCTCCTGCGTCGCCCAACCGCCTTCGTTCGCGCCCTCTTGACGAGTATATCTACCTATGTAGAGTTGCGTCATGACCGCCATCATCCGACGCCTTTCGCCCCAGACGATCGCTGTGCTTGAAGCGCTGAGCGCCACGCCTGACGCGTGGCGTTACGGGCTGGAGATCGCCGCTGAGACCGGCCTGAAATCGGGCAGCCTCTATCCGATCCTCGTGCGGCTTCACGAAAGGGGCCTCTTGGAGAGCCAGTGGCTGGAGCCCGAGCGGCCGGGTCGGCCCGCCCGCCACGCCTACCGGATGACTGGGGCCGGAAAGGCGGCGCTCCGCGACGCTAGAGCGCGGTCACCTGGCGCTTCGACGAAGCTTTCGACCCAAGGAGCCAGCTGATGGCAATCACCTCATCCCTGGCGCGTTGGGCCATGAGCCTTGCCGTGCGCGCCGCGCCCCTCGGTCGTCGCGACTTTGCCCGCGCAATGCGCGAGGAGTTTGAGGTTCTGGACGGTGGCCGGCTGGGCTGGGCCTTGGGTTGCCTGACGACCGTGGCGGGTTGGCGCCTGCAGGCGGACGGCCTGTTCTTGGCCGCTTTGGTCGCGGTGGGGCTGGCGCTGGATCAGGTCATGTTCCTGCCCTTCATGGTCTTGCCGAGCGACCTGGTTCACGCAATCGCCTACTACTACTGGCTAGCCTTCCCCGCGGTGGTTTGCGCGATGCTGGCCGCCTGGCGGCCGAGCTATGCCTATGCAGCCGCCCTCATCGTGTGGCTGATCCGCGAGGCGCAGAGCGTGGCGATCCTTGTTTCCATGCTCGCTGGCGATCCTCTCGGCCGCGATTGGCAAATCATGGACGCCCCGCCCATCGTAGGCTGGAGCGCAACGCTGGGCTGGTCCTTGCTGGGCGCTGCGATCGGCGCCCGCATCGGCCGGTGGCGTATGGCCGTGGGTGTCGGAGCCTAGGCGGTTACGAGCCGGACGCGGAACCGCCCTTCGGCGACTTCGGCTTCGCTGGTGCGCGCGGCTTGGGCTTGGCGGCTGCGGCGGGAGCCTTGGCTTTCGGGGCCGGCGTGGGCTTGGCCGCCCGGGTTGCTTCTGCCGGTGCGGCGGCCTTCGCGCGAGGTTTGCGAGCCGGAGCAGGGGAGGTTTCAGGCTTCGGCGCGGTCTCTGCGACGGGCGCGGCCTCGACCGGGACCACTTCTTCCACCGCTGTCTCGCCCCGCATCCGCGCCAGCACTTCGCGTGCTGCGCGGCCGGTTTCATCGACCGGCTCATACGTCCAGCCATGGAACGCCCCGCCATAGGGTCGGGCAGCGCCCTGGCGTTCCAGTTCCTCGTGGAAGAGGCGGAACTTCAGGCTGGAGCCCTCCATCTTCAGGATGAACACCGGCTTGCCGGTCGAGGCGGCCTCGGTGGCCATGTTGGTCGAGTCCTCGGTGACGAGGATGTAGTCGGCCGCCGCCAGGAAGGCGAAATAGGGATTGGGGCCTTCGCCGTCCCAGACCATGCCGGGCAGGTGGCGCAAGCGGGCGGTTAGCAGGGCGCGGGCCGGCTCGGGCGTGCGGCGCGAGAAGGTCATCAGCAGGCTGCCGCCGTCCTGTTCCAGCGGGATCTGGATCTGGTGGGCCATCTGGGCGGCGCGTTCCACTGGCAGGTCGAAGGCCTTGGACTTGCCGCCCAGCAGCACCGCGACGCGCGGGCGGGGCAGGTCGTCGAGCTGGGCCTTGAATCTTTCATACTCGCTGACCAGCCGCTGACTGGTGACCCGGTGCGGCGAGCCGGTGATCGACAGGATGTTGTCGCCGGACAAGCGGTCATGCTTGGGCGGGATCACCAGGTCGAACATCTGGGGTGGCACGCGCGGGTCCTGGATCTGGACCACATAGGTCTTGCCGCCCGACCAGCGCTTGGCGCGGATCGACAGGGGCAGGGTGGCGCGGCCGGCGGCGATCCACAGGTCTGGCCATTCATCGGGCGAGCGGCCGCTGATGTCGCTTTCCGGGGTCAGCCAGCGGCGCGGGAACCAGTTCAGCCACCAGGGCAGGCGGCCGATGCGGCCGGTCCAGCCGACGCGCTTGATCTCGATGGCAGCCTCGATCCCCTGGATCCGGGCCTCGCGCACGACCGCTTCGGCCAGGCCAACGGCCTGGGCCTCGATGCCGGCGCGGCCGTCCGAGATGGCCCAGATGAGCAGGGGAGGTTTCTTCAAGACGTCATCCCGACGAGCACAGCCACGCAGACAAGGCCGCCCCCAAGAGGGCAGCCTTGTTCATGGTCTGGCTTTATGGCGCGGGTGGGGCGTAAGGCAAGGCGCCTTACAGCCACTCCACTTTCAGGATCTCGTAGGCCTTGACGCCGCCGGGGGTGTAAACCTCGACGACTTCGCCCACTTCCTTGCCGATCATGGCGCGCGACAGCGGGGAGGACAGCGAGATGCGGCCCTCCTTCACGTCGGCTTCGTGATCGCCAACGATCTGGTAGCGAGCCTCTTCCTCGGTGTCCTCGTCGACGACGCTGACCGTCGCCCCGAACTTCACCTGCTTGCCTGAAAGCTTGGAGACGTCGATCACTTGCGCTCGGGCGATCTTGTCCTCGATCTCGGCGATACGGCCTTCGATCCAGCCCTGACGTTCCTTGGCCGCGTGATACTCGGCGTTTTCCGAGAGGTCGCCATGCTGGCGCGCCTCGGAGATCGCGGCGATCACCGCCGGACGCTCGATCGTCTTCAAACGCTTCAGTTCATCGTCGAGGGTTTGATAACCCCCGGCGGTCATCGGCACTTTTTCCATTGCGGATTTTAGCTCGGTTCGCCTTGGGAGGAGTATTCGTCCCGTCGCGGGCGCACGCGACCGGGGGCTGAGAGGATAGGAGGCGCGTTCACGATAAGCAAGGGGGCGGGGCGATCCCGCACAGTCATGAGCGGAAATTGGCTCTGGCCTTCAGGCCATCTCGGGAGGTGGGCGGATCAGAATTCCTGCCAGTCTTCCTTGACCGCGACGGCGGCCGAACCGCGACCGGGGCGAACGGCGGTATTGGGCCGCGCGCGCGGTGGCGGCGCGCTGACGGCGATCTCAGCGCCCTGCGAGACCTTGAACCGGCTCACCAGCGCGGCCAGTTCGCCCGCCTCGCCCTTCAGCGAATGGGTGGCGGCGGTGGCCTGCTCGACCATCGCGGCGTTCTGCTGAACGACCTGATCCATCTGGTTCACGGCCGCGTTCACCTCGTGCAGGCCGGTGGACTGCTCGTTGGCCGAGGCTGCGATTTCATTGACCAGGCTGTCGATCGAGGCCACCTGCGTAACAATGCGCTGCAGGGCCTCTCCGGTCTGGCCCACCAGGGCCACGCCGGCGCTGACCTGCTGGGTTGAGGTCGAGATCAGGGTCTTGATTTCCCTGGCGGCCTCGGCCGAACGCTGGGCCAGGGCGCGGACCTCCTGGGCGACGACGGCGAAGCCGCGACCGGCTTCACCCGCCCGCGCAGCTTCGACGCCGGCGTTCAGGGCCAGCAGGTTGGTCTGGAAGGCGATCTCGTCGATGACGCCGATGATATTGCCGACCTGCTGCGAGGAGCCTTCGATCTGGGTCATGGCGGCGATCGCCTGGTCGACGATCTCGCCGGAGCGCTGGGCGTCACTACGGGCGTTGGCGACCACCTGCGAGGCTTCCTTGGCGCCGGTGGCGGTCTTGCGGACCGTGGCGGTGATCTCGTCGAGGGCGGCGGCGGTTTCTTCGAGACTTGCAGCCTGCTGTTCGGTGCGGCGCGAAAGATTGTCGGAAGCGACGGCGATCTCATCGGCGCCGCCGCTGACCGCGCGGGTGGTCTGCGAGATGGATTGCATCGCCGCCTGTACGCGTTCCGCAGCGGCGTTGAAGTCGGTGCGGAGCACCTCATAGGCCTGGGCGAAGCGCGTGGTCAGGCGGACGGTCAGGTCGCCCTGGGCCAGATCGGCCAGGCCCGCGGCGATGGAAGCGACAGCCTCGACGCGCTGACGCTCGGCGACGGCTTCGGCCTGGGCGTTCTGGGCGCGGTTGGTCTCCTCGGAGCGCCTTGCCCCTTCTGCGGCGTCATTGGCGGAGCGGGCGACCTCGACCGCTTGCTCGGCCTCGGCGCGGGCCTTGTTGGCGGCGGCGAACATGGCGTTGACGCTGAAGGTGGTGGCGATCAGTGCGCCGGCCTCGACGATCAGGATCACGGCGTGGACCAAGACGCGGCCCAGGCTGGCCGAGCCGGGGAACACCGCTGCCGGCAACAGGAAGCTCAGGCAGAGATGGTGCACGGCGACAGTGGCGGCGGCGGCGGCGATGACCTTCCAGTCGCAGTAAACCACCAGCACGGCCAGGGCGGCAAAATAGGCCATGTGCATGTCGACCTGCCAAGCGTGGCCGTTCAGGGCGGCGACCAGCAGAGAGACCTGGGCCATCAACGCCACGCCGGTCAGGGCCTGACCGGTCGAGTTGTGGCCGGCCGTCTTGTAGGCCAGGGTCGCGGCGATGCCGGTGGCCACGGCGGCGATCATCAGGCCCAAAACAGGCTCGTGCACCAAAAGGCGCGTGCCGACCACGATGGCGGCCATCAGCCAGTTCGCCGCGAGGATCAGCTTTCCGCCGAGTTGGCGCTGGGCGTCGAGGCTGGAAACGGCAATGCTCATGACAAGGTCTCCTTGGGGGCGCAGACGCCCGCCAGATCAGGGTCGAGAATCAGCAGGGCCCCGGACGCGCGGGCGCGGCGCGCCAGATCGACCGGGTCGCCCCGCAGAATGATAATGAAAGGCGCGCCGCCAACGGCGGCAATGTCGCCGGCCGAGCCTGCCGCGCTGATGCTCTGGGCCACGCTCCACCAGGGTGGGAAGATGGCGGCCACGCGCGAGGGGTCACGCGGGGCGGCATTGACAGAAACCGCCGCCAGCAATCCTGCGATGATCGCACCGGCCGTCAGGGCGATCCCGCCAAGGGCTGAGGGTCGCTTCTCCGAGGTGATCAGGGAATCTCGCATACACGGGCTCAAAGTAAGGGCTCAAAAGCCTCCGGCCGGTGGATGCCGACGGGCCTTCAAAACCCTATGCCCTACGAGGTTACCCCGGCCTTAACCCTGTCATTCCGCGCCATTCCGCCGCAGGGCTCGATTGGAGGCCTGTCAGCGATCGCAAGGCGTGTTCTCTAGTGCGCATAGTCGTAGGGGCCGCCGCGCTTCAGGGCCTCGCGATAGGCGGGGCGGGCATGGATCCGTTCCAGAAATGCCTTCACGTGCGGGCGTGACGCCGCCCCCGCCCGGGCCGCGCCGGCCTCCAGCGGAAAGCTCATCATGATGTCGGCGGCGGTGAAGTCCTTGCCGGCGAACCAGGCGGACTTGGCCAGTTCGTCATCCCAGTAGTCGACATGGGCCTTCAGCTGCGGGTCGATGAAGCTGCTCTGAGCCTTGTTGGCGACGGCCTTGATCAGGCCGCGCAGCAGGCCCGGAGCGCGGGTCGGCAAGGCGGTGAAGACCAGCTTCAGGAGCAGCGGCGTCATGGCCGAGCCCTCTGCATAGTGCAGCCAGTAGGTATAGCGCAGGCGCTCGGCCGTGCCGGCGGCCGGGATCAGCCGGCCCTGGCCATAGGTCTCGAGGATGTACTCGATGATCGCCCCGGTTTCGGCGATGACCTTGCCGCTGTCGGTGATCACCGGCGACTTGCCCAGAGGATGGATGGCCCGCAACTCCGGCGGGGCCAGCATGGTGTCCGCGTCGCGCTCATAGCGCTTGACCTCATAGGGGACGCCCAGTTCCTCGAGCAGCCAGAGGATCCGCTGGCTGCGGGAATTGTTCAGGTGATGGACGATGACCATGACAGGCGTCTCCGCAAGGGGCCGGGCACGCTGGCATGGCGCCGTCAGGGTCAGTCAAGCCCGATCAGCTCAGGGGCTTGAGATCCGGTTCCACCCAGCCTCGGCGGGCCGCGACGCTGAACAGCCGCTCCCGCGACCAGAAGCTCAGGGGCCAGGCCTTGTCGCCCAGGGGCGTGGCCAGCAGGCGGGCGCAGGCCTCGCCGTCGCCGATCCCCGCCGGCAGGCCGGCGACAAAGGCGCGGATCGCGGTCAGATAGGCTTGGGTGATGGTCTCGTGATAGCCACTGACATCGTCGTTCACCCCGCCGACGGCCACATTGTAGGTCTGGATGATGCCCGGCAGGTCACGCTCCAGGCCGGCGTCGCGGGTGCGGACCAGGCGCAGGGTGGCGGTCAGGTGGGCGGCATGGGTCCACTGCGCCTTGGGCAGGCTGTGGTCCAGCAGGCGCTCGGCGAGATCAGCGACTTCGATGTCGGTATAGGCCATTTTTTCTCTATCAGGGCTCCAGACGGGCCAGTTCGCTGAGCACTGCGGCTTCCAGGTCGCCGAGGAAGTCGCGCACGGTTGTCCAGACGATCCGCTCCTCCACGCCCTCATATTCGTGCCGATATATGTTTCCAGCGGCCTTGATGCTTTTCCAGTCGATTGTCGGATGCCGCGCGATCAGACCCTCGGGAAGGCAGCGCGTGGCAGCTTAGAAAGCAATCCGATCATGCTCGAAGTCGCGGGCGGATCGCGCGCCGACGATCTGGCGGGCAAAAGCGATATTGTCTCGGATATGCAGCAGGACCGCCTCGGTCCTAGAAGGCATAGAGCGCTTCCCGCTCGACCGTGTGGCGGATGTGGCGGTTCAGGCCGTTGCGGCTGACCACGTCGACGCGCTGGCCGAAGAAGTCCTGGATGAGGTCCTTCAAACGCGCATAGGCCCAGACGCTGATCGCAGCGTCGGGAGCGAACTCGACCATCACGTCAATGTCGCTGCCGGGACGCGCCTCATCGCGGGCCGCTGAGCCGAACAGGGCGGCGCGGGTAACGCCCTGCTGACGCAGTTCGCCTTCGTGGCGCTTCAGGATCTGAAGGGCTTGGTCGCGGGTCATCGGCGAAGGCTAGCAGAAATGCGCTGGCTCGTCACAACCGCCCGCGTCGGCTGGGCGCGACACGTCCTCGCTCTTCAGGGAGAGGACGTGTCGCGCAGCCCTGTGGATAACCTCTACTGGTAGCTCTGCAGCGGCCGCACTTCCAGCGCAGCAGCCGGAGCCGAGGAGATGGCCTGAGCCGCCGCCAGCGCGCCGGCCGAGGTGGTGTAGTAGGGGACCTTCATCATCAGCGCCGTGCGGCGGATGTCGAAGCTGTCTTCCAGGGCCTGCTTGCCTTCGGTGGTGTTGAACACCAGCTGGACGCCGCCGTTCTTCATCACGTCGACGATGTTGGGACGGCCTTCCAGCACCTTCTTGACCAGCTCGACCTCGACGCCCTGCTCGGCCAGATAGCCGCGCGTGCCGACGGTGGAGATCACCTTGAAGCCGGCCGCCTTCAGCAGACGGACGGGCTCGACGATCCAGGGGCGGTCGCTTTCCTTGACGGAGACGAAGGCTGTGCCTTCCAGCGGCAGGGTGACGCCGCCGCCCAGCTGGCTCTTGGCGAAGGCGCGGGCGAAGGCCAGCGACATGTCGGCCTCGCCCTCGCGCTTCCAGTCCAGGCCCATGACCTCTCCGGTCGAGCGCATTTCCGGGCCCAGGATGGTGTCGACCCCGGCGAAGCGCGCGAACGGGAACACCGCTTCCTTGACGGCGATATGGTCATACGGCTTGTCGACCAGATTGAAGCTCTTCAGCGTCTCGCCGGCCATGATCCTGGCTGCGATGGCCGCGACAGGCTGGCCGATGGTCTTGGCCACGAACGGCACGGTGCGCGAGGCGCGGGGGTTGACCTCCAGCACATAGATGCGTGGTTCAGCCGAGTGCGGCTCCTCGATGGCGAACTGCACGTTCATCAGGCCGCGCACGTTGAGGGCCAGGGCCATCTTGACGGTCTGGCGCTTCAGCTCTTCCACCGTTTCGGCGCTGAGCGAGAAGGGGGGCATCGAGCAGGCGCTGTCGCCCGAGTGGACGCCGGCTTCCTCGATATGCTCCAGCACGCCGGCCACGAACACGTCGGTGCCGTCGCACAGGGCGTCGACGTCGACCTCGGTGGCGCGGCTCAGATAGTGGTCCAGCAGGATCGGGTGCTCGAACGAGATCTCGCCGGTGTTGAGGATGTAGCGTTCCAGCTGCTCGTGATCGCGGATGATCTCCATGCCCCGGCCGCCCAGCACGTAGGACGGACGCATCACGAACGGGAAGCCTATGGTCTCGGCGGCCACGCGGGCCTCGTCCCAGGTGCGGGCGATGGCGTTTTCGGGCTGGGCGATCTTCAGGCCGTCCAGCAACTGCTGGAAGCGCTCGCGGTCTTCGGCCAGGTCAATGGCGTCGGGGCTGGTGCCCAGAATCGGCACGCCGGCCTCTTCCAGGGCATGGGCCAGCTTCAGCGGCGTCTGGCCGCCGAACTGGACGATGACGCCGGCCAGGGTCCCGTTGCTCATCTCGACATGCAGCAGCTCCAGCACGTCCTCGGCGGTCAGCGGCTCGAAGTACAGGCGGTCGGAGGTGTCGTAGTCGGTCGAGACGGTCTCGGGGTTGCAGTTGACCATGATCGACTCGATGCCGATGGCGTCGAGGGCGAAGGCCGCGTGGCAGCAGCAATAGTCGAACTCGATGCCCTGGCCGATCCGGTTGGGACCGCCGCCGAGAATGACCGCCTTCTTGCGATTGGTCGGCAGGCTCTCGCACTCGGGCACCTGGCCCAGGGCTCCGGTCTCATAGGTCGAATACATGTAGGGCGTGGTGGCGGCGAACTCGCCGGCGCAGCTGTCGATGCGCTTGTAGACCGGGCGCACGTTCAGGGCCTGGCGGGCCTTGCGGACGGCGCTCTCGGTCGAGCCGGCCAGATGGGCCAGACGGGCGTCGGAGAAGCCTTGCGCCTTCAGGGCGCGGAAGCCCTGGGCGTCGGTCGGCAGGCCGCCGGCCCGGACCCAGCCCTCCTGGCGGACCAGCTCGGCGATCTGGCGCAGGAACCAGGGCTCGTAGGAACAGGCGGCGTTGACCTCGTCCACGGTCAGGCCGTGGCGGAAGGCCTGGGCGATGACGCGGATGCGGTCGGGGGTCGGCATGCCCAGGGCGCGGATCACGGCGGCCTTGCCGTTATCCGGATCATCGGCGCCGTGGATCTCGATCTCGTCAAAACCGGTCAGGCCGGTTTCCAGGCCGCGCAGGGCCTTCTGCATGCTTTCCTTGAAGGTGCGGCCGATGGCCATCACCTCGCCGACCGACTTCATGGCGGTGGTCAGGTGCGGCTCGCTGCCCGGATATTTCTCGAAGGCAAAGCGCGGGATCTTGGTGACCACATAGTCGATGCTGGGCTCGAACGAGGCCGGGGTCGCGCCGCCGGTGATGTCGTTCTTCAGCTCGTCCAGGGTGTAGCCGACGGCCAGACGCGCGGCGACTTTGGCGATCGGGAAGCCGGTGGCCTTGGAGGCGAGCGCCGACGAGCGCGACACGCGCGGGTTCATCTCGATCACGACCATGCGGCCGTCGGCCGGATTGACCGCGAACTGGACGTTGGAGCCGCCGGTCTCGACGCCGATCTCGCGCAGCACGGCGATCGAGGCCGCGCGCATCCACTGATATTCCTTGTCCGTCAGGGTCATGGCCGGAGCGACGGTGATCGAGTCGCCGGTGTGGACGCCCATCGGGTCGATGTTCTCGATCGAGCAGACGATGATGCAGTTGTCGGCCGTGTCGCGCACGACCTCCATCTCGTACTCTTTCCAGCCCAGGACGCTTTCTTCGATCAGCACCTCGGTGGTCGGCGACAGGTCCAGCCCGCGCAGGACGATCTCCTCGAATTCCTCGAGGTTGTAGGCGATGCCGCCGCCGGTGCCGGCCAGGGTGAAGCTGGGGCGGATGATGGCGGGCAGGCCGACGAAGGCCAGGCCCTCGCGGGCCTCGTCCATGTTGTGGGCGGCCTTGGACTTGGGGCTTTCAAGGCCCAGCTTGTCCATGGCGTCGCGGAATTTCTGGCGGTCCTCGGCCTTGTCGATGACCTCGGCCTTGGCCCCGATCATCTCGACGCCGTATTTGGCCAGGGTGCCGTTGGCTTCCAGCGCCAGGGCGGTGTTCAGCGCGGTCTGGCCGCCCATGGTCGGGAGCAGGGCGTCAGGGCGCTCCTTTTCGATGATCTTGGCGACCATCTCGGGCGTGATCGGCTCGATATAGGTCGCGTCGGCCACGTCCGGATCAGTCATGATCGTGGCGGGGTTGGAGTTGACCAGAATGATCCGGTAGCCCTCGGCCCGCAGGGCCTTGCACGCCTGCACGCCCGAATAGTCGAACTCGCACGCCTGGCCGATGACGATCGGGCCGGCGCCGATGATCAGGATCGAGGAGATGTCTGTTCTTTTGGGCATCGGAAAACTCGCGCGCAGAGACACGGTCGCGCACATCCGCGCGCCCGCTGCCGACCATCTTGCAGGTTAAGTCGCCCGTTTAGAGACGGAGTCGGGCCCGCGCAACCCCCGAACCGGAGAGCAAGGTTACCCAAGGAAGCGGAGTCGCGTCGCTTTCTGGCGCGCGGGCCGTCTTCCCGCTAAACCCGCGTCATGTTGCGCATTTCCGAACTGAAGCTGCCTCTGGGCCATCCGCCCCAGGCCATCGAGACGGCGATCCATCATCGCCTGGGTCTGCCGACCGGCGACGTGCTGTCGTGGGCCGTGGCCAAGCGCTCGCACGACGCCCGCCGCAAGGCGGCGATCCTGATGGTCTATTCGGTCGACGTGACGGTGCGTGACGAGGCCGCCGTGCTGGCCCGGTTCGCCGACGACAGCCATGTGCGTGTGGCGCCTGACACGGCGTATCGCCTGAAGGCCCGCGCTCCCGAGCCGCTGAACGCCCTGCGTCCTGTGGTGATCGGCGTGGGGCCCTGCGGGCTGTTTGCAGGCCTGATCCTGGCCCAGATGGGCTTCAAGCCGATCATTCTGGACCGCGGCAAGGTGGTGCGCGAGCGCACCAAGGACACCTGGGCCCTGTGGCGGCGCAGCGAGCTGAATCCTGAGTCCAACGTCCAGTTCGGCGAGGGCGGGGCAGGCACCTTCTCGGACGGCAAGCTCTACAGCCAGATCAAGGATCCCCTTCATCTGGGCCGCAAGGTGCTGGAGGAATTCGTCAAGGCCGGCGCGCCCGAGGAAATCCTGACCGAGGCCCATCCCCATATCGGCACCTTCCGGCTGGTGACCATGGTCGAGAGCATGCGCGAGACCATCGAGGCGCTGGGCGGCGAATATCGCTGGCAGCATCGCGTTGACGAGATCGACGTCGAGACCGCCGCCGACGGGTCGCGCAGGATCAGGGGTCTGAAGCTGTCGACCGGCGACTATCTGGAGGCCGACCGCGTGGTGCTGGCCGTCGGCCACAGCGCTCGCGACACCTTCCAGATGCTGTACGATCAGGGCGTCCATATCGAGGCCAAGCCGTTCTCGATCGGGGTGCGGATCGAGCATCCGCAGTCGTGGATGGATCGGGCGCGTTTTGGCACCCATGCCGGCCATCCGGACCTGGGCGCTGCCGACTACAGCCTGTCGCATCATTGCAAGGACGGCCGTACCGTCTACAGCTTCTGCATGTGCCCCGGCGGCACGGTGGTGGCGGCGACGTCGGAACCGGGCCGCGTCGTGACCAACGGCATGAGCCAGTATTCGCGCAATGAGCGGAACGCCAATTCCGGTTTCGTAGTCGGCATCGACCCCGAGCGCGACTATCCTGGCCACCCGCTGGCCGGGATCGAGTTTCAGCGCAAATGGGAGAGCCTGGCCTATGTCGCCGGCGGCTCCAGCTATGCCGCCCCGGCCCAGAAGGTCGGCGACTTCCTGGCCGGCCGCCCCTCGACCGATCTGGGCGAGGTGGCGCCGTCCTACAAGCCGGGCATCACCATGACCGACCTGTCGGCCTGCCTGCCGGCCTTCGCGGTCGAGGCCATGCGCGAGGCCCTGCCGGTGTTTGGCCGCCAGATCGCCGGCTACGACCACCCCGACGTGCTGCTGACCGGGGTCGAGACCCGCACCTCCTCACCCATACGGATCACGCGCGGCAAGGACTTCCAGAGCCTCAACACGGCGGGCCTGTTCCCGGCCGGCGAGGGGGCGGGCTATGCCGGCGGCATCCTCTCGGCAGCGGTCGATGGCATCAAGGTCGCCGAGGCGGTGGCGGCGGCGTACGCCACCTAGACGTCATCGGGAGGCGGTCGGGGTCATGGCGACCGGCGGCTCAACTGGCGGTCCCGGCCCGCGCCAGTCAAACCTCGCACTGTCCTTGCAGCGGTGAGTCCCGGCCTTCGGCCAGGGGCGCTGGTGGGACCCGCCATCGCGTTCGCCTGACTTGACTCGATGTTATATATATCTAACATCGAGTCTGGTTTTATGGACGTGAAGGGGTTCAGCTATGCCGCACAGAGAGAAGCTCGCCTGGATGACGCTGCTGCTGATTGCAGCAACCTACGGGCCCTATTTCGCCCACGTAGTGATATCGCCGCCGGCGCCCGGCGTTCTGCCGAACCTGCCGCAGTTGTGGTTGCTGGCGCTGGCGGCGGGCGGCAACGGCGTGCTGCACATTCTTGGCCGTATCGCCTTGCGGGTCGGGGCGCCGGAAGACGCCCGCGCGCCAGCCGACGAACGCGACCGCGACATCCAGCGCCGCTCCAGCATGGTGGCCTACTATGTGATGATGATCGGAATGATGCTGGTCGGCATGGTCATGCCGTTCACGACGAGCGGCTGGGAACTCGTCAATGCTGCCCTGCTGGCGATCGTACTCGCCGAGATCACCCAGAATGGCCTGGCGGCCTGGAGTTATCGCCGGAGCGCGGCATGAGCGGCGGGATGATCGTCAACCAGATCCGCACTCTGCGGTTTTTGGCGGGTGAGATGTCTCAGGCTGAACTCGGAAAGCGGATCGGACTGACCCGTCAGACCGTCGCGGCCATTGAAGCCGGCAAGTACTCGCCGACCCTCGAGGCCGCCTTCAGGATCGCCGAAGTCTTCGGCAAGCCGCTCGAAGAGGTGTTTCAGTGGTCCAGCAAGGGCTAATGCGTCACGGCGCCTTGGTCGGCTCCGCCAGCGCATCCGGGGTCTGCCAGGCCTTGCCGCTGAGGGCGCTGTCATAGCCCAGCTTGAACAGCGCCTTGCGATTGGCGGCCTTGAAGTCGAGGCCCGAGGTATCAGCGTCGGCCTCGTCGGGGATGGCGGCGAACATCAGCGAGCCGCCGTTGCGGCGGGCGAAGGCGGCGCTGGCGGTCAGGTGTGTGCGCATCTGGGCCTTGCTCATGGTGCTCCAGGCCCGGCCGACAATGGCCAGGGTTCTGCCCTTGGTGAAGGCGAAGCTCCCGCCGATCTTGCCATTGACGATCACGCGGATATTGCCCTGTTGCGCCGTGTCCTGGCCCTGGATGGATACAGGCAGGGTCCAGAGCAGCAGACCCTCGGGCGCGACGAAAAACGGCGTACTCACACCGCCATCGACATGCATTTCCGACAGGCTGCGACCCTTGCCCTGAACCTCGATCAGGGTCGGCGGGAAGACACCCGGGATGCTGGCCGACGCGACCAGAACGTCCTGGAACAGCTTGAGGGCAGCGGCGTCGCCACGCGAGGCGATCGCGCCCATGTCCCAGATCACCGTCTCCTCGGTGTCCAGATTGGTCGTGGCGATCAGCAGGCTGCGACCTTGGGCGTGCTCGACCGAAATGGCATATAGCAGCGGCGGATCGACATAGGCCTCGACCAGTCCGCGCAGGGCGGTGTTGTTGTAGACGCTTGCCCGGAACAGGAAGTCCAGACCCCGCCGCTGGAGAATATGATCGGCCGCCTTGCTGGTGTAGGCCTCTGTCAGACGCTTGTCCCAGTCCGGCCCCAGAAAGGCGAAGGGCGCGGTCAGGGCCCCGGTGCTTACGCCGGTGACGATATCGAACTGTGGCCGTCCACCGGCCTTGGTCCAGCCGACCAGAAGGCCTGCGCCGTAAGCCCCGTTCGAGCCCCCGCCGGATACGGCCAGCACGTTCAGGTTTCTTCGGTCCGCCGTGCGGGCGCGGGCCGCCTCCGCAAAGCGGATACCGGCGGCCGTATCGCCGGCGTTGAAGCGGATGTCGCTCAGACCCTGCGGAGCGCCGCCCAGCATATCGCCTGCGCTATAGGTCTCGCGGGGCAGGGAGCCACAGGCGGCGAGCATCAGGCTGGCCAGCAGGACGATCAAAATCCGGGCCGTGCGCATGCGGGGCCAACCAAGGCTAAGGGAGCGTCGCCAACCTAGTGCGGCCGTCTCCGAATACAAAGGACCCTAAACGCAAATAGGCCGGCGCAAGCGCCGGCCTATAGGAAGCTTTCGAAGAGCGCCGGCGTATCGGCGCTTTTCTGACTGGATTAAGCTTGCAGCTGGCCAGCGGACATCTTGCCGCTGCGCTTGTCTTGTTCCAGTTCGTAGGTGATCTTCTGGCCCTCATTGAGGGTGCGAAGGCCGGCGCGTTCAACGGCCGAGATGTGCACAAAAACGTCCGAGCCGCCGTCATCCGGTTGGATGAAGCCGAAGCCCTTGGTGCCGTTGAACCACTTAACGGTGCCGGTAGCCATGGTGTGTAGTCCTTTGGATAGCAGTCGCCGCCGGAAGCGTTCCGTTCGACGATCAAATTTCGTTGGGGATCGGTAGGCGCGTCCGGCGCTTCCTCGAAGGAAGCATGGAATAGCAGGCCGAACGGCAGCGAATTCGATAGCTTCATGATGAGGGTTTACGGCCGCGCCAGCAAGGGGAATCTTGAGCTCAGCTTTTCACCGCCTCTGGCGAACGCTTCAGATCTTCGCGATGAGGTCGTGTTGGCCCTTTGCGGCGAAGTCTGGCGAGGGCAGGTCCTGCGACGAAACAGCCTTGCGGCCGCCGCTATTGCGAGTCATTCTCAATAACATCTCCAGGCCACAGGAGGCGAGGATGGTATTGCAAACAACCGGTGCGAACTGGCTGACCCTGATGATGCGCGCCGAACGGGCGCGTCGGGGCTTTGATCCGCTGGACAGCGAATGGCTGCTGTATGGCCCGACCGATCCGGACGCCGTTGAGGGTGGAGTCGAGGATGACGCCCCTGATCTGCTGGCGGCTGAATAGGCGGTTGCGGTCTAGGTCAGCGCCTTGCGGGCCGCTTCCCAGTACTGGGCGCCGGTGATCAGGGTGATGATGGCCGCCAGCCACAGCAGGCCGTGGATCGCCAGAGTGGCGGGCCCCACGACGTCCGGGGTGTCGGGCAGGCCGAAGGCCCCCCACGACGCCAGCACCATCTCGGCGCCGATCGCCACCAGCTGCAGGGTGGTCTTCCACTTGGCCAGCACGGTGACGGGCAGCTTGATCCCCTTGCCGGCCCCGACCTCGCGCAGGGCGCTGACGGCGAATTCGCGGAACAGGATCAGGCCGGCCGGCAGCACGATCATCGGGTTGGGTCCCAGGGCCATCAGACCCAGCAGGGCGCCGCAAACCAGGATCTTGTCGCCGATGGGATCGAGGATCGCGCCCCACACGGTGACGGCGTCGAGCTTGCGGGCCAGCCAGCCATCGAAGAAGTCGGTGAGGGCGGCGATCACAAACGCCCAGAACGCCCAGCGTTCCAGCCGCAACTGATCTTCCAAGGTCAGGCGTTCGCTGAGATAGGGCAGCGCGCCGGCGGCGGCGGCCAGCGCCACGAACATGAACAGGGCGACGACAAGGCGCGATGCGGTGAGGATGTTCGGAAGATTCTTCATGGTGAGTTTCTAACGCGGGAAATGGTCAAAGGGCTACGCCGCTGTAAGACCTAAACCATAACGGGCATTTTTCGTAGCAGGGAACTCGCCCACTCTGGCTATACAGAGGACAAGGGAACGAGGCAGGAGTTCGGGGTTTTGCGAAGTCTTGATCGCATGAATCTTCTGGATCGTGTCCGGCGCCAGGTCCGGGGGCGCGTCAATTCTGTTCGCGTCCGGCTCATTCTGTTGACGGTCAGCCTGCTGGTTCCCGCAGTGCTGAGCATGGGCTTCCTGCTGGCAGGCGCCGATCGTCATGGCCGCGCGCAAACCTACCAGCAGATGCTGACAACGGCCCGCGCCCTTTCGGGCACCGTGGATCAGCAGACCGCCGTCGGGATCGCTGTCGTCGAGACCCTGGCCAGCGACCAGGCCCTGCAGGCCGGCGATCTGAAGGAATTTGACGCCCGCGCCCGCCGCGTGATGGAGCTGCGGACGGGCTGGGTCGTGGTGACCGACGTCGCCGGCCAGCAGCTCATCAACACCCTGCGCCCCTATGGCTCGCCCCTGCCCCAGGTGCAAAGGCCACAACAGCTGACCCAGGCCCTCATGGCCGGCGAGAGCAGGGTGTCGGATCTGCGGGTTGGCCGGGTGTCCAAGAAGCCGGTGATCACCGTAGGGGCCCGGGTCGATATCGAGGGTCAGCCCCATCTTCTGGCCTATGTGGTCGAGGCCGCCTCGTTCACGTCGGTCTTCCGCCAGCAGCGTGTTCCCGATGGCTGGATCGCCACCCTGGTGGACAGCAACTACAAGGTCATCGCCCGCTCCGCCGACAATGCCATGTGGACCGGTCGCACCGTACCGGCCGCGACGATTGAAAGCCTGAAACGCGCCCACGAGGGTATCGGCAAGAGCGTATCGCTCGAAGGCGTGCCGACCGTGGTGGCCTATACGCGGTCGGCCCAGACGGGCTGGACCCTGATCGTCGCGCTTCCCCGCGCCGAGCTGGATGGCGCGGTGATCCGGTCCGTCGCCGTCGCCACCGGCGTCTTCGGGCTGCTGCTGGTGTTGGGCATCAGTATGGCGCTGTTCGTCTCGCGCGGCATCAATCGCCAGGTGAGCGTCCTAGTCGCCGCCGCCCGCGCGATCGGCGAGGGGCAGCCGGTGGGCGAGCCGAGCGGGCGAAGCCTCGAGGAAGTGGCCGCTATCCATGACGCCCTGGCCGTCGCGTCCCGTGAACTGAAAACCCGCGAAGACCGCCAGAAGGTGATGATCAACGAGCTGAACCACCGGGTGAAGAACACCCTGGCCACGGTTCAGGCCCTGGCGCGCCAGACGTTCGGCAAGCTGGAAGGGGCGCCGGTCGAGATGTTCACGGAGCGGCTGATCGCCCTTTCGGCCGCCCACGACCTGTTGACCCGCAGCGGTTGGAGCAAGGCCGACCTGGACGAGTTGATGCGCGTCTGCACCCGCGCCCACGGCGAACGGATCGCCTATTCGGGGCCGCCTGTCTCCCTGGATCCCCACACCGCCGTGGCCCTGTCGATGGTGTTTCACGAACTGGCCACCAACAGCGCCAAGTACGGCGCCCTGTCGGCCCCGGCCGGGCGGGTCAGCATCGACTGGCGGATCGATCCGCAGACCCGGGTCCTGACCCTTGTCTGGGTCGAGACGGGCGGCCCTGCCGTGACCGCGCCCAGCAAGCCGGGTTTTGGCACGCGGCTGATCGACAGCTCGATCCGTCGGGAACTGAAAGGCTCGCCCAGCTTCGACTTCCGGCTCGAGGGGCTGGTGTTCGAGGCGACCCTGCCCTTGCCGGCGGCGGACGCCGTGCGCTGGGCCAATCCGTTCTGAGCATGGCGCCCGACAGCAGAGAGGTCGCCGCCTTCATGGCGCAGGCGGGACTGCCGCCGCGCTTCGCCGATCTGGCCGACCGGCTCCACATCCCCCTCGCCGCGCGGATCGCCCAAGCGTCTGCCGGACGCGACAGGCCGCTGGTGGTCGGCCTCTGCGCGCCGCAGGGCGCCGGCAAGTCGACCCTGACGGCGCTGGTGACCCGGCTGCTGAGGGGCCAGAGCCTGAAGACCGCCAATCTGTCGCTGGACGACCTGTATCTGACCCACGCAGAGCGTCTGGTTCTGGGCCGGACGGTCCATCCCCTGCTGCGCACGCGCGGGGTTCCGGGGACCCACGACATCCCGCTGGGTCTGAGCGTGCTGGATGCTTTGGCCCTTCCGGGCCGTGTGCTGCTGCCCCGCTTCGACAAGGCCGCCGACGATCGGGTGCCGGTCGCGGACTTCGAGCCCTTCGAGGGACCGGCGCAGGTGATCCTGCTGGAGGGCTGGTGCGTGGGCGCCCGGGCCCAGCCGCAGGCGGCCCTTGATGAACCGGTCAACGCCCTCGAGCGCGAGGAAGACCCCGCGGGCGTCTGGCGGGGCTTTGCGAATGCCGCCCTGGCGGGCCCCTATCGCGCGCTGTTCGACAGGATCGATCTTCTGGTCGCGATGACCGCCCCCGACTTTGCCACCGTGCGCGCCTGGCGGGGCCAGCAGGAGCAGCGCCTGCGTCACGATCTGGCCGCTCAGGGTCGCGACCCCCGGCTGGCGATGGACGAGATGGCCCTGGACCGCTTCGTCGCCCACTATCAGCGTCTGACCGAGTGGATCGCCCGCGATCTGCCGCCCCGCGCCGACATCGCCATCCGTCTGGACGCGGCCCGTGAGCCGGTCGAGATGCGGGGTTTCTAGAGCATTTTCGAGCGAAGTGGATTCCGGTTCGCGTGAAGAAAATGCGTTAAAACAAGAACTGGAGCTCCGGACTGACGCAGTCAGGACGGAATGCTCTAGTCTTCCACCGTCCGCACGCGGTCGATAACCCGCACGGTATAGCAGCGGCGCTTGCCCAGTTCGGTGCCGCAGAAGCCGGGCTCCTCGGAGCCCTCCCGCAGCCTGACCCAGCGGTCGCGGTTGCACTCGAACCAGGCGTGCTGGAACTCCAGGTGATCGATGTCCTGATGGAAGACCGGGACCCGGTTGACCGAATAGAACCGCACCATGCCGCTGAGGCCGCCGAAGCTGCCCCGGCCGTTGACCAGCCCGCACACGCGGCCCGTGCGGGTGGACCAGACCGCGCCCAGATCCAGCGGATTGGTCTGGTTCAGCCGGGTCTTCAGATTGGCCCGCACATGGCCCCATTCGGCCCGGGCCTTGGGCTTTTCGACCAGCATCTGCTCGGCCGTCGCCGGGGGCAGGGTGGCGTTGAGGCTTTCCACGCGCATCAGATCGATGACGCCGAACACCAGCGCGCCCAGGATCGCGACCACGATCACACCCGAGAGGATGCGCGGCAGCAGCGGCATGCGGCGCGGCTTGTCCCAGACCGGTCTCGTCATCGGCGTTCTCCCATCCCTGCGGGCGAGAGTGCGCAGCACTGTCTTGTTTGACAAGTGTAAAAGATTACAAGATTAAACCTAAATCTCTGGCTTCGTTCCGTCGGCCGCCCCGTCCTCGTCCTCCTCTTCGCGCGCGATCGATTCCGATCGCGGGGGAGGCGGCGGATCGGCGGTAAAGAAGGCGCCCAGCAGCATCATCATGCCGGCCAGTGGGGCCATGGCCCGTTTTGAGCGCCTGGCGTTGCGGACGCCCCAGATCGCTGCCGGCGTCAGAACGGCGATGACGGCCAGGGTGATCAGGATCGCGATCAGATCGGACATTCCCCTGATGTGGCCCGCCCGGGCCGCGTCACAAGGCCTGGCTTCAGCTCTTGCGGAAGAAGGCGTGGATGCGCTCGGCCAGGGCCTGGCTGACGCCCTCGACTTTCAGCAGGTCTTCGACCCCCGCGCGGCCGACCCCCTTGGCTGAGCCAAACGCGTGCAGCAGGGCCTTCTTGCGGCCGGGACCCACGCCCTCGATCTCGTCGAGCGGGTTCTTCTTCAGGTCCATCGAGCGGCGCGTGCGGTGGGCGCCGATGGCGAAGCGGTGGGCCTCGTCGCGCAGGCGCTGCAGGTAGTAGAGCACCGGCGACTTCGGCTCGAGCATGAACGGCGTCTTGTCAGGCATGAAGAACCGTTCCAGGCCGGCATCTCGGTCCGGACCCTTGGCGACGCCGACCACGGCGATGTCGTCGACGCCCAGCTCGGCCATGATCTCCAGCGCCGCGTCCAACTGGCCCTTGCCGCCGTCGACCAGAACCAGATCGGGGCGGTTGTCGCTGTCACCGCCTTCCTCTTCCTTGACCAGGCGGGCGAAGCGGCGCTTCAGCACCTCCTTCATCATGCCGTAGTCATCGCCGGGGGTCAGCTCGGTGCTCTTGATGTTGAACTTGCGGTACTGTCCCTTCATGAAGCCGTCCGGCCCGGCCACGATCATGCCGCCCACGGCGTTGGTGCCCTGGATGTGGCTGTTGTCATAGACCTCGATCCGCTCGGGCGCGGTATCCAGCCCGAAGGCTTCGCCGACCCCGGCCAGCAGCTTGGTCTGGGCGCTGCCCTCGGCCATCTTGCGGCCCAGCGCCTCGCGGGCGTTGGTCAGGGCGTGCTGCACCAGATCAGCTTTCTCACCACGCCGGGGCACGGCGATCTCGACCTTGCGGCCGCTTTTCAGGGCGAAGGCCTCGGCCAACAAGGCAGCCTCTGCGGGTTCGATATTGGCCAGGATCAGGCGCGGGATCGGCTTGTCGTCATAGAACTGGCCGAGGAAGGCGGTCATGGCCTGGGCCTCCTCGCTGACGCCTTCCTCCTCGGCCGCGCCGGTGATGCGGGGGAAGTAGGCGCGGTTGCCCCAGTTCTGGCCGGCCCGGAAGAAGAACACCTGCACGCAGGCCTGGCCGCCCTCGACGTGCAGGGCCACGACATCGGCCTCGTCCACGGTCTCGGGGTTGATCTGGCTTTCCTGGGCCACCGAGGAAAGGGCGCGGATGCGGTCGCGCAGTCGGGCGGCGCGCTCGAACTCCAGGTCCTCGGCGGCGGCCTCCATCTCGGCGGCCATGGTCGCCATCACTGCGCGGGACTTGCCTCTTAGGAAAGCCTCGGCCTGGTCCACCAGGGCCTGATAGTCGGGGATACTGACCAGCCCCGTGCACGGCGCCGCGCAGCGCTTGATCTGGTACAGCATGCAGGGCCGGTCGCGGCCCTCATAGACGCTGTCGCTGCACGAGCGCAGCAGGAACGCCTTCTGCAGGGTGTTGAGCGTGCGGTTCACCGCCCAGGTGCTGGCGAACGGCCCGAAATAGTCGCCCTTGATCGTGTGGGCCCCGCGATGCTTGCGCAGCTGCGGGGCGTCATGGTCGCGGCGGATCATGATCTCGGGAAAGCTCTTGTCGTCGCGCAGCAGCACGTTGAAGCGCGGCTTCAGCGACTTGATCAGATTGATCTCGAGCAGCAGGGCGTCGGCTTCGGTGCGGGTGGTGACGAACACCATCGACCGCGTGGCGTCGACCATGTGGGCGATGCGGTTGGTGTGAAAGCGGCCCTGGGCGTACTGGATCACCCGCTTCTTCAGGCTCTTGGCCTTGCCGACATACAGGACCTCATCGTCCTCGCCGATCATCCGATAGACGCCGGGCCCGTCAGGCAGGCGCGCGGCCTCGTCCTTGATCAGGTCGGCGCCGCGCAGGGCGGGGGCGTCTTGGACGGTGGGGGAGGGGCTGTCGTCGTTCACGACGGACATATAGGCGAGTCTGGGCGGTTCAGCGACGTTCAAGGCTGTGGAACACGCGGGCGACAATCACGCGCTCTCCCTGCACGGCGTATTGCAGGACATAGCCCGCAGAGCCGAAAGGAACGATGAGTTCCCTCAGATTGTCCCGCACCAGGCGGCCGCGTTCGGGAAAGGTTGCGAGGCTCTTGGTCGCCGCGATGATCGCTTGGGTCGCCCGTTTTGCCGAGCCGGGTGCACGACCTGCAAGCCAGCCTCGCAGGTATTGGATGTCTCGCCGCGCTTCCGCCGAGAGTTCAACAGCCTTCATCCAGCGGTTCTGGGCCTTGGCTCAGGTGGGGGCAGTTCGTTATCGGTATCCCAGGATGCGACCCAGCGCTCCACGTCTGCCAGGGGTATGCCGCCCTCGCGTTCGGTATTTTCGGCGATGCGCTGGACCTCGTTCCAGTGCGCCTCGCTGTCGTTGAAGCCGCGGTCATTGCCGAACACCAGATCGAGGCCTTTAGCGGCCAGGTCCTCGACACTCTGACCCGTCGCCTCGGCGCGCGCCTTGATGCGCTGGGCCAGAGCCGCGTCTATCGTCAGGGTCAGTTCACCGTCGGCCATGCCGAGATGATCCTCCCATGCCCGTTTGTCGTCAACCGCGCGGGGCGCTATGACCCGCTCCATGACCACGCGCCCGCTCTTCGTCACCCCGCTCTATCAAGCCAGCCTTTCGGGAGAGAAGGGCTTCGAGACCTTCATCGACGACCTGCACGACGCCTGCATCGCGGTGGCCGAGGAGGACGAGGCCGGTCAGGCCTGGGCCGAGAAGAAGGGCTATCTGGGCTACACCTCCTACGCTTCGCTGGATGATCTGGCCCAGCGCGACAGCCTGTTCGCCGACCTGAAGAAGAAGCTCGACAAGCACGCCGCCGCCTTCGCCAGGGAGCTTTGCTTCGACCTGGCCGGCGGCAAGCTGGTGATGGACAGCCTGTGGATCAACATCCTGGATCCGGGCGGCCAGCACACCGGCCACATCCATCCGCACAGCGTGATCTCGGGCACGGTCTACGTGACCATCCCGCCCGGCGCCTCGGCCCTGAAGTTCGAGGATCCGCGCCTGCCGATGATGATGGCCGCGCCCACCCGTCAGACCGACGCGCCGGAAACCCTGCAGCCGTTCGTCTATGTGCAGCCGCAGCCGGGTACGGTCCTGCTGTGGGAAAGCTGGCTGCGCCACGAGGTGACGCCCAACCAGGCCGACGAACAGCGGATCAGCATCAGCTTCAACTACGCCTGGAAGTAGGCCCGTCAGTGGAAGGGGCGAACCTCGACGGGGGCGCGGCAGGCGACGGCGGCCTTGCGGCCCCAGTCCAGAGCCGCATCCAGATCCGCCACCTCCAGCACCCAGAGGCCGCCGACATGCTCCTCGGTCGACAGGTACGGTCCGGGCATGACCTGCACCTGTCCATCCGGCCGGAGACGTAGTGAGAGGGCTCGGCCGGGGGCCTGCAGCCCGCCCACGAAAACCCTGACGCCGGCGGCGACCATCGCCTCGTTCAGGGCGCTGATCCCCCGACGCATCGCCTCGTCCTCGGCGGCGGCCGGGTCGTAGTCGTCCGGGCGGTGCAGGGCTATCAGATAGCGGGTCATGAGGTCTCCGGATGTTGATCCCGGGCGGTCACCGCCCTGCTGTCTGACAAGAGACGAACGACCTGACCGCAGTCCGACATCGTTTGCGGGCTTTTTTGACAGGCCTTTCCGGATTTCAGGCCGAGATCGCCTCGAGCTCGCGCGCGATCCGCACCCGCCAGCCGCGCTCCAGGGTCCAGGCGGCGATGCCCAGCCACAGCAGGCCCAGGAAGGCGTGGCCACGCTGCCAGTAGCCGACGTCATAGCCGGTGCGCACATTCCACACCCCGGTCAGCAGGGCGAACACCAGCAGCAGGCCAAAGAACCAGCCCAGCGAGAACTGGGCCAGGCGCTTGTGGCCCGGAACGCCCCACAGGGCCCAGGCGGTGAACAGCGGCGCGAACTGGATGGCCAGGCCCACCCCGCAGGCGCGGTGCATCTCGTCGGGCCAGTGGAACAGTCCGGCGAAGATCGCCCCCAGTCCGGTCAGGGCCACCCACAGGCCGGTGAAGGCCGAGACCGCGCGACGCCCGCCGGCATGCTCCAGGGCATGGGTGAAGCCGGCCCCGGCGAACAGGCCGGCCGTCCCGGCCAGCACCATGCCGATATTGAACACCAGCGGGGCGGGGGCGGCCGGGCCGCCCAACTCGCTGATGAACTGGGCGCCGGGATCGAAGCCGGGGAACAGCTGCTGGGCCAGCCACACGTCGAACACCATGATCACCGGCGTGATCACGCCGATCTTCAGGAAGGCGCCGGTACGGACAGACACAGGAAAGCGAGCCTCGAAAGCTATGAGGGCGGCAGAATCTCTTCCGCCGCCCTCTGGGTCAATGCCGGTCTTGCCGGAAGTTACTTCGCCGCAGACGGATGGCCCGCCGGCGCGAACTGCGCGCCGAAGAAGTCGCCCGTCTTCCACACAGGACGGTCCTTGGCGTCGGCCAGTTCACGGGCGATCTCGTAGTTGACGAGAGCGAACTTGGCGGCCGCCACATAGTCGATCGGCAGGCTCAGATCGTCGCTGGGCTTGTGATAGTGCGTGGCCAGGAAGTCCTTGAAGCCCTTCTCGCCGCCGTTCTGGAAGCCGGTCATCAGGAACACCGAAGGCACGCCCTGCTCGACGAAGCGATAGTGGTCGCTGCGGGTGAACAGGCCCTCTTCGGGCATAGGGTCACCCGACAGGGCGATGCCGACGCGGCCGGCGGCCTTGGCCACCGCCGGGCCCAGGGTCGAGCGGTCGGCGCCAAAGGCGATCACGTCGGTGAACGGATACAGCAGCACCGGCATGTCCAGGTTCACATTGGCGGCGATGTCGGCCTTGGGCACGGTCGGATTGTTGGCGAAATATTCCGAGCCGATCAGGCCTTTTTCCTCGGCCGTCACGGCGACCAGCAGGATGGTGCGCTTGGGCTTGGTCTTGGCGTTCTTGAAGCCGCGGGCGACCTCCAGCAGGGTGGCGATGCCCGAGGCGTTGTCGAGCGCGCCATTGTTGATCTTGTCGGCGCCCGTACCGTGGGTGTTGACGCCAGTGTGGTCGAGATGGGCGCTGAGGATGATGGCCTGGGCCTTGAGCGTGGTGTCAGAGCCCTCGATCACGCCGACGACATTGCTGCTCTCGCGCTTCTCGATCTCGCTCTTGAGGGCCACGGCGGCCTTGAACGGCAGGTCGAAGCCCTTGACCGCGCCTTCGGGGGTTTCAGCGGCGGCCAGCACCGCCTCCAGCGAGGTCGGGGCGCCGGCGAACAGCTTGCCGGCGGCCTTGTGGCTGATCGCGGCCAGGTTTTTGGCCGAGACGCCGCGCACGTGGCCAACGTCATTGGCGTCGCGCCAGGTCATGCGCCATTCGCGATAGCCGGCCACGCCGCGCTCGAACGGGCGACGCTTCTCGCCGCTGGCGGTGCTCATGGTGATGATGCCCACCGCGCCGCGCTTGGCGGCTTCGAGGCGCTTGACGTTGCCGTTGCCGTAATGGGCGCGCTCTTCGGTCTGCAGGCTGGACGGGGCGCCGCTCAGCAGGACGACGATCTTGCCCTTCACATCCAGGCCGGCGTAGTCGTCGCGGCCTTTTTCCGGGGCCACCAGGCCAAAGCCGACAAAGACCAGCGGGGCGGAGACATTGACCTCGGTCGTCTGGGCCTGAGCGCTGGGCAGGTAGTCCTCCCCGAACTTCAGGGCCTGCTCCTTGCCGTCGGCGCCGGTCAGGGTGATGGACCCCTCGCTGGCGTTCTTGAAGGCCAGCAGCGGCACACGCTGCAGGTACGAGCCGTTGGCGGCGCCGGGCTTGACGCCCAGCAGGGCGTATTGAGCGGCGACGTAGTTGGCGGCGATGTCATAGCCGCGGGTGCCGGCCTCGCGGCCCTCCATCGCGTCATCGGCCAGGAAGGTCATGTGGGCGCGGATCGCATCGGGCGACGGCGTGAAGCTGGACGCGGGTGTCTTGGCCTTCGGCGCGGCGAGGACGGGTTGGGCGACCATGAGCAGGGCGGCGCTGATAAGAGCGGCGCGGCGCGAAAATGACATCAAGCAGGCTCCAGGGCGGGTCTGGTCCCGCGAAAGGGGCGAACCTTGGCCAGCCCTGAGCGGCTTGTCGAGATTGGGTGACCTGAACGTTTTGTAATGTTGGTTCGTCGGGTGGCTCTCGCGGCCTGACATGGCTGATGCGATCTTCACCCTTCTTTTGCGCGAGGGCTTAACCGCGAGATGGGAGAGTGGCTCCATCGCAAAGGAAAGCCTCGTCCATGCAGGCCCTCGCCATCGCTGCCGCCGGCATGACCGCCGCCGCTCACCGCCTCACCGAAAGCGCCCAGCGCACGGCGACGTGGAGCGCGCGCGAGATTGACACCGATCTCGTCAAGGAAGCGGTCGAGCAGGTTTCCGCCAAGACCGATTTCGCAGCCAATGTCGCGGTGGCCAAGACCGCCGACTCCATGACCGGCGCCCTGCTGGACCTGAAGGTCTAGCGCGCCGCTTCAAGGGCGCGCCCGCATCCCCCCAGCGGCCGCGTCCGGATAACGCTCCCCGGGCTTCCCCCAAGTTTGCCCGGGGAGCGGGTTCACCACTCTCCAGCCTGTCGCCCTCAGCGCGCTAGCGTCTCTCTGGCTCCCGGCGACTCCATCGCGGGCATAACAATGTTATGCTACCGTGGATGGCATTGGCTCGGGGGAGATGACGATGGCTAAGAAGCTGGCTCTGTTCCTGGACGGCACCTGGAACGATCTGAGAATGAAGAACCGCACCAATGTCTCGCGCCTGGCGCAGGCAGTG